>NZ_AQVC01000007.1 GCF_000372405.1 Porphyromonas somerae DSM 23386 | reverse complement strand
ACTGGATAGAGCGCTTTAATCGCAAATAAAGAAGGGAGCGACCTATAAATGCGCCTTTCCAAGTGTTGATTCTGCACTTCATCTGGTAGGGAGCATCGCCCTTAATTCCTCCTATTTAGGGAAGAGAATAGGCGATCTTATAGGTGGACTGAGGAAGCTATAACATTCAGAAAGATAACGAGATGCGCTTTACTTCCCAACACAAAGCTATCAACCAAAAAGAATACGGCAAGGCGGTGTCTCCGCTGCGCTACGACAGCCTTGCCTTAATTCTTTCTTGGTCTATCTTTGTCGTTTATGGGAAGCAAAGCGAAAAAAATAAGTACATTTGCAGTTCAAAGAGGCATTCTGCCTTACACACTTTTTGGGATACTACCGACAATCCATTCTTTTATAGGCTTTTGTCCTTCTTCTGTTTCCACAAATAATTTTTCTCCTTTAACAATCACGGTTGGATATATTTCCATGTAGGGTTCCTTGTCGATATTTTCAGGGTTGTAAATGCAAATCTTGCCTTTCATCGCATGGATGAAGCCGAGTTCCCAAGGTATCCATTTTGAATTTTGACTTGCTTTTGTATGCACATAAAGCAGAGCCTTTGATGATTTCAATCTTTCAATAATGGTGTTGGCTGTGTTGACATTCGTAAGTTCTCGTTTTAGTGCGTTTCTGTCACAAACCCAATCTATGTAAACGTTAATATTACTATGATTCAGTATTGATTTTAGCTTTAGAAGTAACTCACTATCAATGGAACTATGAGAGAGAAATAAATCATACTCTTTCATTCGCTCTAACTGGGAATTATAGATGGATCGGATTAAATCGTCCGGAGTATTGATGGGTTTTGGCACTTCCGTATCCCCTGCTCTTTTTTTCTTTCTATTTTTTCTCAAGCGAACTTCCTTTTCATTAAATTTTTGTAAAGTAAGGAATGCAAAATATCGAAGATGGTAGTTTCTTTCCGAAGCGTTTACTTTGTGAAGGAATTTTATGGTAACAGGACTTTTATACTTAGAGGCTTCGACTAAGATTGCATATCGGGTGTCAACATCAGTAGGATCAGCGTGTTTGCAAAGAAAATAGGTCTGGATATAGTAGTTTGAATAAGAGGGGGTTGCCTCCTGTATGTATTTTTGGTTTGCTCTTAATTTAGCCTCTCTTTTCTCCCTTTTCTTCGCACATTCTCTAAGCAGAGAATTTCTGAATTTCTCCCTTTCTTCGGAGTGCAAGATAAGTTTATCATGCAGTGCGCTATTGTTTATTATTGGTGTTGATACTTTTTTGATGTATTTATCAGGAGACGGAAAGAAATATCGCTTGGGAAATCCTTTCTTTTTCAAACCCTCATCCATTCTTTGATACTCCTTAGCCTTGGAACAAACATCATCCCATAGATACGAGTACAAAATCTTAAACTCGGATAAAAAATCTTCAAATAAAAACCCTTTGGTCATTACTGATAACACGTTGCGAATGGGTTTTCTAAGAGTCTTTTGGAAACGGACTAATTCAGCTTGGTATTTTCTTCTTGTACGGCCCATTATGCAATGTAGCCAAAGATTAAAACGACTATAGCCACTATCAAATAAAACGGAGTTGTGGAAACAGACTTCATTGCTTTGAATGTACTGCAAATTTGCTTGCATCCGCCTTTGAGTTCTCTTACTTTATACAAACATTCTTCATAGTCTTCATCTTTATGAATGCGTTCCAAGAATTTCTCTTGGGATGAGATATACAATCGCTCTAATCCCAAGTAATAACAATCAAGTAAGTAAAATAGTCCTATAGGAATGAAACAAATCCATGCATTCGGTATTTGCATGTTCTGATCTACAAGAAGGACCAACATCGCTGCAATTAGGGTAATTGTCCAGCTTTTACAGTTGGCACTATTCCCGGCCATTCTATTAATGATGCCTTGAAGCATTGATATGTGAGCTTGTACTGCTGAGCTTTCTAAAACCTCCAATATTTTATTACGCTCCATCTTATTGTTTCTTTATTTCATATAATTTATCTAATGCGTGAACCCTTAAATCATTAGAAAACTGTGGAAGTTCACTATGCGAATCTATATTCTTCCATGTTTCTTTCCATTTTATTAGATCATTTACATTAATATCAACAAGATGTTCAGTTGGTAAATTGTATTGGATTTTAAGTGCCCCACCATCAGAGAATGTTCGAGATTCCATAAGTGCCTGATTTCTGAACTCTTCAAGATTCTTCTTTCTGATAAGTTGAGACATCGTAATCTCAGAATAAATCCAAGGCGATTCGGTATGACTAATAATAGAATCTGGTGTAATTGAATTAGGCGTATTTAAGAAAAATAAGCACTCTGAGTTGTCTATCATTTGAGCAAGTGCAACAGAGAGCATCATATGTACATGACTCGTTGAGTAATTCCTTTTGTTATAACTATATGTTTGCCCATCATTATTGATGCAAAAGTCATTGTCGATTTGCCTTAGAAGATCATTCGAATATCCCCAAACGCACGAGTCAATAAATGTAGTAAGTCCAAAAATCGTTTTTAACCAGCCCGCAAGAGCAGTAGCAAGTTTCTCATCTTTGTGTGAGTGCGAAATGAATACATCAGCCTTGACTTGCGGGAACCAATTTGCTTGCATCTTACTTCCATCAAGATAACCATGAACGCTTACAAAAGAGTTTATCTTTTCCTTAATTGTTTTTTTGGGGAGTAAGATACTCTTAGAACCTATTTCTTGTAAATGTTTGAAGTAGCCAAGCTCGAACTGATTTTTCCTTAATGATAAATTGAATCCTCTATACATAGTTAATGTTAAATTATTGGTTTTGTTTTTGGCAAAGTTACTCATTTTTAATTCAAAGGACAAATTAACTGGTTAGAAAAGTGACTTATCCCAAGTTTGCCCCCTAGAGTATATTTTGGGGTGGTTTTTGGGAGTTTTGAGGAGTGAAATGCTGATTTCATCAGGGTAGTTGTTTTTGAAATCGAAATGTAGTACACAGCGGTGGATTTTTTTATCCTTACCTTTGTGGCACTATGCATTTTATTTCGCAGACAAGATATAATCCAGATTCTGGCAAGGACGAAAAGTACTACCGCATCAAAGAGCCTTTTCGGGATAAGTTGGGGAGAGTGCGTTCGCGTATTCTGCTCAACGTCGGATTTTGGTCTGGTCTGACGCCAGAAGAAGTCCATGACGTTGGGAGAGGGCTTACTTTCCTTCAGGAGCATAGAGATGAGGTGGCTCTGTTTGATGATCTATTTAATGAGTATAGTGAGCAGACGCGCCTTCACATCAGTAGGTTTTGGAGTGAAATGTAGAGAGCGGAGCCATTGATATTTCTCGTCAGGTGATCAAAGAGTCGGAGGCGAAAGCCCGTAAGATGCTTGACTCAGAGAGCGTTAAGCACACCGATGTCAGGGAGCTTGGAGCAGAATGGATGACCCTACAATCTATCCGACAACTTCGGATAGAGGAGTTTCTAAAGGAACAAGGCTGGTCCGACCGACGAATAAAAGCCGCCATTTCTATGTTGATGGTCCGCACTGTATATTGCTCCTCGGAGTTTAAAAGCCGTGCAATCCTTAGGGACAACTCCGCCACCTGTGAATTGGTCTACGGAGAGGAGGAAGAGTCGCTTGGGTATAGAGCTATGTACAATGTTGCCCCTGAGCTATATGCTATCAAGAGCGAGCTGGAGCAGCACCTTTGCCGAGTGACAGACAACCTATTCAATCAAGAGAATAGGATCCTACTTTTTGATCTCACCAACTTCTATTTTGAGGGAAGTAAGCGGAGTAGTCAAAAAGCTAAGTTCGGACGGAGTAAAGAGAGAAAGAGCGATTTGAGCTGGAGCTGACGAAAGCTAAGCAAAGTCTCTCACGAAAAGGCGGCACCAAGACCTATGAAAAGGTGATTGAACGCATCGGGCGAGCCATGCAGAAACACCCCTCCATTGCCAAATTCTGCGACATTAAATACACAAGAAGCACAGCCAATCCAAAGCTGATGTCAGACCTCTCTTGGAGTCCACATGGAGAGGAACAGGCAATAGCAGAGTATGGAGCCTACTATCTTCGGACGAATGTCAGCACTCTAGATGAGAAAAGCATCTGGGACTACTACAACCTTATACGAGAGATAGAGTGTACCAACCGTCAACTCAAAACAGACCTCAACCTACGCCCCATATACCACCAAACAGACGAACGCTCCGAAGCACACCTTTTCTTCGGACTCCTCGCCTACTGGGTGGTCAATAACATACGTGTACAACTGAAAGAAAAAGGAATCAGACATTATTGGAAAGAGATCGTCCGAATAATGTCCACCCAAAAAGCAGTTACGACGGAAGCCACCAATATGCTAGGAGAAAAGGTAATCCTCCTTTTCTGTACCTACTAAAAGATTTAAGGGAATGAGAAAATAAATCCTCATTCCCTTTTTATATGCTATTTTATTTCATATCTTTGCACTATCAAACAGAATATTGAACGCGATGGATAAACCCATGAATCGAATAAAAGAAGTGCTTGAGGAGAAAGGAATCAAGCAAACATGGCTTGCCGAAAAACTCGGCAAAAGCTTTAGCATTGTCAATGCCTATGTCTGCAACCGCCGTCAACCAAGCCTCGAAACCCTCTTCCAGATTGCGGAGATATTGGGGGTAAAACCAAGAGACATTATAGAATAATGATTAGAGATAATAAGATAACACTATCTACTTGAACCTAAAATGGAACAACAGTCAAATACAATTACAACAGTGCATGAACTCGTCGCATATTATCGTAAATTAAGACCTGAGAAATTCTCTGACTCGAAAATTGAGTACGAAATTCCTCTAACAAAAGAATTATTTGAAAAACAGCTCGAAACACTGTCTACTAAAAAGATGCAGAGCAATTTTGAGAATTTCATCGTGAGATGTGCCGAAAGACTTATTACACCTAACATCAAGCCTCAAACGGGTCCTGATGGAGGTGGTGATGGAAAGGTGGATGCTGAAACCTACGAAATAACGACCGATATTTCAGACAAATGGTATGTAGCTGATGGTGGTGCATCAGGAAAAGAGAAATGGGCTTTTGCTATTAGCTGTAAAAAACAGTGGAAACCAAAGGTTACAACAGATATAGAAAAGATTGCAAATACCAAACGAGGATATACGAGAGCTCTTTTTTTCTCGAATCAATTCATAAAGTCCAGTATAAGAGCTGATGTTGAAACAGATTTATCAAATAAATTCAATATTAAAGTTTCGATTTTCGATGCACTTTGGTGTATAAATGCAGTCTTTCATCATGGATGCAAAGACATAGCCTTGGATTGTTTGAATTTTTCCGATGAGTACAAAAAGAAAAGGGAGAAAATAGGAATCTTGGATAAACAGAGGCAGGAGCGACTGGAGGAAATCGAAAAGAGTATTTTATCCCGTCAAATAAATGATGTTGATACAGGCTATATAGATGAATTGCAAGAGGCTTGTATTCTCAGCAGAGGTTTAGAGCGTCCACGTAAAGAAACTGAAGGTCGTTTTAGTCGGGCGTTACGTGAGTGTGAACATCATGGTTCCACTCAACAAAAGTTCAATATAATCTATGATCATGCTTGGACTAGTTTCTTCTGGTTTGAGGATATTGATGCAGTTCACAAGGATCTTTTGGAACTTAAAGAATTCGTAAATGATAACTGTTCTGTTATTCGCATAGAGAAGATGACAAACATATTAACTAATTTAATTAATGCAGAGCGAGCAGGGCTAATTGATTCAAAAAAGGTAGAACCGGAAATTAAATACATAAAAGAACTGTGTAATACATTAGAAAAGAGAGGAGATAAGCCCTCTAGTCTCTTATTTTTGCGTTTGTATATTGCCGAGCAAAGGTTAATAAGTCGTTTATTATCTAAAGAACCAATAAATGAGGACATTGATGCAATCAGACCGCTATTATTAGAAGCCCCTTCTCATCTTGAAATCAGCTTTGAAGCTCAATATCAAATAATTACAAATTTAAACAAAGTGATTGATGATAATCCAAAATATGAAGACTTTGTTGATGAGCTTACGTCAATAGTGAGGAAAACAAACTCAGAGCAAGCAGCTGCAAGAATAGAAATGGATCGTGCCATAGCTTTAGTGAATAAAAAAAGGTTTAAGCAAGCAATTCGTCATTTCAGTTTTTGCATACATCCTTTTGAAAAAGAAGAATGTATGGAAGAGTTAATCAAAACTTCTGGCATGATGGGTATTGCAATGTATGAGATCGGTTTACCTTTTAGTGCAATGGCTTACCTAGTAAAAGCAGCTTCGATATTGCTCAAAACATTTTACGCTTCAGGCAATATTCCACATCTTTTAATGACAGTGTTGCAGAAACTTTGTGAGATTGAGTTAATGCTTGGAAGGCTTGTTATGTATTTGAACTGGTATGAACTAATGATAACGATTTCCCATAATGGACAGTTTGCTGAAGAGGAAAATTTTAACAAGACTAATATACTTCATGATGGAGCTTGGGCATGTCGTTTCGCTGCATCTGATTTGGGAAATCCAGTGATGAGTTTTCTGCCAGATATACTAGAAAGAATAGAAATGTTTCAATCTTCAGGATATTTAAAGTTTTCTCTAGGATATGCAGATGAATTAGATGAAGAAGTTAGCAATATTTTTGCTCAAGATGGCTGGCAGGATAAAATGCTTAATCAACCCGTGTTCGAGCAGTTCTTATGTGATTTGAATATTTCTACTAACGGACAGGTAAAGTTGCAAACAACCGTAAATAATTGCACCCTATATGTTACTTATGAAAACAGTTGTCAAAACCAAATTGTTGCGGAAATATTCTTGGGGGCAATCGAGTCAATGCTAGCAACAATGGAAATATTCGAAGTATTAACTATTACTCCCAAAGTGTATATTGAAATTACTGAAACAACGGGCAAATCAGAATTAAGACCATTAGAAAGATCAAATGAATATGAGCTCTGTATTAATTTGAATTATACTGACAAGGATTTGTGGGAATGTATTTCTATGTTTATAGCATCTTTCTTAAGTCGAAATTCTATGTCAAAAGAAGATTTGATGAAGATGCTTCAGTGTAAACAAGACGGTGAGAAACTTATGGATAGAGTAAGTAACTTATTGCAAGTAAAGCAGTCGATATCTAATGTCCTTGGAAATACATTTAAGAGCAAAATAGAGGATTGGAAAAAGGAATCAGATAAGACTTACCCTTTACGGAACAAGGACTTCAAATATAACCCTAAAAATTACAGTAATAAGAAACAAAAAATATCTTTTTATAGTATTAATAATGAGATGGATATATGGGAAGATGCTGGTTGGAGCGGTTGTGGATTTGTATTTGATAAACTTAAATCTACACCTCCAATATTTGGGCTTGCTTTTGAAAATTTAGAACGTGGAAAGCAAATTATTACAGAGTGGAGGGCTAAAACAGAAAAAGGAGCACCTTCTGTAACCATCTACATTATTAGAGGTGTTGATAAAGACAATCCAACATCGTATCGAGTATGTGTAGCTCCAGATGTAAAAAAAGAAGGAATTAAAGAAAGGCGCTATTTTGCCTCTATGTGTCGAAAACACACGATGAAGCCTAGAAACAATTGGAATCTTGATACTTTTGAGCGTTTATACAAACAATTTGGTGGTTGTTGGTTTACGGCATTTCAAATAGATAACGATAAGCAGATAATAATGCCCGAAAATTTTAACGATGCATTTAAGTTTACGACTATCGAATTCCGAAATGCTTGGGAAATAAGACTAGATGATATGGCAACTTTAGCATTAAACCCTGATGATGAACCTTTTATACCAGAAAGCAAAAAAGATATAGCACCTGTATTAGAAGTAATCGATATGTTTCGAAAGTTAAGAGCTGGATATGAAAGATGACTTATAAGGGAAAAGAATTTGATGACTCTACTATTATGACTTTGGATATAAACAGTCAAAATGAGAACGCATGAGTATTTTATGCGTAAGCGGACTTTAAAATTATTAGACATTCTTCCAAAATGGGATGGGTAAAGACTGCTCAATATTGCATATAAAAAAAGAGAAAATTATGATAACGAAGAAGGAACTTTTGCAAATGCTTTCAGACACGGAGAGCTACAATACTGAGAGAACAGAATCGACTGGCAATATGGATAAGTTTTGTCAGGCTATATGTGCTTTCTCAAATGATATTTCGGGTAGTGGCAGGAATGGCTATCTCATTATTGGAGCCAAGGACAATGGAGAGTTGTCAGGTTTGCAGGTTGATGATAAACTCTTATTGCAGATTGCCAATATTCGGACGGATGGCAACATTCTCCCTCAGCCCACCATGACAGTAGAAAAGTTCCATTTTGATGAAGGGGATGTATTGGTTGCAGAAGTTCAACCTTCAGAGTTTCCTCCCGTGCGTTATCGTGGTCGTGTTTGGGTGCATGTCGGTCCTCGGAAGAGCACAGCAACAGAGGCAGAAGAAAAGATACTCACAGAAAGGCGACTTTCCAATGTTCGTACCTTTGATGCCATGCCTTGTTTGGGAACGAGCATTGATGACTTGGATATAGCTCTCATTCATAAGGAGTTTTTGCCCAAAGCTGTGGCTGAGGATATTCTCGCTGAAGATAAACGAGATATCACGGATCAACTTTCCTCCCTTGGCTTATATGATTTGCGCTATAACTGTCCGACTAATGGGGCTATTGTCCTATTTGGAAAGAATCCTGAGCGACACGTACATGGGGCGTATATTCAATATGTTCGCTTCAAGGGTAAGGATCGTGCGGGTGATATTCTCAATGAACATAAGTTTAGTGGAAATCTTTGTAGGGTATTGCCTAAGATTGATGCTTTTGTCGAGACAAGTATCTCTCAAAAGCGTCCTATTCCCGTGAGTGTACTTCGGGAAGAAACAGTTTCCAAGTACCCATACTGGGCTACTCGAGAGTTGTTGATGAATGCCATTATGCACAGGGACTACGAAGGGAATGCACCTATTCAATTTTATGAGTACGATGACCGCATCGAGATCCAAAACCCTGGCAGCTTATATGGTAAGGTCAGTCCCGACAATTTCCCCAATGTGAGTGATTATCGGAATTCCTTTATTGCCGAAGCAATGAAAGTCTTGGGCTATGTAAACCGATTCAGCCGTGGAGTCTATCGAGTTCAGAATGAGTTGGAAGAAAACGGTAATGGGCAAGCCTCTTTTGATTTTTCATTGATTACAGCTTTTCGAGTAGTTGAGAACGTTTCTCAAAAGTATTTTGAAGTAGGCTTTGGAGGAGAAACTACCCAAGAAAAGCCCAAGAAAGGCCCAAGAAAGAATTTTAGCAGCTATTCAGGCAAAGCCTAAAATTACTAAAAGGAGTTGGCTCAATCTATCGGCATTACTCTTGATGGCATTAAATATCATATTAAGAATATGACTAAGCAAGGGCTAATCAAACACGAAGGCCCTACAAAGTTAGGTAAGTGGATAATACTCTAAATTCTCCACGATTAAATATTAAATAGCTATTATGATTTGTGTATGAAAACCGTTTTGGAACTAACACCTCAAAAAGCTTTGAAATTTTTTATGGATGCAGAAAATTATTGTAGTTTGTCTCTTCCTGTATATTTAAATTTTCAACCAGTATTAGATTATGTACAAAAAATGGTCGGTAAATCTGACTTGGACAGTTGTTTAAAAACGGCAAAGATGTATCCGTCCAATTTTGATGGGGTAAATTATAAAATGCTCATCAATAAAGATGGGAGATATGCTTTCAGACCCTTACAGATAGCGAATCCTTTTTTGTACTATTTGCTGGTTCGCAGTATAACAACAAAATCTAATTGGAATACAATAAAGAGGAGATTTCAAGACTTTAAGGATGATCATATTGAAGTCTCTAGTATTCCTGGATTGAAAGAGGAGGAAGATAAAACACTTGTAGGTGCAACGATATCAAATTGGTGGGAAAATGTTGAACAGCGAACAATAGAACTTTCCATACAGTACAAATATATGTTCATTACCGACATAACAAACTGTTATAGTAGCATTTATACTCATGCTATAGGTTGGGCCATTGAGGGGAAAAATGTTGCAAAAGCAAAAAGAGGAAAAGCCTCCTCCTTGGGGAATACAATTGACACGTATATTCAAGGAATGCAATATGGTCAAACTAATGGCCTTCCTCAAGGGAGTGCCCTTTTTGATTTTATAGCTGAAATTATACTTGGATATGCAGACAAGAGGCTTAGGGATAAATTGCAAAAGGAGAATATAAACGAATATAAGATTATCAGATACAGAGATGATTACAGAGTATTTAGCAATAGTAAAGAAGAAATTGAGAAAATTGCGTTGATACTACAAAATGTTCTTGCTGACTTAAATTTCCAGATGAATGCCTCTAAAACGAGACTAAGTGAAAATATCGTAGAAGATGCAATTAAACCAGATAAACTGTATTATATTACGAACATACCTGCATACAGAAAATTAAATAGTCTATTTGCTTCTTTTCAAAAGGAATTATATTACATCTTATCGATAGCAAAGCGGCACCCTAATTCTGGAACTATTTCTAGGCTACTGAACAATATTGGCCTAAGAATCGAGAAAAGAAAATCAATAAAAGAAAATATTCTCGTGCTTGTGGCAATTCTAGTCGAAATAGCTATCCTCAGCCCTAAGGTTCACCAACTTGTGTTAGCTTGTATTAGTAATCTCATTTCTAGAATAGAAACTAATGAAGAAAAAAGAGCTGCAATAGAGCAAGTGCGCGAAAAATTAAATTCTCTTCCCAATATTGGACATATTCAAATCTGGCTACAAAGAATTACTTACAAGTTTGATATGGAAGCAGGAGGTAATCCATATCAAGAACCTTTATGTCAATTGGTAGAAGGAAATGCAGTTGATTTATGGAATCTTGATTGGTTAAAAGATTACTTGAAAGCAGGACTACCCATTCTTCAGGTTTGTGATACAAAGAAGCGAGACTCTATGGTACCATTTATAGAAGTCAATGAGATTTCTATATTTGACTACTAAAAAAATTGTTTGTAATCGATTTAAGAAATCATATTTGTACCATGTAATTGCAATACGCTGTAAATCAACATAGATTTGTTTCGAAGAAGTGAAGTAAGCGTATTGAAGACTTACTAGAGGCAATAGGGTGAGCCAAAAACTTGGCTCACCCTATTTTTATGCCTTGCATGGTCGTGAGGGGCGTATACAATCAATGATAATAGTCACTCTAAACTTTCGGCTGTAATAATATTGGGAGAGGGTTGCCCGATGTCACTATTTTTAGGTACCTTTGGCAAGGATAAGCAGTGGTGGCTTATCTACTCATATTGATATTTTTAACACTAAAGATAAAAAGACTATGCAGAAGTATATTTGCGAGCCATGTGGCTATATCTATGACCCAGAGCTGGGTGACGAAGATGGTGGAATTGCATCTGGCACTCCATTTGAGGACATTCCTGAGGATTGGGTTTGCCCCGTTTGTGGTGCAGAGAAGAGCGACTTCGCTCCTTACAACGAATAAGACTAACCCCTTTTTTAGGTAGGGTAGAAATTATTTACTGAACAGCTACATGGTTTATCTATGTGGCTGTTCGCTATTTGAGACTGTCGCACGAAGGCGATCTGCGGCGTTGCTTTCGGGACTCGGGCTCGGTCACGTACACTAGTACGCTCCCAGCGCCCTTGGTGGGGCCTTGGTGCCCTGCGTGCACCTTGCCCTCATCCTCAGGCCTTGCATCTCATCCTTCGTCCAACAGTCTCAGCACATTTGACAAATGTACGACAATGGCACTTCGTACAAAATTCGCTATTTAGAATGCCACGACAGTCACAATATTAGAAGGACAATGGTTTAATAATGTGGCGTAAAATGGGTATATTTGTAACTGTGGAAATTATTTACGTTTTAATTATATAAGTATTTGACTTTATGAAAATCAAGAATCTTCTGCTGAGCACACTCTTTGCAGCACTTGTAGTGCTGATGTCGTCGTGTGCAGGCAAGTTAAAGCCACTCGATGCTAGGCAAGTATCAGTTGATCCTCAGCCACTTGTGCTAGTTGGCGGTGAGGTGCCAGCAACCATTAACATCAACTTCCCAGCTAAGTGGTTCAATAAGAATGCCGAGGTGAGGGTAACGCCAGTGCTTAAGTATGCTGGTGGTGAAGTGTGGGGAACCACTTATAACTTCCAAGGCGAGAAGGTACGTGGAAATGCCACCACTATCCCTTATGGTATGCCAAAGAGTGTGACCATCCACTCCAACTTTAAGTACAAGCCAGAGATGGCAAAGAGTGATCTTATTCTGATCTTCTCTGCACGCATTCGTGGCAAGGAGGTACAGCTTCCAGATGTTAAGATCGGCGAGGGTGTTGTGGCTACTGAGGCTCTTGCTAGTGCGGCCTTTACCACTCCTGCGATTGCTCCCGACGCATTCCAGAGAATTATCAAGGAGAAGTACGATGCTGATATCCACTTCCTTATCCAGCAAGCGAATGTGCGTAGCACTGAGCTCAACTCTGCCGATGTGCGTGAGTGGAAAGGGATTGTGGAGAGTGCCAATATCACACCTAACCAAAATGTAGATGTAGAGATTCAGGCCTATGCTTCACCAGATGGTGGTCGCGAGCTCAATGAAAAGCTCTCGGCACAGCGTGAGCGTAACACCACTGCTACCATTGGGCGAGACCTCAAGCGTGCCAAGGTAGAGGTGCCTATGTCAGTACACTATACAGCTCAGGACTGGGAAGGTTTCCAGAAGCTAGTGGAGCAGTCCAATATTCAAGATAAGGAGCTGATCCTATCTGTCCTCTCAATGTACAAGGATCCTGAGACTCGTGAGCGCGAGATTAAGAATATCTCTTCTGTCTTTAGTCAGTTGGCCGATGAGATTTTGCCACAGCTCCGTCGCTCTCGTCTGATTGCCAATATCGAGATCATCGGTAAGAGCAATGAGGAGATCGCAGCACTTTCAAAGAACGAGCCAAGCAAGCTGAATGTAGAGGAGCTCCTTTACTCTGCGACTCTAACGAATGACAAGGCAGAGCAACGTAGGATCTACAATCAGGCGGTGGCTCAATTCCCAGCCGATGCACGTGCCTACAATAACCTTGGCGTGCTAGCCTATGAGAATGGCGATTACGCTACAGCAAGTAGCTACTTCCAAAAGGCTGCAACCAAGGCTCAGCTCCCTGAGGTAAAGATGAATCAAGGGCTACTGCAGCTACTAGATGGCAACCTCGAGGAGGGTGAGACCCTGATCGGGCAGGCTACCAATGTGCCTGAGCTAGGTGAGGCCCTTGGACTGATCTATATACAGAAGGGTAAATATGCTGAGGCTGCCAAGGCACTTTATGATGTAGCAACCAATAATGGTGTATTGGCTCAGATCCTTAATAAGGACTATAATCGTGCCAATCAGCTACTCAATCAGATCGTAGCTAAGGATGCTACCACATACTACCTACAAGCATTGATGGGGGCTCGTACCTCTCAGACCGATGTGATGACTGAGGGTATACGTCAGGCAGTACGCCTGCAGCCAGGTATGGCTACTAAGTTCCTCAACGATAGAGAGTTTGCCCGCTATGCTAGCCAGAGCTACTTCCAGAGTGCACTGAAGTAAGCACTTCTCTTTATCAATAACAAAGCTAGCCAGCTCCCCAATTGGGAAGCTGGCTAGCTTTTTATATTGATATGCCAAGTCAGTTGGCTATCATTAGTCGATGGGATGGTAGCGGACGAAAGCCTCAATAGCCTCGTAGCTAGCTAGGCCAAGGTCTTGGTAGAGCTGTGCTGTAGCGCGGTTGCGATCCTCGGAGCGCTGCCAGAATAGGCGCTCATCATCACCTAGGAAAGGAGCACTCTCCATCTGCGACTGATGCTTGAGGATGCTATTCCGCTTGAAGCGAAGCTCCTCGGGGCTCATAGGCACTGCCATCTCAATATGGTCGATCTCCCACTCAGCCCATGCGCCACGGTACATCCAGATCCAAGTATCCTTGAACCACTCCTCGCTCTTCACCTGGTCAATAGCTGCTAGGGCGACATCTAGGCACACCTTGTGAGTACCGTGTGGGTCGGCAAGGTCACCCGCCACAAAGATTTGGTGAGGCTTCACCTCGCGAAGCAATTGGATCACGATATCCACGTCGGTCTGAGTCGGTGGGTTCTTTTTGATGCCTCCGGTCTCATAAAATGGCAGGTTGAGGAAGTGTACATGGTCCTCCTTAACTCCAATGAAGCGGTCGGCTGTGCGAGCCTCCTCTACACGAATAGTTCCTTTGAAAAAGCGTACCTCGGGCGTTTCGATAGAGCCCTCCTCCTTTTCGTGTAGCAAGAAGTGTCGGAGTTCCTCGGCATGCTGGTGGAGCTTGCTATCAGCCATTCCCAAGTGCTCTGCGGTATTGCGAAGGAAAGAGAGATAGCGGATCACCTCCTCATCACCCACGGCGATATTGCCCGAAGTTTGGTAGGCTACATGCACATCGTGCCCCTGCACCACCAAGCGGCGGAAGGTACCTCCCATAGAGATCACATCGTCATCGGGGTGTGGGCTAAAAATGAGCACCCGCTTTTTAGCAGGCAAGGCACGTTCAGGCCTATTAGAGTCATCGGCATTGGGTTTGCCCCCTGGCCAACCGGTGATGGTATGCTGGATATCATTAAACACCTTGATATTGGCATCATAGGCAGAGCCATAGACCGTAAGTAGCTCTCCCAGTTGATGGTCGGAATAATCTTGATTGGTCAGCTTCAGGATAGGCTTATTGATCTTCTGGCAAAGCCATACAATGGCACGACGAACCAGCTTAGGCGTCCACTCAATAGAGGTGACCCTCCAAGGGTGATTGATACGAGTGAGCAGACTGGCCGCCTGTAGGTCGGTGTAGACTCTTACGTGGCTGTGAGATTGGAAGTAAGAAGCAGGCAAGCTCTCCGTCATGGGCTCCTCCACTGCCTTGGCGATCACTTCGGCCTTGGCCTCGCCCCATGCGAGAAGGATTATCTTACGTGCTTCACTCAAGTTCTTTAGACCGATAGTCACCGCTGTAGGAGGTACATTCTCTTTAGTATTAAAGGTGCTAATGGCCTCCTGAACCGAGGTGCTATCCAGTACCGACAAGTGCGTACCCTGCGACCAGATAGAGCCAGGAGAGTTGACCCCCACAGAGCCTCTACGGCCCAACCCCGTGATAAGGAGGTCGATGCCCCCTAGCTGGTGAATACAGTCGTCAAACTCCTCAATGGCACGGCCCACATCCTCCTTGGAGAGCTGGCTATCCAATCCGTGAAGATGCTCATCAGGGATGCCCACATGTGTGGCGAAGTGCTCTTTGATCTGTGCTAGTACGCCTGTGTCTTTATTGGGAAGGGGTACAAATTCGTACATAGGGAATAGGTGTACATTCTCAAAAGAGATGCCCTCCTCAGCATGCATCCGGATAAGAGCCTTATAGATAGGCTCGGGGCTAGTCCCAGCCGAAAGCATAATGGTGTAGGGCTGGTTGCCTTTGGCCTTTATATCTTTGCAGATGGTTCGGGCGATGCTCTCCGCCGCCTCCTCTGGGGTGGGCGATATAGTTACCGGCATACGCTCGAAGCTAGTCAGAATCCCCTCTTCATACGCATTGGAGGGTCGGTACAGTCTTTCTTCTACCTGAGTGAGTGCAATCTGATTGCTCAATCCAAATCTCATAATCATCTCTATTTATTGTGCAAGCTTGATAGTTATTATTATATGACGACAAGATACTTAATATTTTTCTAAAGGCAAATGAATTAGCGATAAACTTCGGGGGTTATGCATTGTAGAAGCCTACCCTGGGGACTCATCTTACAGAATTTCCACCCGCGAAATAAGGCAAAAACAGACGAAAAAGGGGGCGCAAAAGCCCTCTTCTCAACCGACTGGAATTCAATACTATACAAAAGCGTTTACCGAGATGCAACTAAGCAATCGGTTAGTTGCATCTCGGCAAATGCTTAGTTGCAACTCGCCGATTGCTTAGTTGCAACTCAACTTTTGCTCTACTTGTATAGAGGTTTTATGGAGATCCCAAGACTGCGTAGCCCCTACCTTCGCCCCAATACAATGAGAGCCATAAGGCTATTGCCCTATGGCTCTCATATTTTAAAAATAGACTGGCTCAAGAATCAGAATGCCGATACCCAACGAACATAAGCAAAGTCCATAGGGTGAGCCATTAGCTGGTGAGTAGGAGAGATGCGGATGGCGATCTTTCGAGTACCAGGGTTATTGATCATCTTTCTTAGCTTGTAAGTGCGTCGACTACCTTCACTGCTCTCTAGGGTAAAGGCATAGTTATCTACAAGCTCTGTCATCATATTATCGGCATTGAATTCAGAGATGACTAGCTCTACCTTGAGGTCAGTGGAGAGCTGATGTAGGTCGAGCACCACTTGCAACTCCATCTCTTCGCCTACTTCAAAGCTACGACTACTGAGATCCTTGGTGCTCTTCACCTCTATTACCTCCAATTGATCCCATGTATTGGCTACACTTTGTTTCCACTCCACCAGAGTATCGACTGCTGCATAGTTGTTTTCCGCAAGCATTGCTGAGCGTGTAGCAAGTGGCTGGTAGAATCGGGTGATATAGTCATTAATCATCCGTCGCATCGTGAAGCGGGGGAGGATCTCCGCCATAGAAGTCTTGATCATCTTCACCCAACCAGTAGAGTACTCCTTGCCATCACTACGATCGTAGTAAAGCGGGATGATCTCATCCTCTAGGGTCTTGTAAATCGTCACGGCATCAAGCTTATCCTGCTGGCCTTGGTCGGTATAGGTGCGTTTGTCGGTCAGTGCCCAACCGCCTCCAGGCACAAACCCCTCATACCACCAACCATCGAGTACTGAGAAGTTGAGCACTCCATTCATTAGCGCCTTCATGCCCGATGTTCCCGACGCCTCTAATGGACGTGTAGGGGTGTTGAGCCATACATCCACACCAGCGATCAATCGGCGAGCTACGCGGATATCATAATTCTCTAGGAATAGGATCTTGCCGTGGAATTGTGGCATCTTAGAGATCTCGATGATGCTCTTGATAAGCCCCTGGCCACCACCATCGGCAGGGTGCGCCTTACCGGTATAGATAAACTGGATGGGGCGCTCACTGTTATTGACAATCTGTGCCAAGCGATCGAGGTCGGTAAAGAGCAGATGGGCACGCTTGTAGGTGGCAAATCGGCGTCCGAAACCGATGAGAAGGGCATCGGGATTCAGGGCATCGAGCACCTCGTAAGTAAAGGAGGGGTCGTTATTGCTCTTGGAGAGACTTGCCTTGTAGCTCGCCCTAAGATGGCGAATAAGTCGGCATTTCATCTCTTTACGCATCTCCCATATTTCGCTGTCTGGGACCTCTTTGATCTTCTTGAGAATGTCAGGATTATCCTGATCATCAAGTATATTCTCCGAGATATATTTCTTGTAGAAAGGGATCCACTCCACAGCGGTCCACGAAGGGAAGTGCACCCCATTGGTCACATATCCCACATGTAGCTCGCTAGGGAAGTAACCCTTCCACACAGGGGCAAACATCCGCTGCGACACCTTGCCGTGAAGCCAGCTAACACCATTGGCCTCCTGAGCCGTATTGAGCGCCAAGACACTCATAGAGAACTTCTCGTCGGAGCCAGGGTTTTCACGACCAAGGTCAATCAACTCATCAAACGAAATCCCTAGCTTCGCGGCATAGTGACCCATATACTTATCGAAAAGGCCCTTATCAAAGTAGTCGTGACCAGCAGGCACAGGCGTGTGCACTGTATAGAGCCCCGAAGAGCGAACGATCTCCAGAGCGTGATCAAAGTCCATACCACTTTGGGTGAGCTGTGCCATACGCTCAATATTAATGAAGGCAGCATGCCCCTCATTGCAGTGGTATACTTGCTTCTTGATGCCTAGCTTCTCTAGTAGCATAATGCCTCCGATACCAAGCAGATACTCCTGCTTCATACGGTTTTCCCAATCGCCACCGTAGAGCTGGCTAGTAATTCCCTTATCCCAATCACTATTCTTAGGGTGGAAGGTATCCATCAAGTAGAGCGGGATACGCCCTACATCTACTCGCCACACATTGCAGTAAACGGTATGATCTCTAAAGGGGACCTCTAAAGTCATCGGTAAACCCTGCTCATCGGTCACTTGGCTTACTGGGATATTATTGAAGTCATTCTGCTTATATTGGGCAATCTGATCACCATCGGCCGAGATGACTTGGTCAAAGTAGCCATACTTGTATAGGAAGCCTACGCCCACCATGTCTATGCGAGAGTCGCTAGCCTCCTTGAGGTAGTCGCCTGCCAGTACACCAAGACCGCCAGAGTAGATCTTCAGCACATTGCTGAGCCCATATTCCATACTGAAGTAGGCCACACTAGGGGCATCGCTACGCATAGGTGCCGCAAGGTATTCCTGGAAGTGCTCATAGGCCTTGTCGAGACGAGCCATAAACTCCGCATTCTGTAGCAATTCCTCTTGCTTTGCACTGCTCAGCCCATTGAGGATCTCAATAGGATTGGCCTGAACAGCCTCCCATTTCTCCTCATCTATCTCGGCAAATAGCTTTCTTACCTCTCTCCTCCAAACCCACCAGATATTGCGGGATAGCTCCTCTAGCTTCGCTAAGTTCTTTGGCAGCTTGGAGTGAGTGTACACTTCATTCCATACCGCCTCATTACAGTTCTTATTACGAATCATAATTATTCAAACCTAATATATTTTCTTAATTACCTATGCAAAGATACTCAAATAATTATACACCAGTGCCCCCTCCTCCTAAAGGACTTCAGGGGTTACGCACTAGAAAGATCTTACCGTGAATGACCTCCCCTCGTGGGAGGTCAGACGGATCCTAGCCCCTAAGTCGAGGCTCGTAGAGCCGATGACTAGGGGACAAAAAACCGACCCACCCCCACCATTCGACCCCTTGTGGGTCGTGGAATAGGGGAGGAATGCCCTTAATCCCCCAGTCGTTCGGGGCTGACGCCCCTCCGACGTGGGGGCTAGGATCCGTCGGACCTCTGCCGAGGTCCTTACCCATAGGTACTCAGATAAATACCACTAATAAAACATTTCTAATGCGTGACCCCTCCTCCTATCGCTTCAATAGGAGGAGGGGCACTGCTAAAAAGTCTCTTACCAGATAAGGGCTTCCGAATCCTTATTTGTAGAGGTAGCGCTTGATACTCTGCTTAGGCGTCTTCTCAAAGTCACCCTCCAGTACTTCAAAGCTGGAGATTTGGGCAAAGGAGGCAAGGCTCTCATTGAGTTGCTTGCGATTACTTTCGAGTAGCTCTTCCACCTTCTCATCGTTCTTATAGCCCGCCTTTTCGAGTGCTTTTCGGTCGATGGTCACAATCGCCACATTCCGTTTGCCCTCTCGCTGTACCACTACTGCTTCATTCATAAAGGGGAGCATCGCTATCTTCGCTTCTATCTCCTCAGGGTAAATGTTCTGCCCATTAGGGCCAAGGAGCATCGCCTTGGAGCGCCCTCTCAAAAAGACGCTGCCATCCTTGGCAATATAGCCTAGGTCCCCCGTCTTCATCCAGCCATCCTCCGTAAAGAGCTCGGCAGTTGCTTGTGGGTTTTTGTAGTATCCGAGGCAGACATTCTCCCCCTTCACTTGGATCTCACCCACCATCTGCCCCTCAATCTCTTGGGCATCGGCTACCCTCAGCTTCTCTATCATCTTCAGCTCCTTACCACATGAGCCAGAGACATAGTTTTTATACTGAGCATAGGAGACCAGTGGCGCACACTCCGTCATGCCGTAGCCAACGGTGTAGGGGAACTTGATGCGGTCGAGGAACTGAGCCACCTCGGCATTGAGGGCTGCCCCACCAATGATGATCTCACCTAGATTGCCCCCTAGTGCCTGGATCAATCCCTCTCTAAACTTCTTGTATACCGAGTTGCGGAGGATCGGCGTCTTAAGTGCCAACCGTACCGAAGTCTCCTTGAGCTTAGGCGTCACCACGCTCTTGTAGATCTTTTCCAATACGAGTGGTACGGAGAGGATCAGTCGAGGTTGCACCTCCTTAAGCGCTTTGAGGAGAATGGTAGGGGTAGGCTTTTGACCAAGGATATAGACGTGTGCACCCGAAAGCAAGGGGAGTAGGAAGTTGAATGCACAGCTATAGGCGTGGGCGTTGGGGAGGAAGCAGAGGAGGCGATCACCGCGGCTCTGCATCTTTTCCGTCACTGCATAGGTCATATTGGCTGCTAGGTTGTTGGCAGTGGTCATCACCCCTTTGCTAAAGCCCGATGTACCAGAGGTATAACTAATGAGTACCACCTCCTCATTGCTCACCTCGGGGAATTTTACATCCTCCCGAGTAAAGTCATTTGGGTATCGTTGCTTAAATAGAACATCGATATTGAGTGCCTTGGTTGGGTCGTTGGAGAGTAGTCCTAGGAGTGGCTCCATACTTTTAATCCTATAAAGCCCCAATACATTAGGGAGCAGTGCTCCCTCTAGGTGCTTCTCGTGCTCTGGCCCCACGAATACAAACTTAGAGTCACTATGCTCAATAAGGTGTAGCAAGTCGGCCTTAGGGAAGTCGGGCAGTATAGGTACCACCACCGCCCCATAGGTAACAATGCCCATCCATACCATACACCACTCGGCACAATCCTTACCAATAAGGGTCACCTTATCGCCCTTCTTGATGCCATTCTGCTCCAAGATAAGGTGTACACGTGCTGCCCACCGTGCGACATCTGCCACAGTATAGGTTCGCCCCTCCTCATAATTGGTAAAGGCAGGAAGCGCCCAATTTTCCTTCAGTACCCCCTCATATAGCTTTACAAAGTTCTCCTTAATCATAATCCTCGTGGTCTAATGTTAATATTCATTACAAACATACAGATTCTACCGTAAACTACCAACTAAAGCGGAAATAAACCTGCCAATACGAGCTAATGTGTAATTAAACTTCTAGTGAATTGGATCTTGTAACTTTCTTGTATCGGAGTTTGGAATGTCAATAGATTATTCGTATCTTTGCGGCACGAGAACCCGCCAAGCCTCTCAACGATGCTCAAATGTGCGGGTCTTTTTTTTATACTATGACAAAAAGAATTCCGTTTGTAAAAACATACGCTACCCCTATGGCGTTAGTACAGTTGCTCAAAGCAAGAGGCATGAAAATAACTGATGAAGGAAAGGCTGAACACTACCTTGCTCACATCGGTTACTACCGCCTATCTGCATATATGCACCCTTTACTTTCCACCCCTAAGGAACAAAAACTATTTAAGCAAGGTGTTACCTTTGACAAGGTAATGATGCTGTATAAGTTTGACAAGAAGTTACGACTGCTCCTCTTCAATGAAATTGAAAAAATAGAGATTGCAGTGCGTTGTGCAATCGTAAATTTTGGAACAAAAATGTTAGACGATCCATTCTGGATGACGAACGGACGTTATTTCTCAGATCCTAGTAGATTCAGACGCACTAAACACCTAATTGAAGATGAGTTAAACCATACTAAAGAGGATTTCATCCATCATTTCAAGAAAAGCTATATCAATCAGTACCCACCATCTTGGATGCTGGCTGAGATACTACCATTTGGAGTAGTCACCAACATTTATTCCAACATCAAGAATAAAAGAATTAAGAAATCCATTGCTCAGTCATTTGGACTGCAAATTTCTCCATTCGAATCTTGGCTTACTATTGTTGCAGTAACACGAAACTCTTGCTGTCATCATGCTCGTATTTGGAATCGCGTGTTCTCCATTCGTGCTACTATGCCAATCAGAATAAAACGTCCTTGGATTACATTGCCAACTGATCCATTAAAGGTATACTTTGACCTGTGCATTATCAAGTATTTCCTTGATGTCATATCGCCAAATAACGACATGCTCCACAAAATGAATCATCTCTTTGCTACATTTCCAGAGATAGACAAGGCTGCACTTGGCTTTCCAAAGGGATGGGAGAATGAACCATTATGGAAATAATCCATTTAGCTTTTACATTGCCACTTTTTACCATAATGGCTATTGATTATCAAAGATTATGAAGAGAAACAATATATATAAGATGTTTGGGAGTATCCTTGCGGTACTTCTTTGTTGCCCACTAGTAAAAGCGGGCACCCCACCAACGATGATCAAGGACCCCGCCTGCTCTGCTGCTGCCTATGCTTATGCCGATAGCGTGATGCAGGGGATGACGGATGAGCAGCTTCTGGCTCAGCTTATTATGCCAATGGTCTACCCCAAAGAGGGTCAAAAGAGCCTAGAGGAGTGGGACCACCTAGTAGCACGTGGCTTCGGAGGCGTCCTTTGGCAGAAAGGGACGCCCGAGCGACAGCTCTTCCTCATCAATCGCATGCGACAGAGAGCTACGATCCCGATGCTGGTGGCGATGGATGGCGAGTGGGGACTCTCGATGCGTCTTTCTGGCACTATCCGATGGCCTCGAAACATTGTGCTGGGGGCCACCAACAACCTCTCCACTGCCTTTGAGTATGGTAGAGCCACAGCAGAGGAGGCGAAGCGGATGGGCATTCAGGTCAATTTCGCCCCTGTTGCCGACGTCAATAATAACCCCCTCAATCCAGTCATCGGTACCCGTAGCTTTGGCTCCGACCCTCAGCAGGTAGCGAAGCTGGTACTGGCTTATGGTCAAGGGCTAGAGAGCCTAGGGGTGCTGGCGGTAGCGAAGCACTTCCCCGGGCACGGTGATACCAAGGTCGATTCCCACAAAGCTTTACCCGTGATATCGCACGACCGAGCACGGCTAGAGGAGGTAGAACTCTACCCCTTCACCCAATTTATCCAAAAGGGCTTAGGGGGGATCATGACAGGGCACCTCACCGTTCCCGCGCTAGATAGCAGCCGAAAAGCGGCCAGTGTAAGCCACGCCATCACCACCGAACTACTGCAGGAGCAACTCGGCTTCGAGGGGCTCATCTTCACCGATGGGCTAGCGATGCAAGGGGTGATAGACAATGTAGGCAAAGGCTCTGTCGCTGTCGCCACTTTCAAGGCTGGCAATGATATTCTATTGGCACCACCCTCACCCCAAAAGGCATTAGCAGAGCTGCTCACCGCACTAAAAGCGGGAGAGATAGACCGCAGTGAGGTGCTACGTCGTTGCCGAAAAGTACTTGCGTGGAAACATCTCCTTGGGGCAACTAATCGGGCGCTACTGCCAACCACCGCCCTCTCTGCCGACCTTAATAATGAGCAGAGCAAGGCACTCCGTACCAGAATCTACGAGGAGAGTGTCACCCTACTGAAGAATAATGAGTCACTCCTTCCATTCGCTGGAAAAAGTGAGATAGCCCTCCTGCGTTATGGAGATTCTAGGACCCCTCAGCTTCTACAAGTGCTCCGCAATGGTGGCACAGTTAGCAGCCACGGCATTGGCGTGAAGGCAGGTAGTGGCGAGCGACAGGGCACCTACCAAAAGCTACGAAAGAGCTCCGTGATACTGGTTGCCATCACCTCCGAAAGGGCACGGCCTGATGCTGGGCTCCTCCAATTGGCACGCGATAGGTCGGTAGTCTTGCTTTTCCTCACCAATCCCTACACCGCACTGCACTTCAAGGAGGTGATCACCGAGGCAAAGGCGGTGGTGATGGGCTACGATAGTAGTGTCGATGCCCAGGCAGCCGTCGGACGTGCCTTACTTGGTCAGCTTCCCATGAGTGGGGTGCTACCAGTTGACCTACCCCCACTCTTCAAGGCGGGAGCAGGCATTCCTCTAGAGCGAAAAGGGCTCACCTTCGCCAAGCCCGAGACCGTGGGGCTCAATAGCCGCCTCCTCTCCAAGATAGATAACATTGCCCTCGAGGGGGTGAAGAAAGGCGCCTACCCTGGTTGCCAGGTACTAGTGGCGAAGGAGGGAAAGGTGGTTTATAGCAAGGCCTTTGGCTACAAGGATAGCGGAAAAAAGGAGCCCAATAACACCGCCACCCTATACGACCTCGCCAGTGTCACCAAGGCAGTCGCCACTGTGCCACTGCTGATGATAGCAGAGGACGAGGGGCGGTTGTCTACAAAGGATCCACTAGGTAAGCACCTCGATTTCCTCAAAGGGAGCAATAAAGAGTCGGTAACACTTGCCGACCTTCTTTTTCATACAGGGGGAATGCCTGCGGTGATCAATTTTTACCTCTCGCTCATTGACCAAGAGAGCTACCCTTCGCCACTAATCACCTATCGGCGCCAAGCCGGCTTTCCCATTCAGATCGCCCGAAAGGCGTGGGCAAGGCGCAACTTCTCCTACCTTCCATCATTGGTTAGTAGAGAGCAGAGTGAGGACTACCCTATCCGCTTCGCCGAGGGATATTACCTCCACCGTTCGGTAAGGGAGATGATGCGTGAGGAGATCCGCGATGCACAGCTCCGTCGGCGGGGTTACCGCTACAGTGACATTGACTTTCTGCTATTGCAAGAGGTCCTTGAGCAGTGCTACCAGATGCCACTCGATCAACTTTTTATGGAAAAGCTAGCCACACCACTCGGGCTAAAGCGACTTACCTACTGCCCTTTGGCGCGATTTGCCCCTTCCGAGATAGCCGAAGGGCAGAAGGATCAATTCCTTCGCCACCAAACCCTTCGTGGCGATGTAGATGACGAGGCAGCAGCAATGCTAGGAGGAGTATCGGGCAATGCCGGACTCTTTGGCACAGCAGAGGAGCTATTTCCACTCCTACAGATGCTCCTAAATGGTGGCACCTACGATGGTCATAGGTATATTAAACCCAATACGGTACAGAAGTTTACCACAGCCCGCCGCCCTATCTCCCCCTATGCACTCGGCTTCGATCGTCACCGTGGCAAAGGCAAGGTAGGCAACGTGGCCGATATTGCACCCCTCTCCACCTATGGGCATACCGGCTTCACCGGCACCTGCTGCTGGATAGATCCCCAAAATGAGATTGTCTACATCTTTCTCTCCAATAGAGGTGCCCCAAAGCGGTGGAACAACCAGCTCTCACAGCTCCATATCCGCACCCGCATCCAAGAGCAAATCTACCGATCACTAAGGGGATAAACCTATTTATCTCATATATGGTTATCCGCCACTCCCCCTCCCGCAAAGGGTCGTGTGTCGGGGAGCTATTGACTACACCTTTCCATCTAATAGAGCTGACACATCACCCACTAAAAACTCCTTAATTACTTAGATTTTACGCACTCTTTGGGTAAGTTTGCAAGTACTCTAAAAAAGAGACCCAAACCGACAAAAGAAAAGAATGAATATGAAAAAGTCTTCGATGAGACTAATAGGGTTAGTGGCTATAGCAGTTGCGGCACTACTACCCCTGAGTGGTTGTGACACGAAAAAGGGCGGCCAAGGGCAGCAAGCCGATGGCACCACCTACACCGTACGAGAGTTGAAGGAGCAGCAGATCACTTTACCATCTATCTACCCCACTACACTTCGGGGCAAACTGGATGTAGAGATACGCCCACAGGTGGCTGGACCCATCACTCAGGTGGCTGTAGATGAGGGAGCCAAGGTGCGTAAGGGCCAGCTCCTCTTTGTGCTGGACCAGGTACAGTTCCAAGAGGCGGTCAATGCTGCCAGGGCAGCTGTAGCTGTGGCTGAGTCTCAGGTGGCAACTGCCGAGCTAACGGCCAAGAACAATCGCCAGCTAGCCAGCGAAAATATCATCGGGGACTACGCACTCCAATCAAGCGAAAACCAACTCGCCACCGCCAAGGCCTCACTTGCCAGTGCCAAGGCTCAATTGGCGAGTGCCCAGAAACAGCTCTCCTACACCCGTGTGGTAAGCCCTACCGATGGCGTAGTGGGTAGCATCCCATACCGCGTGGGGAGTCTCGTATCTCCACAGATGCCACAGCCCCTCACCTCGGTGAGCGATATCAGCGAAATGTATGCCCACTTCTCTATCACCGAAAGGCAATTCCTCGCACTCTCTCGTGCCCATGGAGGGCTCAAAGAGGGCATCTCCTCTATTGGCGGTATTGAGCTTCGCCTTATTGATGGCACACTCTACCCACACAAAGGCGTGCTAGAGACGGTGAGCGGGGTACTCAACCCCACCACTGGTTCGCTCAATGTGCGCGTGCTCTTCCCCAACCCAGACCGCATACTTCTCAGTGGTGCTACGGGCGAGGTGATCATCCCCAACGTGATTGAGAATGCTATTGAGGTGCCACAGCTAGCCACCTTCCAACTACAGAAGAATTCATTTATCTATGTTGTGGACAATGACGGCAACGTCACCGCACGAGGGATAGAGCTACTGCCACAAAATGATGGACAAAACTACATTGTTACCTCTGGTCTGTCGGCAGGCGACAAAGTGGTACTAGATGGTGCTGTAACCCTCCGGGAGGGCATGAAGATTAAATATCAAATGGAGGAGCGGTAATGAAACTAGACGGATTTATCAAGCGACCAGTCCGCTCCTCGGTCATCTCTATCATCATCGTGCTACTGGGACTGATAGGCATCACTAGCCTACCAGTAGAGCGCTACCCCGATATAGCACCACCTACCATATCAGTCCAAGCCTTCTATCCAGGAGCCGATGCCGAGACGGTGGTGAATGCAGTGCTCTCGCCCCTAGAGGAAGCGATCAATGGCGTAGAGGGTATGACCCACATGACCTCCAGTGCCAGCAATGCTGGCTCTGGCTCGATTACGATCTACTTCGACCCAGATATCGACCCCGACATGGCACAGGTCAATGTACAAAACCGTGTAACACGTGCTCAGGCACTACTCCCAGCTGAGGTGACTAGGTCGGGGGTGAGTGTCAATAAACGACAGAGTAGTACACTGCTCCGTATTGCTATCGAGGATACCGATGATCGATACGACGACCTCTTTCTGCAAAACTATGTAGATATCAATATCCTCCCCCAGATCATGCGTGTACCTGGTGTGGGAGAGGCCTCGGTACCAGGTGCCAAGACCTACACCATGCGTATCTGGCTGAAGCCCGATGTGATGGCTCAGTATGGCTTGATCCCTGCCGATGTGATGATGGCACTGCAGGAGCAAAATATTGAGGCGGCTCCTGGTCAGTTGGGCACACAGGGCAATCAGGCCTTTGAGTATGCCCTCACCACCAGAGGACGCCTTAAGAATGCCGATGAATTTGGCAATATCATCCTACGAGCCGATGCCAATGGTCAGCTCCTCCGCCTCAAGGATGTAGCGGATGTGGAGCTAGGGGCCCTCTACTACTCAGTGGTGGCATCGCGCGATGGCAAGACCTCTATCAATATCGGGGTTAACCAGATTGCAGGCTCCAATGCTACCCAAGTGGTAAAGGATATAGAGGCGCTGATGGAGGAGGTAAAGAAAGACCTCCCACCTGGCCTAAGTATATCCTACGGCATGAATGTCAATGACTTCCTCTACGCGGCTATGGGCAATGTGCTACGTACCTTGCTTGAAGCATTCCTCTTGGTAATGCTTGTGGTCTATATCTTCCTCCAAGACTTCCGAAGCACCCTTATTCCAGCTATTGCCATCCCAGTGTCACTGATAGGTACCTTCTTCTTCCTACAGCTCTTTGGCTTCTCCATCAATCTACTGGTGCTGAGTGCTCTGGTGCTAGCGATTGCTATTGTGGTAGACGATGCCATCGTGGTGGTAGAGGCGGTACACGCCAAGCTCGACCATGGATACAAAAGCCCACAAGCTGCCTCCATCAAGGCGATGGAGGAGATAGGTGGAGCGATCCTCTCTATCACGATGGTGATGATGGCTGTATTTATCCCTGTGAGCTTTATTGGCGGTGTCTCTGGAGTTTACTACCGGCAGTTTGGTATCACCATGGCGATCGCGATAGCCCTCTCTGGTGTCAACGCCCTCACCCTCACCCCAGCACTGTGCGCCTTATTCCTAAAGCCTGCTAGCGACGAAAGTGGCAAGAAGCCCAAGTTTATAGAGCGCTTCCACATAGCCTTCAACACCTCCTACAATCGCCTGCTCGGCAAGTACAGAGGTGCCCTAAACAGGATCGCCCCTCGCAAGCTACTCACCTCAATTGCGGTAGTGGCAACACTCATCATCACTGCACTACTAGTAGGCAATACCCCCACTGGCTTTGTGCCTGAGGAGGATAATGGTGTAGTACTGGCTCAGGTAAGCCTTCAGCCAGGTGCTTCACTAGAAGAGAGTACCAAGGTACTCTACGAGGTGAGCAAGGTGATCCACCAATTCCCAGAGGTAGAGTCGGTAACAGAGTTTGCTGGATTTGGACTGATGAGTGGGGTCGGCAGCTCTTATGCCACCCTTATCGTACAGCTCAAGCCGTGGAGTGAGCGCCCCTCCAAAAAGAATAGTTCGGCTGCCGTGCAGCAGAGGATCATGCAGAGGTTTGCCACCCTCCCCAATGCTCGCCTTATGGCCTTTGTGCCACCGACTATTCCAGGGTATAGTGCCTCGGGTGGTGTGCAGATGGACCTCCAGGATACCAATGGTCGGGAGTTATCGGACTTCTATAATATTGCAGTAGGCTATATTACCGCCCTCAATCAGCGATCCGAGATAGCAGCTGCCTTTACCACTTTCAACCCTAGCTTCCCTATGTACCGCGTGGATGTAGATGCAGCTAAGCTCAAGATGGCAGGGATCTCGCCACAGACCATTTACTCCACCCTTCAGGGCTACATTGGCGGTATGTATGCCTCCAACTTCAATGCCTTTGGGTACCTCTATAGGGTGTACCTACAAGCCGGGCCAGAGGATAGGGCCAACCTCTCTGATCTCCAAAAGATCTATGTGAGAGGGCCTCAAGGTATGGCTCCTATCAGTCAGTTTATCTCGCTTGAGAAGGTATATGGCCCGCAGGTGATCAATCGATTTAACCTATTTAATTCGATCAACGTTAATGCCACACCAGCCCCTGGTTACTCATCGGGAGAAGCTATCAAGGCGGTTGAAGAGGTGGCCGCAAGTGCCCTACCATCGGGCGTGGCCTACGAGTTCTCTGGCCTTACCCGTGAGGAGCAAAAGGGTGGTGGAGCAGGCTCTACCGTGATGGTGCTACTGCTCTCACTTGTATTTATCTACCTACTTCTAGCTGCTCAGTACGAGAGCTTCGTGCTACCACTTGCGGTGATACTGTCAGTACCCTTTGGGCTGATGGGCACCTTTATGTTCGCAATGATCTTTGGCGTGGAGAATAATATCTACGTACAGATTGCAATGATCATGCTCATAGGGCTACTCGCCAAGAATGCCGTGCTGATCGTGGAGTACGCCCGCCAGCACCGCCACCAAGGCTATAGCATACTGCAGGCGACCATCTCGGCTTCTGCAGAGCGTATGCGACCTATCCTCATGACCTCTCTCGCGATGATCATAGGCCTCCTGCCACTTATGTTTACCACAGGTGCAGGTGCTGCAGGCAACTTCTCGCTCGGTGTAGCTGCTGTGGGTGGTATGCTAATAGGTGTGCTATTGCAGGTAATCTTTGTGCCTGGGCTTTACTACATTGCCCAAAACTGGCAAGAGCGGATCCACCCCATCCAATTTGAAACTAAAGATGATTCGAAAGATGAAGAATAAGTATATCCCATGTCTCTACCTATGTCTCTCCCTGATGCCGCTACTCCTCTCTAGTTGCGGAATCTATGGGAGCTACCAGCGCCCAGAGGAGATCACGGCGGAGCGACTTTTCAGAGCCCCCACTCTGCCCAATGACACAGTACCAGCAACGGATCAAAATATCGCGACCCTTTCGTGGCAAGACTTTTTTTGTGACCCCCAACTGAAAGGACTGATCAAGACCGCTCTAGAGCGCAATGCCGATATCCGCATCGCCCAGCTAGGGCTAGAGCAGTCCAAGGCGGCATTGCTATCCGCCAAGCTAGGGTTCCTTCCCAATATCTCTGCAGCACCATCGGGGCAATACAGCTATAATACCGAAGTGTGGAGCTACAACCTCCCCATCACCGCCAGTTGGGAAGTTGACCTCTTCGGGAAGCTTCGCAATAGTTTGGAGCAACAAAAAGCTCAGACTCGACTTGCAGAGGCTCAGACCTATCTAGTACAGACCAATATCATCGCTGCGGTGGCCAATAGCTACTACACGCTATTGGCGCTTGATGCCCAGATAGGCGTGGCAGAGAAGACGGTGGCTACCTGGAGAGAAAATATCAGAGTGCTCCGACTGCTAAAGGAGACAGGAAGAGTCACTGAAGCTGCTATTGCACAAGCAGAGGCACAGACCTTTGGACTACTTGATGTGCTAGCAGAGCTCAAGACTCAGAGGAGAGTGACAGAAAATGCCCTCGCCACCCTACTTCATCTTCCACCACAGCAGATAGAGAGGGGATCGATGGATAGCGAGAGGATCCCCCACTTCGACACAGACCTTGGAGTGCCAGTGGACCTCCTAGCCCTTCGCCCTGATGTGCAGATGGCTGAGGAGCGACTAGTGATGGCCTACTATGGTGCCAATAGAGCTCGGGCCGACTTCCTCCCCTCTATCAAGCTAACCGCCAATGGCTCCTGGACCAATGCCCTTGGCGGGGTGATTGTAGACCCCTTCACCTTTGTGGGCAACGCCATCGGGTCGCTATTCCAGCCTATCTTCAATAATGGTCGAAATGTAGCCCAGCTACGTATCGCCAAGGCTAAGCAGAAGGAGGCAACAATACAATTTCAGCAGACCCTCATAGCTGCTGGTGCTGAGGTGAGCAACCAGCTTTATCGGATAGAGGCGTACCGTACCAAGATAGACTTCCGCAAGAAGCAACTAGAGTCGTTACACCAAGCTACCGATATGACCATGAAGCTGATGACCCTCGGCAATGGCACCTACCTAGAGGTGCTCACCAGCCAGCAACAGCTCCTCAATGCCGAGATGGGCTCTTATGCCGACCAACTAGGGCTTCTCCAAGCCCATATCAACCTCTACAAAGCCCTCGGTGGTGGCACTAGATAATAGGGATTACGCATTGGAAAGAGTCCTGCATCTCATACTCTGTACGACATTCTCATGAGTGGTAATACCCCGCCAAAAAAGCACCCGAAGGGTGCCATTCAGATAGCCCCCGGTCAAGGCTCGTAGAGCCGAAGACCGGCGGGAAATGGATTGCGGTTTATCCATCGACCCTTGCGGTCGCACTAGCCTATCCAAGTGCGACCACAAGGGTCGATGGGTGTGGGCGTCTCGTACCCCCAGTCAACGGGCTTCGCCCTCGACTGGGGGCAATCTATGTTCACCACCAAATTTATATAGTTAAAAAGTGTTATTTCGCTCTATGCTCGTTTTGCGTCATAATCAGAATAGAATTTGGTCCTTCTCGTAGCGATTGTAAAGGCGACCGTCAGTAGCTTGTTTTTGATGTTGTTCATAATGAGCAGTTTTGGCTTGCCTTTGCTCTTTAACCTTTCATCGTAAGCCTTAAACTTCGGATTATGTATGCTTGCAGTGAGTGCCGTCATATGTAAGAGGCTTGCAAAATAAGGGTCGGCAAACCAACTCCTATGATTGCCATTTTGGACGGATGTACCTGACTGATTCGGGTGTGGAGAGACACCTAAAAAGCAGGCAAGCTGCTTGGGGTTATCAAACCTTGTAAACCCTCGAGTAACAACGATCAAAAGAAGGCTTGTGATCTTCCCGACACCTGGTATGCTCAGTAGGCATTCATGGATCTCATTAAGCTCTTCATCAGCTTCAATCATTTCTACCATTTTAGCTTCAATAGTCTTGATTTCTTCCTTCAGAAACCTCTCCTGCTCCTCTAATCGTTGGATCATAAACTTTAGCGTCTCATCATTGGGTTCTGACTTAAGAATATGCTCATATTCTTTTATTTGACACTGCAATCTTGCACTTTCTCTCACCTGTCCATATCGGTATGAATAGAGTCTCTCTAAGCTCTCCATATCCTTAGATAGGGGCTTATAGAGCCTAATCTGATCACGAAAGCGATAGAAGTAGTAAGCGATCTTTTCTGCGTCCATCTTATCGGTCTTGTCGCGAACAATCTTGCCACTACCACATTTGATCGAATAAGCATTTTGTACGGAGCAATCAATTCCCAGCACATAAAGCTGTTTAGGCAACGTGGTGCTATAGTTACCTGTATCTTCTCCACCTACAAGGACAGAGGAGTAGTCGCCAGATAGTGCACAAGTCTTATTCAGCCATTTTACAAATCGCTTACAACCTGGCACATCGTTTTTAAACTGCTCATTACCAATGATCTTTAGATCAATAGAGCTCTCTTCAGATACCTTGAGGATAGCTGCGTCAAACGTTTCTTTTGAGAAATCAATTCCCACAAATAAATTTTTATTCATAACTTTGTACTTGAAGTGGTTAGATAGCCATTAGTCGAACGAAAGCTGTTTGTACTCAAGCTGTAAATAGGAGTATAATCCTAACAATCTATATAGTATCCAACAGCGTGATTAGGTGTCCTTATTGCCCCCAATAGGTTCTATGACCTCGCTAGCATACTAAGGTTTCTCACCTAATCGACTAATGGCTATCTTTCTACAACAAAGATACGGCATTAGTCTCGCTATTAGACTATTTTTACTGGTTATTTCATCTTTGATATACCCTTTATCTACGCATTTGAATTTAACTTTTTTTGTTTGATTTTGGCGGGCTCGATAAACTCGCCCGGGCTACCTGCAAACTTACAGCTAGCTGAGTGGCACCCTCACGGGTGCTTTTTTATTAAATAAACTACCGTCCGATAAAGTCATTTTATCGGGCACCGAATTGCGCGCCACCGCATTTTCTAAGGCGAATATTATTTATTTACAAAATTCTTTATTACATTTGTGGAAGTATTAGATGACGGTATTATTTTCACAATATAAAGTTTATATCTTATGAGTTTTTTGACTGACGACAAGCTCGTGATCATCGGAGCAGGAGGTATGATTGGTAGCAATATGGCACAGACAGCAGCTATGATGCGCCTCACCCCAAATATTTGCCTATACGACCCCTATCTTCCTGGTCTTGAGGGCGTGGCAGAGGAGATCCGCCACTGTGGATTCCAAGGTCTCAACATGACCTTTACCGACAATTTTGAGGAGGCTCTAAAGGGAGCTAAGTACATCGTTTCATCAGGTGGCGCCCCTCGTAAGGATGGCATGACTCGTGAGGACCTCCTCAAGGGTAATAGCGAGATTGCTGCCGACCTCGGTGAGCACATCAAGCGCCTTTGCCCCGATGTAAAGCACGTGGTAATCATCTTCAACCCTGCCGATATCACTGGTCTCGTAACCATGCTACACGCAGGTATTGACCCACGCCGTGTGACTACTCTTGCAGCACTCGATAGTACTCGTCTGCAGAGCGAGCTAGCTAAGCACTTCGGTGTAGCTCAGTCCGAGGTTACTGGTGCACGCACCTTCGGAGGCCACGGTGAGCAGATGGCAGTCTTTGCATCAAATGCCAAGATCGCTGGCAAGCCATTGAAGGACTACATGGGTACCGACAAACTGACCAAGGAGCAGTGGGAGGAGATCCGTACCAAGACCACTAAGGGTGGTGCTAATATCATCAAGCTACGTGGTCGCTCATCATTCCAGAGCCCAGCATACTGCTCTATCGAGATGATTGCTGCTGCTATGGGTGGTGCTGAATTCCCATGGCCAGCAGGTACTTTCGTGAACAATGATAAGTTCCAAAACATCATGATGGCAATGGATACCAAGATCGGCAAGGATGGTATTGTTACCTACAATATGCCTGAGGGCACACCAGAGGAGATGGCCGAGCTAGAGGCTAGCTACAAGCACCTGGTAGACCTACGCAATCAAGTGATTGAGATGGGCGTGATCCCAGCAGTAGAGGATTGGGGCACCATCAATAAGCACTTCGCTAAGTAATCTCCTTATAGATAGAGAAAAACAAATCCAAAAGGGTCGGGCTCCTCGTGATGCCCGACCCTTTTTTCTATAGATTAAAAAAACCTGCTGTGTGGTCAGAAAAAGTGACCATCTATGAGAGCAAAAGTTGAGTTGCAACTAAGCAATTGGCGAGTTGCAACTAAGCGATCGGCGAGATGCAACAAAGCAAATGCTTAGTTGCATCTCGGTTTTTGCTTAGATGAGAGCACACCCAAGGGGTGGCTCATTGGACAATGGGTGCCTCATCGGACAAGTCGGACAGGTCAGACAAGTCAGACGAGTCAGACACCCGTACCCCGTCAGCAACTTATTGGGGCTCCGACTCGTCCCACTCGGGCAATAAATTGTCGCCAAAAAGCACCCGACAGGGTGCCATTCAGATAGCCTCCGGTCTTCGGCTCTACGAGCCTCGACCGGGGGGAAAGGGATTGCGGTTTATCCATCGACCCTTGCGGTCGCACTAGCCGATACTGGTGCGACCACAAATGCCAAACAAATGCCATAAATCATTCTAGGTTTACTCATTATTTATCTATATATTTGTTTGAAAATGATTGTATTACAGATTATATATAGTTTATGAGAGTAGAGTCTAAGAATGTCAGAGAGTTACTTATGGGCAATACTTCGCCCTTCTTTATTCCCCCTTTCCAACGATCATACGCTTGGGGTAAGCCCGAATTAAGTCGCTTTTTCCATGATATTACAAGATTGCTTGAGTCGGAACTTTCTGGAAAAGAGCCAAAGCTACAGCATTTCTTTGGTACGCTTGTAGTCAAGAGAGAATACCAAAGCCTTGATAAAGATATTATTATTGTTGTTGATGGGCAGCAGAGAATAACCACTACTCTGCTTTTCCTTCTTGCTCTTCGTGATACATTTCCCATGTCCGATGATGAAAGAGAAGGTACTGACCAAGCTTTCTTTTATAGTTCGGACTCAAAATATGAAGAGAAAATCAAACTAAAGCAAGTTACTGCAGACTGGGATTGCTATAAAGCTATAGTGACTGGCAAGAAAGCTCCTTCAGGTTTGATTACTAATGCCTACACTTATTTTTGTAGAGAGTTGAAGGCACTTATGCAAAGAGTTCCTAGGTTGGAAACTGTGCATTTCGTCAGTATCTTAGAGCGAATAAATCTTGCTGTAATCAATCTTGAAAATGATCCTTATAAGGGAGAGGATCCACAGATTATATTTGAAACACTCAATTCTCTTGGTAGGCCACTTACCCTATCTGACCTTATTCGCAACTATATTCTTCTAGGTTTGAATAGTGAAGAACAGACAGAAGCCTACGAGCAGTGCTGGTTCCCCATGATTGAGGAGAAACTAACCAGAAAAGAGACTTCAAATTACTTACGGGACTTTACACAATACAAGCTCTCGGAGTATTTAGTGACAGCTAGCGATAGTAATGCTAAACAATTATACTCCATTTTCAAAGAAAGAGTTGCATCAGAATATGAAGATAAACAACTGCTTATTCTTGAGATATCAGAAGTGGCACACTACTATTTGGCAATCGTTGACCCCGACTATACCCCACGTCTCACTGAAGACAAAAGATTTAACAAGGAAGTAAAAGACTTACTAATTGATATCTTTCAGGGTATTAAGTCAGACCCATTTAAATCTTTCGTGATGGGGTTGCTGATTAGTCATCAAGGAATTAATGGAAAGAAGAAACTGTCCGATGATGCCTTGCTAAATACTCTCCGAATGATTAAGACATACTTAATACGAAGAAGAGTATGTGATTTGACCAGCGGAGAAAATAAGAATATGCCTTTGTTGACTAAATATATTCCTGAAATGGCTAACGGAGAAACCGACTTCCTACAAATAATAAAGCAATTGCCTTATTTCCTAAGAATGCCAAATGATAAGGAGATACGCAGTACTCTCGAGACCTTGCCTTTTTATAATGAGCTAAGAAACTATTCAAAGCTTATCCTTGGTGATATGGAGAAAAAGAGATCTAAGGTATCAGTGGATTATAGAGATCCATTAATAACGATTGAACATATTATGCCCCAAAAATTAACCACTATTTGGGAGCAAGAATTGGGAGAAGACCATCAAGAAGTACATAGTAAATACCTCCACAACATAGGGAATCTTATCCTAACTGAATATAATATGGAGATTAGCAATCGATCGTTTGAGACAAAGAAGCAGAAGCTTGGAGAATCTGCTTTAAGTTACAGACTTGATATTATTTCAGTAGAGCGGTGGGATGAGCAAGCAATACTCAAACACCAAGAGCAGATGATTCAGTTATTCTTAAATGCGTATGAACTCCCAGATGAATATCAAATTGTTAACAACTGGAATGAGCGGATTGAAGATAACGAGATACGAAAGTTTTCTATAACTGATTCAGATGCAAAATCCTTTGTAAAGTTTAGACAGCCAGAAAGTGTAACAATTGAAGGTAAAGTCTATAAGGAAAATAGGTGGAACCACTTATATTTTGCAATACTTCAACACCTTAAACGGAACTACCCCAACCAATACGAAGTGCTTGTCAATGATCTAACTACTCATCTAAAGCAAGGGAAAAACCCTAGCGTGATCAATTGGAAAGATGAAGAACTATATCCAGAAATTCCAAGCTTTAATACTCGTTATGCCTTAGTTGATGGTACGGTCTTGAAAAAAATACCAAATAACTATTCTGGAGATAAAAGGCTGGTTTTTTACCATAATAGGTCAGCAGAAAAGATGATTGAAGGCATAAATGAGATGTTTGAATATTTCCATGTAGATGGTGATGAGGTAATCATTACACTCAAAGAAAAATCTAACTGATCCAGGTCCAACCCTCAAGGGGTTGAATGGTGGGGGTGGGTGGTTTCATAAACCCCTAGTCTCCGGCTCTCGAGGTTCGATTAGGGACTAGGATCCATCTGACCTCCTATGAGGGGAGGCCAAATCCACCACCATTCCCTCGGCCGTCCGACCTGTCCGACTTGTCCGATAAGGTACCCTTGATTAGGCACCCCGACAAAGGGCTTTGAGCACTCGCCAACTCATGGAGGTCTCTCGGGGCAGTCGTTACTTAGGAAATGCGGAGATAAAAAGTGGTTGTTTGTTTTGCAAACTACCGAATTCTTTGTATCTTGCTGTCGGAAAGTAATTCACTAATCATTAAAAAGAAGAATTATAAGTATGAAGACAATAGTTAGAAGATTATCTGTAATAGCACTGATGCTAATTGGTGCCATGGCACTAAGTGCTCAGGCACAAACCCCTATGACTATCTCGCTCAATGATAGCCCTACGAGGCTACAGGTGAGCCACTCTATTGAGGTGAAGATTATCCCTTCTACCAAAAATGAGATGGTAGTGGTGGAGGAGGGCAAGGGCGGTACTTTTAAGTACACCTTTGAAAATGGCAAGCTCACTCTATCCCGTGAGAAGAAGTCTCGCCGTAGATGGTTCAACTTTGGGGAAGATGATATCGAGGTGAAGCTCTATGTAACCGATGTGACCAAGCTAGAGGAGGTAAGTGCTTCGGGTGCTAGTGAGGTAGATATCAAGCAGAGCCACGCTCTGAATATCCGCAAGGTAGACCTTTCGGGGGCAAGTAGCTTTGAGGCTCAGGGCTCACTAAAGTCGATGAGTGTGATCCTATCGGGTGCTAGCGAGTTCGACTTTGATGGCTCTATCCAGCAGCTCATTGTTGATGCCTCTGGGGCTTCGGATATTGAGGTAGATGGCGATATCACAGGTAAGCTATCTGTAGATCTCTCTGGAGCTAGCTCTATGGAGTACAAGGGGCGTGTAAAGGAGGCCAAGATTGAGGTCTCTGGTGCATCTAGCTTTAAGGGTAAGCGTGCCACTGCCGACACTGCATGGCTAGAGGCCTCTGGTGCCAGCAAGATCACCCTCCCAACCAAGGATTGCAAAAGCTCTACAGCTTCGGGGATGTCCTCTATCAACTCCTAATCAGTCAACTGACCAAATAAAAGAACTCTCCTCCATTTATCCAGAAGGGTAAATGGAGGAGAGTCGTCATTAATAGATCATTAAGTGTTTCCTTAATTATTGAAGCTTGTATCGACCTGCTTTAAGGTCTTGGTAAGTTGGGTTATAGAGGTTATTATTGACTTTGCTGCTGGTCCAGTTGGATTCATTAATCTGACCATTCTCTACCAACTGCTTGAGACCCGAATAATCCATTAGCACAGTGCAGTACGCTATCTCCACCCTCTTGACTTTCTGAAGGTGTGATAGGAAGTTTAGATGTGTCAGGCTCTCATTTTGCTCCCAGTAGCCACGGCCACCAAATTTTATGGCTCCTACCTCTGTTAGTTTAGGGAGGTTAGCATCCTTGAAGTATTTAGTCTGAAGGTCTAGATCTCCTCCCACTTTTTCCAGAGCAGGCATATCTAGGTACTCAGTAGCGGCACCTCCTAAGTCTAGGTTTTCACCTATTTCTTTTAATCCCTTGGCTGTGACTTTCTTGAAGTTGCTAGTTAGTTTGAGACCCTTTGATATTTTTTCAAGGGTCGCAGGCAACTCCACCTCCTCCATATCGTGAGCCAATTCAAGCATAAAGCTTTGGCACTCCTTTAGCCCTTCCATGATGGGTGCCTTGGTCACAGGTCGGCCATTGTAGCTAATCACTACATCCCCGCTAATAGTTTCAGGAAAGATTATTTTCCCAATGGTATATGGGCTGATGGTTACGTTTTCAATAGATTGAACATGGCTGAGGTCTATCAGATCCACTACCCTATTCTCATCATCGGTAAGGTCGATCTCTAGTCTAGGAATGCTCTTGATATGATCAAAAACACTTGGTAGATAGCCACTTACGTACAAAAGGGTATTTACTTTCTCTAGCTTTGGAGCTTCGTACTTGGTTAGGTTATCAGGGATGTAAAGTTTGTCTACTTCCGTAAGCTCCGGGAATAGCAAGCTCTCTAGTGCCTTGAATGGGTCACGCTCAAATTGTATGGTCTTTACCCTTTCGAGCTTTGGGAAAGCTAGCTCTTTGATGAGCTTATTGCTCATATCACCTCGCCAATCGCTTTCAAACTTTATCTCCTCAACCTCTTTAAGACTAGATAGATCGAATGTGGTCAAAGACTTAAGCATAGATATATCTATCTTATCAGCCTTCTTCAAAGCTGGGAGGCTGAATGCTTCTAGCGCCTCAGCTTCTTCGAGCTTTATGGATTCAACCGTTTCTAGCTTAGGCATTGAAAAGGAAGTCAGCTCAAGAGGTTTTGAGTAACTTGATTTATTGAGGTGAATATTCTGTGCTACCATAAGCTCAGGGAAGTCCAAAGCTTTTAATTGACTTGCCTTGATTGAGACGTTGCCAAATAGACCTTTGACGCTAGGGATCTGGAAATCGGTTAGATTTTCAGCCTCAATGGATACCGTCCCCATCTCCTCGAGCATTGGCATAGAGATGCTTTTTAGCGAATCACAATTGATCTGAAATCCATTGGGGATTGACTTAACATTCGGAAGGTCAATAACCTTGATGCTATCATTATTACCCATGAATTGTAGAGAACCGATGCGCTCTAGTCCTTTGAGGGGTGATAGGTCGGCTACTACATTGCTGTGCAGGATGAGTTTGTATCTAACTTCTTTGAGCTTAGCAAGCCCCTCGAGTGAGTGGATGCTATCTTCGGCGTTTTCTGATCCAAGGATCAAATTTCCATTGATGATATCCACCCCTTGGGTTAAGAACTGTGCCACCTCCTCATCGGTTGTTAGGTGAATGGCGCTATTAAGAGCTACGTCGGTAGACTGCACCTTTACGGTGTAGGTACGTGTGGCACCACTATAAGAAGTGACGGTAAAGGTCTGAGACTCCATCCACCCTTTTACCTCTTCGGGCTTGGGCGAAACAGATGCCAAGTCGCTGAGGTTGTATTTCGCTGTGAGCGATGTACGGGCGACATTGGAGGGGATTCTGACCGTTATCTCATCACCTTGTACGCTACCTTTATAGGCTTCACCATCTGGTGCTGTCAGCTGAAAGGAGAGGAAGAAATTATCTTCTCCGCTAAAGGGATCTACTTTTTTACACCCTGTAAGAGTGCTAAAAAAGAGGAGCAATCCCATCAATAGTATGGTTGGTTTATTATGTGTCATAATCTTGTGCTAATCCTTAATAAATTTTCCATCTTGTAAGTCATACAAGCTTGGCTGATAGTATGTGTTGTTGGCGTATAAGTATGTAATAGAGCCATTGGCTACTGCTCTCTTAAGGAATGAGTAGTCTTTGAACGCCTTGAGGTTATTAAACTTAACGTAACGCACCTTTTCGAGTGCAGATAAACCGTTGAGGTTAGTCAGTACATTATTGGCATTTTTAGGCCAATAGCATTGGATCACTAGCTCGACACTAATGGTCTTGAGCTGTGGCATATCTAGCATCTCCAAGTCGTGTAGGTTAAAGCTCATCTTCTCTACTGATTGTAGTTTTGGTGCCACTAGTTTTTTCATAGCACATTGAGCTTGAATCTCCTTATTCCTTCCATCGAATGCTGATGAACTGTAGTTATAATCTATTTTCTTAGCCTCTTCCAATAGTGGGAAGTTAAGGGAAAGCATATTCGAGCAGTCCATTGTGATATCTCCTGCTTTCGTGAGCATTATCTGAACCTCTTGTGGCTCTGCTAGGTGATAGTTGGACACCTTAAAGTTTTCTGATACCTCTTCCACTCCACTCATCTTGAGTAGTTGCTTCACTTGCATCATGGCGTCACCTTTTATCTCCACTTTCTTCATCACCTTAGGAAGGATAAGATCCTCTACATTTCGGCACCGCTCTAGCATGATTCCCTCAATGCCTGTATTACTAAAGTCCCAAACGCCACCAGCATTGATATCGACTAGTGATACACTCGCTACTTTCTTCAATTGATTGGCAAAGGCGGTTATATCTTGTAGCTTTGAGAGATTTGTAAACTCAAGCTTGCCATCAATCGTCTTTACCCCAAACTGATTGAGATCGGAGAGCCCACACCCATTGAGTATGAAGTCACCGTGAATGCTCTCTAGATGCGGTGCAATGAGGGCAGAGAGGGAGGTAGCATTAATAGATAGCTTGCCACACTCTTTGAGCTCACTCAAATAGAATTGACTGATAGCCACACCACTCATCTCAATATCAGCAATGGACTGTAGCTTATTGAGACTCAATACTCCGAGCACTTTGAGTGTCTCGAACTTCAAATTGCCACTGATCACCTCAAGCTTTGGCGTGGTGACTGTGGATAATTTGGCGAGGTTTTTAAGCATCCAATCACCATTGATCTTTTTAAGCTGGCGTGCAGTAAGCGTGCTTAGCTGACTACACTCTTCAAGTTGGATTGACCCGATCTCCTCTACACTGGGGAGGGAGAGCTCCCTTACCATTGCCTTGGTGGCTTTCAATTGACCATCAAGAGCGATTAATTCGGGGAAGGCGACTTCATTCAGAGATGCTCCTGAAATGACAATATCGCCATATACCTTTTTCAGGTGTCGGAAGGTACCATTCTGTAGTTTATCGCTTTGCAGGAAGATGCTTCCAACCTCCTTGACATTTCGTAGTCCGGAGAGGTCTTTCCCTTTGTAGGTAGGATTGATGATGATATTATAATCCACCTTTTCGAGCGTGGTCAGTGCATCAATATTGCTAATAGAGTCCGTACCAGTGGTGGCTCCAATGATCAGATGCCCCTCTACGTGTCTTACCCCCTTTGCCACAAAAGCTTTAACATCATCATCTGTCACTAGCTTGACGCTGTTTGGAGCCTCTGTAAAGGATCTGGCTATCTTGACAAGATAAGTACGGTGCTCCCCAGAGTAAGAGCGAACCTGGAAAGCTTGGTCGTTATTCCAATTGTCGACCTCCGTTGGCTTTGGTAAGATTTGTGCCTGGTCGCTTATGCGATAAGCAACTTTGGCACTTGAGAGGTCGGCATCAGAGGGGACCTCTATCTGGAAAACATTCTCATCAATAAGAGAGGCGGTATACTTATGGCCCTTGCTATCGGTGAGAGATAGCTCTAGTAGTCTATTATCATTCCCTGAGAAGGGGGTCTCTATCTTCTCTTTGCATCCTGTTGCTGAAAGCAAAAGTAGCACGAGGAGTAAAGACTGTATTTTAATTGATTTCATACTTTATTATTTCTCCTTGTAAACATCAATGAACTTAAATACCTCGGTAGAGTTTTCGCCCAACCACCCTGCCGAAATGTTGAGCCCAGTCTGGACCTTAACAAAGTCGATATACTTTAGATTTACTGGCTGCAACTTGTGGTCAATGGCATGGCTGATCTTGAAGTGATTGGCATTTGGTGCAGCGAAGTAGTTATCATCATCTGTTAGCCTATCAATAGGGCTGAAGTTATCGGCATAACCCCAGTCGAACTCTTGATTTACCCAGTAGGTTCCTTGCCCACTTTGATCAAACGTCCGACTTGCCAAGCAGGTACCCCTCAACATGTAGGTGTCGTTCTTTACCCAAAGAGGGTAGTAGAAGTCTTGCTGATGGAATCCAAGCCAATCAACTGACCCACGGTTGCCTCTATTATCCGTCCACATAGTATTGGCTTTTTTCTGAGTTGGGCGGTAGTAGGTGATCTCATAATCTTGTATGGTTTCGGGCTTGCCCGTTTCGCTACCTTTCAGTTCGTACCAAGTGTCATTAGGGAGACCATCACCATTTTCATCTTGCATCACCCAGACGATTCCTGGCTCCGAGCTACCCTTAAAGGAATTGCCCATAATGGCGAAGTCGTAATCCCCTGTATTTTTAATGCTGTGGTCAAACCCTACAATAATGTAGCCGCCAAATCCGCCAAGCGATACATAGGCATTACTCTCAATGCGACTTTGGGCATATTGGCAAGCCTCTTCCATCGTATTGGCAATGTATCCTTCATTGACGAACTGCCCTGGTGCCGGTAGGAATTCAAATACCTTTACTACATCACGCTTGCTGGTGCCCTCTACGAATGGGCGGTAGTATTGGTTGGACTCCACGACTTGAAGAGTGAGTGAGGCTTCACCCTTCTTATCTCCCTTTTTGCCAATAACCTTGACTTGATGATTGCCCGTCTTCGTCGCCTCATATGTGAGGATAGAGCCCTGCTCACCCTCTACCTTCTTGCCATCTACGTACCATTCAAAAGTCATATTTTTAGAGGATGGAACATTCGCTGGGATACGAATGGTTCGGCCCACTGTGGCGGCACGAATATCATTGTCGAAGCTGACCTCAACAGGAATCTCATTGACTACAGTAAGGCGAATCAGATACTCATCCTCTCCATCTTCATTGACTGCTTTGAGGGTAACAAATGAGACGCCAGGTTTGGTCTCAGTAAAGGTATAGGTCATATCCTCCGAGACCACTTGATTATCTCTGATCCAGGTGAGCTTTAGCCCCTCCTTGTTATCAATGATAGGGGTAAGTTCGTACTTCTCACCCACCTCTACAATCGGCTCTCCACCCCCTTCTATAGAGATAATGGGGAGCTGAAACTCAACCACCTCCACCTTGGCATTGGCTTTTGCTGTACCGCTAGGTGTGGTAACCGTAAGGGTGAGGTGGTGCGTGCCTAGCTCATTGGAGCTAAAGACAAGGGTGGGCTCTGTGCCCAATATCCTTCCCTCTTCACGCCAAGCATATACCGCATCCTCCTCAATATTCTCAAAGGTAGGAGCAATCTTGATAAGTCTGTCTGGCTTGGTTTGGTAGTTAGCCTGCTCCAACCTTACTATTGGTGGAAGCACTTTTTCAATCTTGCGGCAGCTCGGTAATATGAGCGATGCTAGCAAGAGAAAGCTCAGAATGTACTTAATTCTCTTCATTTCTTGAGTTGTTATTATTCGTTAGTTGTGTTATCTTTTTTACGTTGTTCGTAGAGGAAGGCGAAATGGCCTGGGATGTCGCCTGTGTCGACCTTCCATTTGAGTCGGCCAAACTTGCTATAGCAGCGCAAGGTGCCCGGCGTTACATAGTCAATAGCATCGGTAACGTAGATATCTCCATTCACGGGGTTTACCTTTACGCCATAAGGGATGGTAATGTCTTCGTCGGTGCCATCTTTGATAAAGTTGCGGCTCACCACCTCGTGGGTTTTTACATCAAAAATACCATAGGTGATGGTATTGGTATTGGTGAGGTAGCTCCATTCTACCGAGTAGATATAGGCTAGCTCGCCACTGATGTCCAAATTGGTCACAGCTAGATCAAGGGTATCTGTCACTTCCTCTGTATCTAGGTCAACAAAGAATGTCCGAGAGGGCACATAGTAGTAATCTCCTCTGCTGGTACAGATCAACTCGTTGTAGGGCGTAAGACGGAGACGGTGTAGATTGATCGCCACCTCAATGGTATTGACTACTTCAAAAGTCTCTAGGTCAATAACCGAAATGGTATTGTCATAATTAGGAAACATATAGCCTCCAGAGTTGGCGACGTAGATCTTGCCATTTGTGATTACCAGCTCCTCAGGCTGGTAGCCCACATTGCACTGCCGTGTCACTTCAAGGGTGGCGGTGTCAATTTCGCAGACCATTCCCACCCTTGCATTTTGATTGAACTCAACGGGTGCCACATAGGCCGAAGCGTATGCCTTGCCATCGTGAAACTTTATATAGCGGACGTTGGGTATCTTGACAACTCCTAAGTGCTTTGCCGTATAGGCATCCATCACCTCGATAAAGTTAGAGACATTGATCACGGCATAGAGTTTTGAGCCATAGATACCGATGTCATTGCCGACATCTCCGAGCTCTTTAACCATCGTCGGATTGGTCTCGGCATAGATATTTCTGTGATAGGTCCCTGTCGCGAAATCAAAGTAGTCAAGGGTAGACTTATTGCTACCCATATTACCTTCATTGAGTAGGTAGAAACCTTTTAGCTGGCCTAAGTTTTCTTCCCCCACATTGGTCTCATGGGATAGAGAGTGGATAATCTCATACTCTCCTCTACATCCTACCACTAATAGGAGTAGTATCCCTACAACGACACTGAGGGGTTTATAATTCATTCTCATAATTGGTAAGTAAGAGTTAGCTTGTAATTACGCCCTGGCATAGGGTAGTTGATCACAACGTCGTAGTGCTGGTTAAGGAGGTTGTTCACATCTAGATTGATCCTCAGCAGGTGCTTCTTCCCGAAAAGGAAGTCTTTTCGAAGCGAGATATCGTGCGTATACCATGGGAGCATACGGCTATTTTCATCATTGTATTTAGCATTATACCGCTTACCTGTGTAGATAAAGCTGTAGTTGAGCCCCCACGATTTGTACTCTGCTCCAGCGATAACCGACCCACTATGCTCAGGGATATAGACTATCTGGTGTCGGTAGTTCTTAGCTTTGGGGCTTGTCACATCAAGAGCCTTCTCATACGTGTAGCTTAGCCGAAGTGTAGTGACTAGCTGCTCAATAGGCTCCACAGCGAGGTCTAGGTTGGCTTCGGTCCCGAATATATCTACTTTGCCTAGATTGAGCATGGTCCATCGGAACATATTACCAGCGGGTACGGCTACAATCTTATCCTTAATCTTATTGAAGTAGCTCTCCACACGAGCATCAGCGTACTTCACGACCGATGAGCCCTTGGGTCGCCATCGGTAGCTTATGCCGAAGTCGTACTGCTCAGCATACTCTGGTCGGAGCACAGCATTCCCAATAAAGGTATAGTAGAGGTCGTTAAAGGTGGGCATCCTAAATATATTTTTGTAAAAGGTATGGACCTTTAGATCCACCTCTTTGAATGGCTTGAGAGATAAGAAGAAAGAGGGGGTCAGCACATTCTTGGGTGGTGCCCCAACATTGCGCTCTACACTCTCACGCACCATAGTGCCCAACAAAGCTGCCTGAAAGGTAATCCATGGAAAGCTTACCTCACCAGAAACTACTCCCATAAGAGTCAGACGCTTGGGGTATGAAAAGTTGACAAGATTGGCATTCAATGTGTTGTATCTAGCATCTGTTGAGAGCCCAAATCTTAGCCACTTGGTAGCAATAAACTCTTGAGCTATGGTGGCATAAACTTCGTGCTGCTCATATTTATTATCCACATATAGAGGGCTGGTCCACTCTTCATCAAGATAACGGGTGTAGTCATTGGCATACTTTGCTTGAGCCTGTATGCTATACCACTCATTCACCTTTTTAGTCAGCTTCCCTTGGAAGAAGAAGTTTTGGTCTTCGAGCCGTTGTCCGTGCTGAAATACATTTCGAATAATGGGGCCAGGCAATCCTCTTTTAGAGTGGTAGTAGTACCCTTGTATGTCCCATTTACCCTCCTCCATTTTCTTAAAAAGAGCCAACTCGGCCCTAAGTGCAGTGATATCTCCATTCTGCCGAACTGCCACGGTATCATAGGCAATGGTGCCATCCTCAAATACTCGCTTATACCTAAATGGGTATTTACCACTAGAGGAGACAAACTCCACATTGGCACTCAGGGCAAAGTCATTGGGGAGCTTTTGCTCTACCAAGACTGATGGAATCACCGTGGCAAAGGAGCCGGCACGAAGATGTGCCCGAAGGTTGGTACGCTTACCTTTACTGAAAGTCGGCTGCCTAGTTTCAATATAAATGGAGGAGGCTGAAGCGAAGTGCTGAGCTGGCTGAAAGAGATCGCTCTTCTGCCCATTATAAAGGCTTACCGCTTCCACATTGTCTAGTGAAAACTTACCTAGGTCAATTTGCCCATTTTGTGCATTTCCAAGCTTGATCCCATTGTAAAACACGCCGAGATGATTGGTACCCATGCCTCGCACATCTACCGTTTTCAAGCCGCCTAGTCCGCCATAATCCTTAATCTGTATTCCTGAGAAATACCTTACGGCATCAGCAATTGATATGCTACTCAATTTCTGTAGCTGTTTGCCTTCAAGCTTCAACCCTGGAATCACCTCTCGGTGTTGCTGTGCCGTTACGGTAAGGTCGGGTAGTAGATACACGCTATCGAGCTGTGCCCACGCCGAGAGGGTTGTGAAGCATAGCAAAGTGATCGTTAATATCACTACCCTTAAAGTTTTAGTTGCTTCTATCAACTTTAACATACTAAGTATAGAAAAAGATAGGTGTGCAGACTAGAGGAATTATTCCTACTTTAGTCTGCACACAATATTTCAATATAAAATCAAGTTATTTATTGATAAACTCATCACTAAACCTATAAGCGAAGTCAATACCTGCCGTACTTGCACCCCTTTGGGTAGGGTAGTGATATTTATTCAGTTGTTTGATAGGATCAACCGTCACATCATACTCAAAGATATCAGAGTCAACATACGCTGCCGTTCTACCTACCCAAAGATGCCCAGTGGTAGGATGCACTCCCATAATTCCATAAATATTATAGAAAGAGTAGCCTTCCTTGAACGCTGGCACATAATGGAGGTCGAGCTTCTTTGTCTCATAATTGTATCGTGATGCTGTAGAAGCGTTGAAGTCCGCAACATCCACAAAGTAGAGATGTGGCTTAGTAAAGCTAGCACAAATGCCAATTGCTGGACTCCAGGTAGCCACAGGGAAGACTACAGTATTTGGCATCTTATGCTCTTGGATTACTGTCCCTTCATGATCCATCTCCACAATGATTGGATCGGAGGTAAACTCTGTATTCCACTGCTGATTTCCCTTAAACTCACCCGCGAAGGGCACAAATATATGTCCATTAACTCCCTTTACGATACCTTTCGCCTGACGCCCCTTGTACTCTAGACGCTTGCTGATAGAGTTAGTTTTAGGATCAATGATAACCATCCCGTGTCCACAGGCAGCGTAAACTTTTCCGCGAGAGAAGACGAGACGGGTTTTGATAGCCCCCTCTGTGGTAAACTTTCCAAAGGTTCCCTCTACGGTCTTATCTATCTTTAGTTTCCTATTCTTATAGATAATCTTGATGATACCAGAGGTCTGCTCCATATTGCTATCGGACCATTGTACATATCCAAGAGAATCATTGCAGATCACTATGTGCTGTGGCCATGTGCCTTCTCCCTTAGGAGATTTGAATACAAACGAATCGGCATACTCCATCTTCATAGTACGGGCATCACACACCACAAAGCGTCCAGCACCATTCATGCGGTCACCATTTTGTGTGATGAGATAGATCTTGCCATTTGCCATATACATGTCTTGGACCACATTGCCTATCTCCAAATGGTTATTGGCATTCTCAAAGATATTGAGATACTCATTATTATTCTTGTCGTAATAGACTATGGTACCATTGACGGTGGTCATATTCCCTTCGCATACTACAAAGGTGCCTGCAGGATCTGTATAGTCAATCGATGCAATCACCTCAACTGAAGCAAGGTAGGTAGCTCCATTTCTTCCTAGCCCCATCAGGGTGATGATTCCACCATTGTATGATTGCCCTGGTGTTTGCTTTGGAGCTTTGATGCGAACCATTTTCTTTTGGGCATTGACTTGGAGGCTCCACCCTTCTGGTACCTTAATCTCCTCAATAGTAGCTATATCCTCAGCGGTCAGCTTAATATTCCTTGCTTCATTGAATTTGAATACGTGATAGTGGTACTCTCCTTCAGGCTTCTCAAAGGCAAATATCTCAAATCCTGTTTTTGGGATAGTAATCTCCTCCCCATTGGCAAGGACAAATACCACTGCATTGCTTTCATTTCGGACAGATTGGAAAAAGGAGTCGCCATCTTTTCCCACAGCTTGTACCTCCTTACCCTGATCGTTCTTGATCCTTTCGCCATCTAGGGTCCAGTAACCATCTTTATCCACCCCTATAACAGGTGAGTGACCATCTTGACCATCTACTCCATCCTTTCCGTCTTTTCCAGCAACAGGAATTTTATTGCCATTCTTATCTTTGAGCCATTGGTCTTTACCACCAAGTGTCCAGTAATAGATGCCCTCTTCCTCTTGGATCCCAAGTTCAGGGGCATCTAAGCCATTTTTGATGGTGACTTTTGTTCCGTCGTTGAATTTGATTTCATAGCCGCCATCAATCTCATTGATCTCATCAATGGTCTTTTTCTCTTGCTGAGCCTTCACCACCTTTTGCAGGGTAGAGATGTCAGCTTTTGTTTGGGCAATCTCCTTCTTGATATTTGCAATCTCTCCCCATAGGTCACAATCATCGTATCGATAGCAACCCGAGAATAAGAGGCCCACCAGTGCTAGAAATAGCCAGACTTTCTTTGTTCTCATACTCATTACATCTATTCTAAGTTTCTTATAATCAGCAGCCTCCATTGGTATGGCGATCGCTGAATACATTTATTCAGTGTCAAATGGCTTTCGTGCGGAGATGTAATAGAGTAGCAGGTTGACTAGAGTTTAGGAGTTAATTATGTTTTTGTTTCTCTAGAATTAGCCGTTGCCAATGCAACATTGTAAGCTTAATAAGTATCCCTCTATCTCTAATGCTTCAGTGCCTCGGAAGCCATTAAAGCAGTTATCGGCAGGTCTTCTGACTTACTCCAACTTTCGCACACCTTCCCAAGAGACACTATGCTCTAAGTGGTATTTTGATAGATTAACTAAGCTATTTGGAGCTTACAGCAGCGGGTACTGTCTAGGATTTGCACCTAGTTCCCTTTTCACCAATCGCCCTAAGGATAGGGTTATGGCACCGTTAACATCTTATATTCTTTGCAAATGTAACCAAAAGATTTCAAATTGTCCTAAATATCAGAGAGAATAGCAGGGGTTACGCATTAGAAAGTTCTTGCCGTATGGTTTTTAGGTGTCTATGAGTAAGGACCTCCGCGAGGAGGTCATTTATGGTAAGACTCTTTCTAATGCGTAACCCCTGAAGAGAATAGTTAGGCTAACATATTCAAATGATCTATTTAATGCTTATGTCTGTAGAGTGCATCTCACGTAGGCGAGCTGCTTAAATATAAAGGGGTGGTGCAACTGTTGGTTGCACCACCCCTTTTTGTATGCTAGGCGACGTCGCTTACTCTTCAGTAGCGGGAGCCTCCTCTGCTGGAGCCTCAGCTTCGGTAGCAGCCTCTGCCTCAGCCTTTGCAGCTGCTTCAGCTTCTGCCTTTGCCTTCTCCTCCTCGGCTTTCTTCTCAGCTAGAGCTGCCTCACGAGCCTTATTCACCTCACGCTCAGCCTCTAGTGCTTTCTTAGCTGCTTCACGCTTAGCTGCCTCGTCCTTGCTCTTGATCTGAGCTACCTCAGAGTTCTTGCCTTGCTTCCACGCCTCAAAGCGCTTCTGAGCCTCTTCCTCTGAAAATACACCCTTCTTCACACCGCCTTGTAGGTGCTTCATCATCATCACACCTTCGCGTGACAGGATGCTGCGTGCGGTATCGGATGGGGTGGCACCCACGTTCACCCAATAGAGTGCTCTATCGAACTTCAGGTCGATAGTTGCTGGGTGGGTATTAGGGTTATAAGTCCCCAAAATCTCTACGAAGCGGCCATCACGAGGGGCACGCTTGTCGGTCACTACAATCTTGTATACAGGGTAACCCTTGCGACCGTGTCTTTGCAATCTGATAACTGTTGCCATCTTTGATTTGTAAATAATTAGTGATTAAACTCTGCGCCCCACGGTCTCCCGACACGGGTACACGACCCTACGGGGTGAAACGCAACCGCAAAGGTACCTATTATTTTGCAAGTAACCGACTATTTTGCACAATAAAATGGGGCACTGGGTAGTGGCTCTGATAATTTTAGTAGTTTTGTAGATATTTCAAGTGTATATATATAATGAATGATATCATACTTAAGGGGGTAAGGGTGCATAACCTCAAGGGGGTGTCGCTAGATATCCCGCGCGACCAATTGATTGTGATTACAGGGCTGAGCGGTAGCGGTAAGTCGTCGCTCGCCTTTGATACGCTCTATGCCGAGGGACAGCGAAGGTATGTAGAGAGCCTAAGCGTCTACGCACGTCAGTTCGTCAGTAAGATGGCAAAGCCCGAAGCCGATCTGATCAGCGGCATTCCACCGGCCATTGCGATTGAGCAGAGGAAATTCAATCGTAGTCCTCGTTCTACCGTCGGCACCGTCACCGAGATCTACGACTACCTCCGAATGCTCTATGCGAGGGTAGGACATACCTTTAGCCCCATCAGTGGGCAGGAGGTGAAGCGGCACACCACGAGAGATGTGCTGGAGTATGTCAATAGTCTCCCTGAGGGGAGTAAGTATATGGTTTGTGCCCCTATCACACTGCCACAAGGGCGTACGGTATCGGAGCACCTAGAGCTACAGCTTGCCAATGGCTTTAGCCGTGTCTTGGTGAAAGACAAGGTGGAGCGAATCCAAGACATCTCACAGGAGGAGGCAAAGCTGCCTCGTACCGCCAAAGACCTATCACTCGTCATTGACCGATTGGTGGTGCAACCAGATAACGATGCCACCAATAATCGACTAGGAAATTCAGTGGAGACCGCTTTCTTTGAGGGGAGAGGAACAGCACTAATTGTGCACGACGAAGGAGTGGCTACCTTCAGCGACCGCTTTGAACTAGATGGTATCACCTTTGAGGAGCCTTCCGATAAGCTCTTTAGCTTCAATAGCTCCGTTGGTGCCTGCCCCACCTGTGAGGGGTACAGCCAAGTACTGGGGATCGATGAGGATTTAGTGATTCAGAATAAAAATCTCTCCCTCTACGAGGAGTGCGTCATGCCATGGCGGGGTGCCAAGATGAGCGAGTGGCAGAAAGACTTTATCCGCAAGACAGAAAAGCTCAACTTCCCTATCCATCGCCCCTATCGGGAGCTGACGGAAGAGGAGAAAGACCTCCTGTGGAATGGCAATGGACTGCCCGAAATTCATGGCTACAGCCGAGAAAAAATCTATGGTATCAACGACTTCTTTGACCATATCAAGGAGCGACAGTACAAGATGCACTACCGAATTATGCTGGCGCGCTACCGTGGCCGCTCTGTTTGCCCTACCTGTAAGGGCAAGCGACTACGCAAGGAAGCCCTCTATGTGCAGGTGGGTGGCAAGAATATCTCCGAACTAGTCACTCTCCCTATTAGTGAGCTCAGGAAATGGCTCAAGGCACTACAGCTCTCCGAGCAAGACCTCAAGATCGGCCGTCGACTGCTGGAGGAGCTTCGCTACCGAGTGGGCTTTATGGATGATATCGGTTTGGGGTACCTCACACTCGACCGTGTGGCGGGCACCTTGTCGGGAGGCGAAGGGCAGCGTATACAGCTCGCCACGTCGCTAGGCGGAGGGCTGATCGGCACCCTCTATATTTTGGACGAACCAAGTATCGGTCTGCACGCTAGAGATACCCATCTCCTTATTGATATCATGCACCGATTGAGAGATATGGGCAATACTGTGGTAGTGGTAGAGCACGACGAAGAGGTGATGAGGGCAGCCGACCTGATCATCGACATGGGTCCCGAGGCGGGAATTGGAGGTGGGGAAGTGGTCTTTATGGGACGCCCCGATAAGCTACCCGCCCGCTCCAAGAGCTACACTGTGAAGTACCTACAGGGCAAGGAGCAGATACCGTGGCCCAAGCGACGCCGAACCTCCAAGAGCACCATCACTGTGGAGGGCGCCTACCTCCACAATCTAAAAGACATTGATGTGACCATCCCACTTGGGGTGATTACGGTGGTAACGGGGGTGAGTGGCTCGGGCAAGAGTACCCTGGTGCGGGAGATATTTTACGAAGGGGTAGAGCGATTGATAGATAAAGCTCCGCTCACCAAGATTCCTTGTCGCAATATCAAAGGGAGTATCTCTAGCCTCAAGGCAGTGGAGTATGTAGATCAAGACTCCCTAGGCATCTCCACCCGCTCCAATCCCGTCACCTATATCGGTGTGTACGATGATATCCGTCGATTAATGGCGGCTCAGCAACTCTCTCGCCAGATGGGCTTCACGCAACAATACTTCTCATTTAATACAGAAGGGGGTCGTTGCGAAACCTGTAAGGGTGAGGGCGTCATCACCATTGAGATGCAGTTTATGGCCGATATCACCATCCCTTGCGATGAGTGCCACGGCAAACGCTTCAATGAGGAGGTGCTGGAGGTGACCTTCCATGATAAAAATATCTCCGATATCCTTGAGCTATCAATTGATGAGGCGATTGAGTTCTTCACCCACTACCAAGATGAGAGCCTCTTTATCCCCAAGATTGTGGAGGGGCTACAGGTGCTCTCCGATGTAGGCCTTGGGTACATTAAACTAGGGCAAAGCTCTAGCACCCTTTCGGGAGGTGAAAGCCAGAGAGTGAAGCTTGCTTCGCACCTCAAGGACAAAGGAAAGCGACCCACCCTCTTTATCTTTGACGAGCCAACCACCGGGCTCCATGTGCACGATATCCACGTGCTGATGAAGTCGTTCCAATCGCTCATTGAGCACGGGCATACCGTGGTGATCGTGGAGCACAATATGGAGGTGATCAAGTGTGCCGATTATATTGTAGACCTCGGACCTGAAGGAGGTGATAAGGGTGGGCAACTGGTTTACCAAGGCACGCCAGAAGGACTGATGGAGGTGGAAGAGAGTTACACAGGTCGCTATTTGAAACAAAAGTACGAGCAAGACCACGCTAAGAAATGAGACCCGAGAGCGAACTACACTTCATCTGGATGAATCGCCTCTTTAGGCAAGTGACCCTCAAGGGAGAGCCTATTGAGGTACTAGATGTGGGCGAGCTCAATAGTCACGACGGCCCCGACTTCGCCCTCTCGCGAGTTCGGGTAGGCAATATAGAGTGGGCTGGGTCGGTGGAGATTCACCGCCGTGCCTCGGAGTGGGAAGCACACAAGCACCAACACGATCCCCGCTACTGCACAGTGGTGCTACATGTAGTATTGGAGGCAGATCGGGAGGTGTACGACCAGGAGGGGCGACGGGTGCCAACGGCAGTCCTGAAGATGGCGCCCGAGATGCTGGAGTACCTGGAGCGTTTGGTGCAGGGCAATAAGAGTCTCCGCTGTATGCCCGAGATGATGGCATTGGGTGAAGAGCCCTTCTTGGATGGGGCCTTGGAGTTGCTCCCCGAGCGCTTGGAGGAGAAGCTGGCACGTCTGCGTGACCGTTCGGAGAGTGACCACTTCAATAGCATTCTCTACCACACCTTGATGAGGTATGTGGGAGCACACCAGAATAATGAGGTGATGCAGCAGGTGGCAGAGAGCCTACCCTATACCTACCTCAAGAAGCATGCCTCCGACCTCGTGGCACTCGAAGCGATGCTCATCGGGCAGGCTGGTCTGCTGAGTGAGACCCCTCATGATGAGTATGAAGCAAAGCTACTAGAGGAGTATCGCTTTTATCAGCAGAAGTTTGGGCTCACCCCTTTACCTGCCGGTAGCTTTCGGTATCTCCGCTTGCGTCCACCCTCCTTCCCCGCACGTATGCTGGGCATAGTGGCAATGATCCTCCACCATGAGGAGCTGTTGCTCTCTGCCCTCTCTCGGTTGGATAAACCGATAATTGAGCAGACACTTCGATTGGCTCCTAGTCCCTATTGGCAGGAGCACTTCGACTTTGGACGACGGTTGGACGGGCGTCGTGCTGGCGTTGGTCGGCAAACCCTTACGTCATTGATCATCAATGCCATCGTCCCCTCTGCCTACTACTATGCCCAAAAGGTGGGTGACGCCCACCTAGAGCAACGGGCACTCGACTGGCTCTACCTACTCCAGCCAGAGCAGAATCAGTATGTGAAGCTCTTTGAGCAAAATGGGCTACACCCCCGCCATGCTGCCGACACCCAAGCCCTCCTCCAGCTCTACCACCACTACTGCCAGCCACTCCACTGCCTCCGTTGCCCCCTTGCCATCGCGTACTTCCGCCACTGCCACCATCGGTAACCTCAACCAATTTGGTTAACACCATCTCCCATTCCAAAGCCTTAGAAGGTGGATAGTGCAAGGGTTACGCATTAGGAATATATTCATAAGCAGAAAGTAATGGCTCAAAAAGCCCATTTATAACAAACAGATATTCAACACCATATAAAAGTAAAAACTGAGTTGCAACTAAGCGATCGGCGAGATGCAACTAAGCAAATGCTGAGTTGCAACTAAACTTTTGACCACTTAGAGCCTGTTGCTTTTTAGGCTGTTATGCGAAGACCATCTGCCCCCTTACTTATGGTATGGATTTGACCGTGGATGTTAATTATGCACTCCGTGTAACAGTCTCCTTATTCATAGATACCCCGATAAATACCACTCACAACACTTTTCTAATGCGTAACCCCTATGCGTAACCCCTGGTGGCGGGCGTAACGAAATATTGAGCAAAGAGATATTTTAGTACCTTTGTGCAATATTGTATACATCTAGTAAGGCATCTATGGATATTAAGAGATATAAGGTATTGGAGCGCAGCCTTGGGTGGCTGCTCTTTGTGCTGAGTAGTGCGGTCTACTTCGTGACGATGGAGAAGAGTGCGAGTGTGTGGGACTGCCCTGAATTTATCACCACCTTTGCGAAGATGGAGGTGGGTCACCCACCTGGGGCACCTTTTTACATGTTGGTCTACAACACGCTCGCTAATCTCTTTCCAAATGGAGGTCAGTGGATAGCCACAGCGGGGAACGCGATCAGCGGACTCTTCTCTGGGCTCACCATTATGTTGCTTTTCCTCACCACAGCGCACCTTATCCGGCGAAGCGACTGGCTAGGAGAGAGCTGGGTAGCCCCTAGCTCAGTGAGCAAGACCCAAGTGGTGCTTTACCTCGGTGGCGGTGCGGTAGCAGCGCTTCTTTATGCCTTTAGCGATACCTTTTGGTACAGTGCTGTAGAGGCGGAGGTCTACTCGATGAGTAGCTTCTTCACTGCTTTGGTCTTTTATCTGATGCTAAAGTGGGAGGCGGAGGCCGATGAAGAGGGGAGTGACCGCTGGCTATTAGTGATTGCCTATCTAATGGGTCTGAGTGTGGGGGTACACCTACTGAACCTCCTCACCATCCCTGCCATGGGACTTATCTACTACTTCCGCAAGAGCGAAAAGCCCACTTGGAAAGGGGCCGTGGTGGCGGTACTCGTCTCCTTTGCCCTGATTGCGGTGCTGATGTTTGGTATCATGCAGGGGGTACCACAGATGGCAGGCTACTTCGACCTCTTCTTTGTCAATACCCTTGGTCTGCCCTTTAACAGTGGGTTGGTGGCCTATCTGATTGTGATGATCGGGCTATTGGTCTACACCTATTACCTCACCATCACTCGCCCAGTGAAGCCTCAGCTACTAAAGGGGCTTTACCTCGTATCGGTGATATTGATCGGTATTCCTTTTATGGGTAGCAGTTGGGTGATTCCAGTATTAATCATCGGCGGATTGGCGGTCTATCTTTTCAAGGCGACTCGGCTACCAGTGCACATAATGAGCACCACTGCCATGGGGATGCTTCTCTTCCTCTTCGGGATGAGCACCTACGGAGTGATCTTAATTCGTGCCAACTCAGATATCCCGATGAATCAAAATACCCCATCGGATGTCTTCTCGCTCCGCTATTACCTCTCTCGTGAGCAGTATGGCAAAGCACCGCTGATCTATGGAGAAAGCTATGCCGCACTCCCTGAGTACGATGATGCGGGAAGGGTAAAGACGGTGAAGAGCACCACCTACCGCCGCAATGGTAATCGGTACGAAAAGCAGGTGTCGGAATCTATTGTGTATCGTAGTGATATGAAGATGCTCTTCCCCCGTATGTATAGCAATATGATGCCTCACTACAAGCAGGGGTATGAGATATGGGGCGATGTAGAGGGAAAGACAATGACGGTATCGGATCGTGGTAAGACTCGTACCGTGGTAGTGCCTACTTTTGCCGAAAACCTGAAGTATTTCTTTAGCTACCAACTCAACTATATGTATTGGCGCTACTTCCTCTGGAACTTTAGCGGTCGGCAAAATGACCTACAGGGGCAGGGAGAGGTGTACAAGGGGAATTGGATCACCGGTATCTCGTGGCTCGATGAGATCTTCTTGGGGCCACAAGAGGGGCAACCTAGCTTTGTGACCGATAACAAGGCACACAACCGCTACTATATGCTTCCCTTGATCCTTGGTCTGGTGGGGCTAGTAGCTCAATTGTATGGCCGTCGGAGGGATCGCGAAAACTTCTGGGTGATCTTCTCGCTCTTCTTTATGACGGGTATTGCGATTGTACTTTATCTCAATCAGCCACCTTATCAAGTGCGTGAGCGTGACTATGCCTACGCTGGTTCCTTCTACGCCTTTGCCATTTGGATTGGTATGTCGGTGCCTGCCCTTCACACACTTATCACAAAGGGCAAAAAAGAGAGCCCCGCTCTCGCAGGGCTCTTTACGGCAGTAGGGCTAGCCGTGGTAGGATTGGTATTTCAGCAGAATTATGATGACCATAACCGCAATGGGCGGTCGCTTGCTTCGGACTTTGGCAATAACTATCTAGAGAGTTGTGAGGAGAATGCGATTATCTTCTGCAACGGCGATAATGATACCTTCCCACTCTGGTATGCACAAGATACCGAAGGGATAAGGCGAGATATCAAGGTCTGCAACACCTCTTACCTACAGGCTGATTGGTACATTGACCAGATGAAGCGATGGAGCTACGAGGCGGCACCGATGCCGATCAGTTGGACACCCAATGAGTATGGTGGAGATAAGCGATTGACCGCCTACATTATCCCTAATACCACCGATACAATCCCGCTTCGCTTGGGGCTAGACTTTGTGGCAAGTAACGACCCTAAGCTGAAGCAGATACCAGGGGTGGCTCAGCAGATTGACTATATGCCAGCTGACCAGCTATCACTCGCCTTTGACCCAGCTAAACTGGTAGCAAATGGCACGCTGATGCCCGCCGACACAGTGGCTCTAGGGCGACCAGAGATGCACTTTGACTTTTCCAAGAAGCAATACCTCGGAAGGCACGAGCTGATCATCCTAGATATGCTGGCCACCAATCAGTTTGAGCGACCCGTCTACTACGCCCTCACCGTGGGTGAGGATCAAAGAGTTGGCATGACCTCCAACTTCCGACAGACCGGTATGGCCTATCAAGTGCTACCCGTAGAGGTGAGGGGCACTGGCCGTGAAGTAGATATTGAGCGAATGTACCGCAATGTCACCCAACGCTTCCGCTGGGGTGGTGCCGATAAGCCAGGTACCTACTTCGATGAGAATAGTCGCCGCCTGGTGGAGACTTACCGGAGTATGATCTTCGCACCACTCGCCAAAGGTTTGGCGGAGAGTGGCGACCTAGAGCGTGCCAAGGAGGTATTGGCCCTAGCTGAGCGTGCAGTGCTGGAGGAGAATGTACCGCACTCCGTTTCGTCACTTCCACTAGTAGAAGCATACTATGCAGCAGGATTGACGAAGAAGGGCGATGAGATCTCTAGCAAGGTGATAGAGGATTATCTGCAGCAGTTGGATTGGTTCTTCCGCCTAAAGCCAGAACTGATGATGAACTCCCTCCCCGACATTCAAAATGCCCTCCTTATTGTAACGGAGGCCCTGAAGCTAAGTAATAGCAATAGCGATGCTCTCAAAGGAAAGTACGATGCACAGCTAGCAAGCTATCAGAATACTCTCCTCGGCATCATTAAATTGCTACGGGAGCCATGATTATAGAGCAACCTCCGAAACTCTATCGCAGACTATTTCCGGGTGCAGTATGGCGGATTCCTAGTCTGCCACACGAGGAGCAGCCATCGGTCTACCTCACCTTTGACGATGGCCCTATCCCCGAGGTGACCCCTTGGGTATTGGAAACTTTGGCAGAGTACGGGGTAAAAGCCACCTTCTTCTGCGTGGGGGAGAATGTATGGCGATTCCACCCCCTCTTTGAGCGCATTCTACAAGAGGGGCATGCGGTAGGCAATCACACCTACCACCACCTACAGGGATTGCCAACCCCTACAAGGGCCTACATAAAAGACACCATGAGAGCCGATCAATTGATCCATTCGCCACTCTTCCGCCCCCCACATGGGCATCTTGGGCGAAGTCAATTGAAGGTGCTAAGTAGTCGCTACCAACTGATTATGTGGGACGTGGTAACCCGAGACTACTCCAAGCGGGTGACTCCACAGCAGGTATTGGAGGCGGTAAAGCGATATACTCGCGACGGCTCCATCATCGTATTTCATGACTCACTCAAGAGTGAACCCAATCTCCGTTACGCCCTACCAAAGTCTATTGAATACCTCCTCGAGGAGGGCTATCAATTCAAAAGGCTACCTGGGCGGTGCGAAGAGGAGACTCATTCATTAATAACAGAGGCACTATGAGCCAACCTAACAACCATAACAAACCGCTCAACTGGGCCGGGCGACTACTCGCCCGCTTCGGTTGGACCCCTATATTTCCCGAGACTTTCCACCCGAAGAGTGTCATCTGCGTGGCACCCCACACCTCTAATTGGGATTTTATCATCGGGTATCTATACTACAAAGCGTGGGGCGTCGGCGTGACACCTCGCTTCCTAATCAAGAAAGAGTGGTTTACCTTTCCCTTCAACCTGATATTTAAGCCGCTAGGGGGACTACCAGTAGACCGCAAGAGCGGAGGCTCCTCGGTAGACCAGGCGGTAGAGATGATTCAGAAAGCCGACCGCCTACACATCGGCATCACACCCGAAGGGACACGCAAGCGCCGTGACCGCTGGAAGAGCGGATTCTACCGTATTGCGAAAGGAGCAGGCGTACCAATTGACCTAGCCAAGATTGATTATAAAAAGAAGGAGGTGGGCATCATTGCCTCTATTATGCCCGACCAAACCGATATAGAAGAGGCGATCCGCAAGATTCGAAGCTATTTCGATAGCAGTATGGCGAAGTACCCTCAGCAGTTTGCAGACCTATGAAAGAGCAGCTAGTAGTCGCTTCGCTACAGATGGAGCAGCAGCAGAAAGATATTGATGCTAACATCGCCAAGGTAAGGCAACTAGTGGTGGGGCAAGCGTTTGACCTACTAGTGCTGCCCGAGATGTGGACCACTGGCTTCCTCGTAAAGGTGGCAGACCTCTCTCGGGAGTTCCTCACCGAGGCATTCGAGCGAGGGCTGGAGACGATGAAAGCACTCGCCACAGCACACGATGCAGCGCTTTATGGCACCCTGCTAGAGCTACGCCCGAGTGGTAAGCCTAGCAACACCGGCCTTTTCGTTACCCCTACAGGCGAGGTGACCTACTACCGCAAGAAGCACCTATTTCACCTAGGCGGTGAGTCGGAGCACTTCGAGGCAGGAGAGGAGCGGGTGCAGGTGAGCTACCAAGGTTGGCAAATCCGCCTCAGCACTTGCTACGACCTCCGCTTCCCCACTTGGCTGCGGCAAGACCCAGAGCTGGGCCTTTATGACCTACTCCTCTGCTCTGCCAATTGGCCTCGTCCACGCCACCTGGCATGGGAACGCCTTCTCAGAGCTCGTGCGATTGAAAACCAGAGCTATCTGGTCGCCTCCAATCGTGGCGGCACCCCCCACCCCAAGCTCGTCTACCCTGGCTACTCCTTTATCCTTGATAGTGAAGGGGAGAGCCTAAGCGAGAGCAAAGAGCCAGTGGAGACCCTCCTCACCGCCACCCTCGCTCGCCCCGACCTTATGGCACGAAGGAGTGCTTTCCCCGTCCTCGAAGACCTCGACCCCTTCCAGCTACTACCAAGGTAATCTGAGAGAGGATTATTTGGTATCTTTGTGACGCAGAATAAAGAATGATATTTACGATAATAAGATAAGATGGCAAAGAAGATAGACGCACTCACCCCTCGGAGCGAAGACTACTCTAGGTGGTACAATGAGCTAGTGATGAAAGCCGACCTAGCTGAGAATAGTGATGTACGTGGCTGTATGGTGATCAAGCCCTATGGCTACGCTATTTGGGAGAAGATGCAGCAGACGCTCGACCGAATGTTTAAGGAGACGGGGCACTCCAATGCCTACTTCCCGCTCTTCATTCCTAAGTCGTTCCTCAGCAAAGAGGCCGACCACGTGGAGGGATTTGCTAAGGAGTGTGCTGTGGTGACCCACTATCGACTTAAGAATAACCCCGATGGCTCTGGCGTGGTAGTAGACCCTGCCGCAAAGCTGGAGGAGGAGCTGATCGTTCGCCCCACCTCTGAGACGATTATTTGGAATACCTACAAAGGATGGATCCAATCGTGGCGCGACCTCCCTATCCTCTGCAATCAGTGGGCCAATGTGGTTCGCTGGGAGATGCGTACCAGGCTATTCCTCCGCACTGCCGAATTCCTTTGGCAAGAGGGGCATACCGCCCACGCCACTTCGGAGGAGGCAAGGGAAGAGGCAGAGCGTATGATTGGCGTTTACAAGACTTTTGCCGAAGAGTACATGGGGATGCCTGTGATCGTAGGGCATAAGAGTGAGACGGAGCGCTTTGCTGGTGCCGTAGATACCTATACCATTGAGGCACTGATGCAAGATGGCAAGGCTCTGCAGAGCGGTACCTCCCACTTCCTCGGTCAAAACTTTGCCAAGGCTTTTGATGTCACCTTTACCGATAAGGAGGGCAATCAGCAACTCGTTTGGGCTACCTCGTGGGGCGTCTCCACCCGATTGATGGGTGCCCTCATCATGAGCCACTCCGATGATAATGGGCTCGTACTACCTCCACACCTCGCCCCTATTCAGGTGGTGATGGTGCCTATCTACAAGTCGGAGGAGCAACTAGCAGAGATTAAGGCAACTCTAGAGCCTATCCAAAAGGAGCTAAGGGCTAAGGGCATTTCGGTGAAGCTTGATGATTCTGATAATCGGAAGCCCGGCTGGAAGTTTGCCGAGTATGAGCTGAAGGGGGTACCGGTCCGCCTCGCCATGGGTGGTCGCGACCTAGAGAATGGCACGATTGAGGTGATGCGTCGCGATAAGCTAGAGAAGAGCACCCACGCACTAGAGGGTATCGTGGAGTACATCTCCGAACTGCTCGAGGATATTCAGAAGAATATCTATCAGAAGGCACTCAACTACCGTCAGGAGCATACCACTGTGGTGGATAGCTACGACGAATTCAAGCGAGTGCTTGATGAAAAGGGCGGATTTATCCTCGCCCACTGGGATGGCACACCCGAGACCGAGGCAGCGATCAAGGAGGAGACTAAGGCAACTATTCGCTGTATCCCTAGTGACGGAGATACCACTCCAGGTACTTGCATCTACAGTGGAAAGCCATCGGCACGTAGAGTGCTATTTGCAAGAGCCTACTAAAAGGAGGGTCGCTTGATGACAACTTTACTTTGGATATTAGGGGCGGTAGCACTTGTGCTACTCGCCCTTATTTTATACCCTAATAATAAGAAGCCGAGCATTAAGATAAAGACCAACTTATCGGACTTTCAAGGAGAGAGAGCCGTTCAGCCAATTGCAGTACGTAGCCCTTTATTAGACCCAATCCCAAGGGCAGAGGGAGATGGGGCAGTGGCAAAGTGGATGATCCTAGACCTACAGACTACAAGTCTCAGTGTAGAGGTTGGAGATGAGGCTAGAATCTTAGAGGCGAGCTGGGCGCTACTGGATGAGCAGTACAAGTTGATCACTCGGCACACCTATCGGGTCCGACAAGAGGTGAGTAGTTCGCCCGAAGCTTTCAGAGTGCATGGCATCTCTGACACGCATCTAACCCCTTACAGCATTTCTGAGCAAGAGCTAGTAGAGCGGTGGTTTTCTGATCTCACACCGGGAGCAATACTCGTAGGTCATAATATCGCCTTCGACCGTGCTATATTGCTAGGTACCGTGAGGCGAGTTGCACCTACGCATACAGCTGAACTAGAACAGCTCCCCACCTTCTGTACCATGACCTATCTCTGCACCTCGCCCGACAGTAGATACCCCAGCCTAGTACACCTCACCGAAGAGCTCGCCGGCATTCCACCCCAACGCTTTTATAGCCTTCGTCCTATCTCTTGGAGAAACGTCTACTTCACCCGTCTCTGCCTGCTCCATCTGCTCCCTAATAACCATTGATCTGAAGAGGGTCTCCATCTCGCCAAAAACTGAGATGCAACTCGTCATTTGCTTAGTTGCAACTCGGCATTTGCTTAGTTGCAACTCGCCGATCGCTTAGTTGTAACTCAATTTTGGCTATTGTATATAGCTGTATATCAATAGATTGCAAATGCCTTTTTCTCCTCTTTTGCCGGGTTGTCTATTCGACCTTTCCCCGCCCAAGATCCTTACTCACAGACACCCCGATAAAGACCATACGGTAAGACCTTTTTAATGCGTAACCCCCTGAGACTTCCGGTGCATTGGGGTGAAATGACCGGCAAATTGTGTACCTTTGCGGGAAATAAATTCTGCGACCATTGTAGTGTGCGTATGCTTGCATTATGCGACACAAATTGGTCGTGGAGCTAATTTACAATCATTTATATCATCATGAAGCATTATTTTACATCATTCATCATTCTCTTGCTTCTTGCTAGCTCTTCAACGAATGCTTTAGCAATCAATGCAAATGGGAATTCTGTTACCGACCCTACAAAAGCTGAGCCTGACTCGGTATACCACCTTAAGAGCTTAGAGGTAGTTGGGTTTAGACGCGACAAGGTCTCTAAAATCAATGTGGAGATGAAGCATCTTCCCTTTAGGATCTCTAAGATCTCTTTGTCGCCGCTGAAGCTCAGAGGAGTTTTTGACTTCCAAGAGGCAGTTAGATTTACCCCTGCGGCACATGTGAGCACTTCTTATGGTGCGTTTCAGCAACTTAGCGTGAGAGGTTTCGACTACACCCCCATAGAGATTGATGGGATGCGTGACGAGCGTACCACCTTCAACTCTTATCCTGTTCCCGACCTTACGATGGTAGAAACCCTAGAGGTGACCAAGGGGCCTGCCTCTATTCTATCGGGGCACTCCTCTGTTGGTGGTGCTATTAACATAGTGCGTAAGTCGGCTACAAATGTGCCCACTCTGGAGCTGCTCTTGATGGGTGGTTCGTGGAATACATACCAAGTATCTGGAACCATTGGGGGGAAGGTGGTCGACGGTATTAATACGCTTTTCAACCTAAATGTGGCTGGTGGTGATGGCTGGCGAGATAGAGGTGATAAGCGGTTTTCGCTGTATAATAACACCAACTTCCGATTGGCACCAAATCATGTGCTAGACTTGAGACTGAGCTATGTGCACGATTATTATGGTACCGAAGCTGGCTTGCCCGCTACGATGCCTGCCGATATTACAGATGAAGTTGCTGGTAAGGTGATCTATCGTGAGGGTGACCTCCTTAGGGGTCTTAACCTAGCACAGAGATACAATACGGAGAGTGACTTTATGTACAATACTAATGCCAATGGTATGCTTCGCTACGTTTTCTATATGGATAATGGGTGGAAGCTCTCCAATAAGGCGATGTACAACTATGATGTTATTGACTACTTCTCTACAGAAACACTAAGCTATCCTACTAGCGACAAGCCTATCTTCCCTTATTCTTACACAAGGAATGGGAAAAAGACTTATATTGATCTTGACCATGTACAGCGTACGTTTCCACTGCGCTTCCAGCATAAGTCTCAGACAATTCAGGATCAACTGGACTTCTCTGGTAAATTCAACATTGGTTCGGTGGGCAACAATATCTTAGTTGGTGGCTCATATACCTTTATGGATAGAGTATCATTTTCTGGATATGGCGTTGCTAAAAAGCCTTATGCTATTCATCATCCGAATGATAAGGATGATGTGTGGGGCCCTGGGGTAAATGCTATTGTCTCTGCCTATCAGCCAGATAATAGTCTCTTGATGCATTCTCGCTTTGGCAAGGCGTCGCCATCAAAGACTCAAGTGATTGGTCTCTTCTTCCAAGATGTCCTGGACTTCTCTAGTCAATTGAAGGGATTTGTTGCACTACGATATAATAATTATAGCATCAAAAACTACAGCAGGTCCTCTGCCATAGACCGCAAGGCTCAATACGATCGTGGTGAATTGACCTCCAATCTGACTTACAACTCCCTTACTTATCGATTGGGGATGGTGTATGAGCCTATTGAGGATCTCTCTATATATGGAAGTTTTTCCAACTTCTTTGTACCAGACCGTAGGGCGAGGTCTTTTAGTGAGAAGCAAATCTTAGTGGACCGCCATGGTAAGATAATTGACCAATCGAAGCTGGACTTTAAGAAGGCAGTATTTGAGCCAACCACTGGTTACCAAGCAGAGGTGGGTGGTAGCTTTAGCTTCTCGGATAAGCTGAGTGGTACCTTATCAATATACCATATTAAGCAGAATAACCTAGTCCGCAATATTGGAGTAGTGCCTGGAATAGTGGATGGTAAAAACATAGATAAGAGTGTGGTAGCACAGGTGGGGACTGTGCTCTCCAATGGACTGGAGACGGAACTTAACTACAGACCTATTGACCGCCTCTTTATCAGCCTAGGATATGGCCTCACAGATGTGAAGTATGGAGAAATTGCGAAGAATGAATTGGATCTAAGTGGAGTGGACAAGGGTGATAGGCTCAATAGGATCCCAATGCACACTTTCTACTCATTTGGTAATTACACCATTGATAAGGGGATACTTTCTGGACTTGACCTCAACTATAGCGTTACATTTACCGATAAAATATATAGGAACTTTGGTCGCAACCTGTACTACGACCCTTATACTTTGGTAAATGTGGGAGCTAACTACGCCATCAAAGACAGTGGTGTCTCTGTAGGTCTGCAGCTGAACAACCTTTTTGACAAGAGCTACTTTGCACAGTCTTTAGGTAATCAGATGATACCTGCTGCACCTCGTAATTTCAAGCTAATGATTCGCTACAAAATATTCTAAGCACTACTGGATGCTATGAAGCTTTTGCGTTTTTTGCACAAATGGCTAGGCATATTAATGGCACCTCTGCTAGTGATGTGGTTCGTCACTGGTTTCTTTATGATCTTTTCAGGGTTTCCCCGAGTGGAGAAGGAGCAAGCGTTTGCTCTATTGGACCCGATTGGAAGCATCGACTCCCTACCCAGCACGGGTGAATTGATTGATTGGTACCAGACACACACTGCCACAGGAGACAGCCCTACAACTCTCTCACTGAAGCGTGAGGAGGGGAGGGCTGTGCTCTCGCTCAGTGGGGCCCAAGGTGAGGTCTTGATGGACCTTCGCTCCGAGAAGCCTATAGACGATATCCCTCCAACGCTGGAGGAGCTAACGGAGAAAACACTTCGACTTACGGGGCTCTCGCCTGCTCGGGTAGATACATTGCACCAGCTTAATCAGTGGTTACCTTTTGCCTCACGTAGAGAGGACTTGCCCTTTATTAAAGTATCAGTAGAGAACCCGAAGTCTACAACCCTTTACTTCTCTGGCAAGAGTGGCCGACTGTTGCAGGAGACCAACCAAAGCAACCGCTGGATGGCCTACTTTGGTGCCATCCCTCACTGGATTTACTTCTGGCCAATTCGGCAAGATGTGGAGCTTTGGAAGGGGATATTTGTGGTCTTGGGGATTATGGGCTGTGTGATGATTATTTCAGGCATCATTGTGGGCGTTGTATGGGCCGTGAAGAGCCGAAGATCCTCCCGACGCCGTTGGTCGCCCTTCTCAAAAAGGTCGGGCAAGTGGCTGTATTGGCACCATATATCGGGGCTTCTCTTTGGTATAATTGTGCTCACGTGGATGTTTAGCGGCTGGATGTCCTTGGATTCCTTACCCCGCTGGCTTACTGGTCCATCTCCTCGTACCGAGCTCTATAGCATTAAGGATGGAGGAGCTATTACTGGCAATGAGGTGATGCACTTTGAGCCCATCCTTGCCCAGCACCCCAATGTGAAGCAGGTGACCTACTCACACTACATGGGGCGGCCGTACTATCAACTTGAGGAGAGCGATAAACCAGCTATCTACCTAGTATACAATGATGATGGTTCTCTTGTCCCACTGGCATTGAGCCAAGAGGAGGTGGTGAGTTATCTCAAAGGTCTTGACCTAGCGATAGAGGTGAAGGAGGCATCGGTGTTCCATCACTATAAAGGCGATTATCTCCCCCATCCGCGGGGAAAGCGGAAGCTACCTCTCCCAGTACTTTACCTCTTGACGGCTGAGGGGACTACCCTTTACATCGCATTGGAGGAGCCCTACTTATCCGTACAGAATCGGGCGACGAGACTCAATAGTTGGGCCTACCAAAAACTCCACTCGCTAAAATTTGTCTGGAGCTACGAACACCCTACGCTTTGGCTCTGTATCATGCTCTTCTTACTCACAGGTGGAGCGGTTGTTAGTGTCACTGGCTTAGTCCTCGGATGGCGAGCCCTGAAACGTGCACTAAAGCACCGCTCAGGCAACCATCAGCGACGTAGGGAGGTACAGCAGGGGTAGCCCATTAAGAGGATATCCATTGGCATTCCCTTTATCCCCTATCGGGGAAAAGCTAAGGTAAGGTCCTCCATAGGTTGGGGGACCTTACCTTTTGCGTTCCGATTTTAACTGTAGTGGCGGTTTTGCAGCTTCGAAGGGGTCATTCGACGGGGTCAGGGGTTACGTATTAGAAAGGTCTTCCAAGTCGTAATGATCGGAGCATCTATGGGAGAGCACTTGCTTAATGAGGCACCTCCCTGACCCCGGCTGAGGGGTCAGACCTAGAGATAGGGTTGTCCGACCCCTCGGCTGGGGTCGCAAGGGTATTTTACACCTATCTATACACAGGTCATCGGCACTGCGTGCCTTGACCTGTGCCTATTTAGCACGGACCTCTGCCGAGGTCCTTACTCATAGATACCCCGCCAAAAACCATACAGTTAGAACTTTCTAATGCGTAACCCCTCATTTCAAGTGGTGTTGGGGCTGTATTTTCATTCGTTTTTGGTATATTGCAAGTTGAAACGAACATGACATATTAGAAGCAAATATATGATACTAACGGTACTATCCACCGACCATCTACTTCTGTACGGCTCTATACTGGCTGTACTAGGATTATTTCTAAGCAAAACTGGTTTTAGATTTGGGCTGCCCACCCTGCTCCTATTCCTAGGTGTGGGAATGGCAGCGGGTGCCACAGGCTTCATCAATTTTGACAGTCCAGTGATTGCACAGGCGATCGGCTCGGTAGCTCTGGTGGTGATCCTCTTCTCGGGTGGTATGGATACCTCCTTTAAGGAGATCAAGCCTATTATGGCACCTGGAGGGCTCCTAGCTACAGTGGGGGTGCTATTGACCGCACTATTCACGGGCACCTTTATCTACTTCCTTTTCCAATGGCTAGATATGGGGATCAAGCTCACGTTTCTACAATCGCTCCTCTTTGCCAGTGTAATGAGTTCAACTGACTCGGCGTCGGTCTTCTCGATTCTTAGGAGCAAGAAAACCAACCTGAAGCAAAACCTCAAGCCACTCCTAGAGTTTGAGAGTGGTAGCAACGACCCTATGGCGTACATGCTCACCATGGTGCTGATACAGATGATTAGCCAAGGAGATAGCGTTACGATATGGGACGGGGTTTTGATGTTTGTAGTTCAATTTTCACTCGGACTACTCCTCGGCTTCGTACTCGGGAAAGGTGCCATTTGGCTGGTCAATAGAGCCAACCTCTATGCCACGTCGCTCTATCCAATACTGATGCTCTTTATCGCCTTTTTCATCTACTCCCTCACCAATACGGTACAGGGCAATGGCTACTTGGCAGTCTATGTTGGGGGCTTGGTGATTGGCAATTCTCGCATGCAGTACAGTCATACCATCGCCAAGTTTTTTGATGGTATGCAGTGGCTCAGCCAATTGGTGATGTTCTTGACACTGGGACTTTTGGTAGATGTCCCTTACATGATGAAGCTAGCACTCCCCGCGCTATACATTTCGCTATTTATGCTCTTCTTTGGGCGTCCGCTATCGGTATTCCTCACGCTGCTTCCCTTTTGGGGTAAGTTTAGTGCCAAAGCACAGCTCTACACCAGTTGGGTGGGCTTGCGTGGAGCGGTGCCGATTATCTTTGCGATATCTCCGTGGGTGGCTGGTCTGGAGCATGCACAACTCACCTTTGCCATCGTCTTCTTCATTACCATCCTCTCCCTACTGATTCAGGGAACTACGGTGCATACGATGGCGGATAGGCTGGACCTTATCGACTACTCGGTGAGGGAAAATGTCTTTACCGACATCAATCTACCTCAGCAGATCAAGAGTGCTATTTCGGAAATCATCGTGAATGAGCAGATGCTCAGCAAGAGTGATATGATGCGTGACCTGGAGCTTCCCGACCACACCCTAGCCATAATGGTACAGAGGGAGGGGCAGTTTTTCATTCCCCGTGGGCATACTCAGCTTCGGGTAGATGACCACGTCCTATTTATATCGGACGACCAAGAGGCGCTGGTACAAGCTTATGAGGAGCTGGGAGTTAATAACTATAGTTTGGATAGCAACGCATGAGCCAAATAATATTTGATAAGTTACACGGTCTGGGCAACGACTACATTTACATAGACCTAGACAAGTATCCACTGGCAGACATTGCCCAATTTGCTCGTCAATATAGCGACCGACGAAAGGGGATCGGCGGTGATGGGGTGATCACCTACCAACGGCAACCATCGGGTCATTATATGATGCGGATCTTCAATCTCGATGGGTCGGAAGGGCTGATGTGTGGTAATGCTATCCGCTGTGTGGCTAAGCTCCTCTACGAGAGGGGGCTGGACCGCTCGAATCCGATGACGATTGAGACGCAGTCGGGCGATAAAATACTTGCCCTTACGCTAGAAGGGGAAGAGGTAATGGCGGCTAGAGTGGATATGGGATTGCCCCGAGTGCTGGAGGTAGGGAAACGAGTACAAGGGGTAGAGGGGAGCTACATCTCTGTCGGCAACCCCCACTTTATCCACTTTATTGAGAGCGACCCTGATGATTACCCTCTTGCAGAGGTGGGGTCAAAGGTGGAGCACGACGCAGCCTTTCCCGATGGCGTTAATTATGAAGTCGCTATGATCCAAGACCCCAGCACGATTAAGATGAGGGTATGGGAACGTGGTTCGGGGCTCACTCAGGCGTGTGGCACAGGGGCTACCGCCACGGCTGTTGCTGCAATCAACCTCGGTTTGGTCGCCCATAAAGTGAAGATAGAGATGCCTGGCGGCTCTCTCGTGATTGAGTGGAGTGGCAAGGAGAGCGACCCTGTCTATATGACGGGGCCAGCTACGTATGTTTACCAAGGAATCGTAACGATATGAAAAAGATAAACAACCAATTTAATAAGCTCCCTGGGAGCTATCTATTTGCCGAGATCAATCGGCGAATTACTAAGTATCAAGAGGCTCATCCCGAAGCGAAGATTCTACGCATGGGGATTGGTGACGTCACTCGCCCCCTTCCCCCAACCGTTATCAAGGCGATGCACGAGGCGGTGGATGAGATGTCGAGTGGCAAGACTCTCAAAGGGTATGGGCCAGAGCAGGGCTATGCCTTTTTGCGTGAGCTGATTGTGCAGCATGACTATGCCTCGAGAGGAGTAGAACTAGCACCAGATGAGATCTTTGTAAGCGATGGAGCCAAAAGCGATACCGCTAACATTGTGGACCTCTTTAGCAATGATGTGCGGATAGCAGTCACCGACCCCGTTTACCCGGTCTATGTCGATAGCAACGCCCTTGCAGGGCGGGCAGGTGATTATCTTGCCGAGAGTGGACAGTGGAGCCAACTCACCTATCTCCCTTGTAGCCAAGGCAATGATTTCATTCCGCCACTTCCTCAGCAGCCAGTAGATATCATCTACCTCTGCTATCCCAATAACCCCACGGGCACTACCCTCACCTACGATGAGCTAAAGAAGTTTGTGGAGTACGCCCGTGAGCACGATGCTCTCATCCTCTTTGATGCCGCCTATGAAGCCTTTATCCGTGAGGAGAATGTACCTCACAGCATTTACGAGATAGAGGGAGCGAAGGAGTGTGCGATTGAATTCCGAAGCTACTCCAAGACGGCTGGCTTTACTGGCGTGCGGTGTGGTTATACAGTGGTGCCCAAGTCGCTTCCAGGCGGGCTCAATGCCATGTGGAGCCGTAGGCAGACCACCAAGTTCAATGGGGCTAGTTACATTAGCCAAAGGGGCGCCGCAGCTATCTACACTCCAGAGGGAAAGGCCGAGGTACGTGCCAATATCGATTACTACCTACAGAATGCCCAGACCATTAGGGAGGCACTCACTGAGATCGGGGTAGCACACTATGGAGGCGTCTCCTCGCCCTATATTTGGCTCAAGACACCCGAAGAGTACCCTGCATCGTGGGATTACTTCAATTACCTACTCACCGAGAAGCAGATTGTTGGCACGCCAGGTGTTGGCTTTGGGCTAGAGGGTGAAGGCTACTTCCGTCTCTCCGCCTTTAGCACTCACGAAGCTACTGCTGAAGCGATGCAACGGCTCACCAAATAAAAGCACAAAACTACTAATGTTAAAACCAATAGCAACAGATAAATAATGGATATAAGACTTAAGAGGCTAGTTACACTTGGAGTACTCATACTCCTTTGCTTTACCCAAAGCAGGGCAGAGGGAATTTCACTAGAGGCGATCACAGGTGGCAGATATTGGCCACAGAGTGCAGGCTATGGCTTCCGTCCCATGGTAGATGGAAAGAGCTACACGGTCATCTCGGATGATGGCACTCGACTAGTACAGTATAGCTATGAAACGGGCAAAGAAGTAGCCGTACTCTTTGACACCCAAAAAGCTCGTGACTGCGACTTTGATACTTTTAGCGACTACCTCATCAGTGATAGTGGGCACCATATCATCATTCTGCGAGATTGGAAACCTATCTACCGCCGAAGTGCTACGTATGATGCTTATCATTACGACGTGCGTCGCAATAGGGTAGAGCCACTGACTGCGGAGGGGCGTCGGGTACGTGTTCCCCTCCTCTCGCCTGACGGTCGTAGCTGTGCCTTTGTGGTGGATAATAATATCTACATCAAGAAGTTTGACTTTGATACGGAGGTGCAAGTGACTACCGATGGCAAGTGGAATGAAGTGCTCAATGGCGTGACCGACTGGGTCTACGAAGAGGAGCTCTACGTCACAAGTCTGATGAGCTGGAGCAAGGATAGCCAGTATCTGGCCTATGTACGGTCCGACGAAAGCCAGGTAAAGCAGTATGATATGGCGGTGTATGGCACCGGGCTATACCCCTTTACCTACCAATTTAAGTACCCAAAGGCTGGTGAGGAGAATAGCAAGATTTCCATCCACCTTTACCACCTTGACAATCGCAAAACCTCTACCGTTGATCTTGGGATAAAAGAGGAATTCTATATCCCTCGGTTAGAGTTTCACGAGGAGAGCCTTTACGTCTTTACCCTCAATAGGCATCAAAATCACCTTCGCTCCTATCAGGTCAACCCTCAAAGTCAGGTGGCACGCCTCTGGATTGAAGATAAAGATGACCGCTATATCGATAGCAATAGCTGGGTGTTACAATTGGCCTTCACTCCTCAAGGGGCTTACTATGTCTCTGAAACCTCGGGTCGCCCACAGCTCTACCGCTACGATAAGGCAGGTACACGTCAGGAGCAGGCAACCAAAGGTGAGTATGATATCGATACCTTTTATGGGGTTTCTCCTCAGGGCGAACTCATTTATTCTATCGCCTACCCCACCCCAATGGATCGGGTGGTGGTGGCTCAAGACCGCAAAGGAAAGATCCGTTATCTCTCCCCAGAGAGTGGCTGGAGCAATGCCACCTTTAGCAGTGACCTGAGCTACTATCTACTCAACCACTCATCGGCGACAGAAGTGCCTAGATACCAGATTTGCCGAACGAAAGATGCCAAGACGCTAACGCTACTGGAGGATAACCAGACATTGAAAAATAGATTGGCACAGATCAGATATAATCAGCGCGAGTTTATCAAAGTAAATACCCAAAGTGGTCAGCAACTGAATGCTTGGATGATCAAGCCAGAGGGCTTTGACCCCAATAAGCAATACCCTCTCGTGATGACTCAGTATAGCGGTCCCGGATCACAGACGGTGGAGAATCGCTTTAGCTTTGGCTGGGAAGAGTATCTAGCACAAGAGGGATTTGTGGTAGTTGCTGTAGATGGACGTGGCACTGGTGGTCGTGGAAGCGATTTCAAGAAATGCACCTATCTACAAATGGGTATTCTTGAGACTCAAGACCAGGTGGAGGCAGCTCAAGCTCTGGGGCAACTTCCCTACATTGATGCCAAGCGGATCGGTATCTTTGGCTGGAGCTTTGGAGGGTACATGACGCTGATGACCATGACCCGTGGACAAGGCACCTTCGCAGCAGGCGTAGCAGTCGCTCCGCCAACCGATTGGGGGCTATACGACACGATCTATACAGAGAGATATATGCGCACGCCCCAAGAGAATGCCAAGGGATATCAAGCGACTTCAGTAATGCCCTATGTAAGGGGTCTGAAGGGGGATCTACTTATTATCCAAGGTACGGCCGACGATAATGTACACATGCAGAACGTGATGCATCTGGTCCCTGCATTGGTTGAAGCAAATAAGGATTATAGGATGCTCGTCTATACCGATAAAAACCACAGCATCTACGGAGGGAATACACGCAACCACCTATATAGGCAGATAACGAATCACTTCAAAAATAGCTTAATGAGATGATAGAGGGCAAGAAAGAACGGCCACTTCGTAAGCCCGATTGGCTAAAAATTAGTATCTCTAGCACCGATAGCTATTCTGGCACTTCTGAAACCATTAAGGAGGCGGCTTTACATACCATCTGTAGTAGTGGCCGTTGCCCCAACCAAGCTGAGTGCTGGAGTCGTGGTACCGCCACCTTTATGATTGGAGGCAATGAGTGTACCCGTGCATGTCGCTTCTGTGGCACCCCTTCGTGTAAAACACCCGCTCCCCTCGATCCTGATGAACCTAGGCGTGTGGCGGAGAGTGTCCGCAGGATGGGACTTAAGTATGTGGTGATCACTTCGGTGGATAGAGATGACCTGCCCGATGGAGGAGCGGAGCATTGGCGGCAAACGATTGAGGAGGTGCGTCGGCTGAATCCGCACGCCACGATAGAAGTACTGCTCCCTGACTTTGGAGGACAGCTAGCGTCTCTCGACTTGGTCTTGGAAAGCCAGCCCGATGTGGTAGCCCATAACCTTGAGACGGTACGACGCCTGACCCCCACCGTTCGCCACCGTGCCACTTACGAGAATAGTCTCAAAGTATTGAAGCATATCTCCGAGCGTGGCTTTGTTACCAAGAGTGGCATTATGGTAGGTCTGGGCGAAACACCAGATGAGGTTAAGGAACTATTTGCCGACTGCCTTGAGGCGGGAGTTTCGACACTGACCATTGGACAATACCTACGCCCTAGTCATCAGAATATACCAGTGGAGGAGTATGTGCACCCCGACCAATTCAAAGCCTACAAAGAGGAGGGTGAGGCGATGGGACTTTCACACGTAGAGAGCGGACCGCTTGTGCGCTCCTCCTATAGAGCAGACCAACAGTTTGAAGTAGCTAAAGGGCATATCAATCTCACAGATCTCCTTCAAAAGTAACTAGATGAAGCAGCACTTTCTACTCCTTCTACTGCTACTTCTACTGTCACCGCAGCTCGCTCACGCCCAAGGGGGGTGGACGGGTGATCTGGACGAGTTTATCATTGAGGATGGCATCGCAAGGCACCAAAACAATGGCAAGTCGGGCGGTGCCGTTATCTATAAGGACTTTACCTCCGAGGCTTCAGAGAGTTTCTCTTGGAGCCTCGGCTTTGTATTCCAAGACCTTCCGACCAGTAGCAATACCTTTGAAGTAACCCTATTCAACCAAGAAGTAGGCAACTTTCGATACTATTACAAGGTGGTGCCTACTAAAAACAATACTAGCATTGGACTAATCAAAGAGACCTACCAGAAAATAAGCTCCACAGAGAGCCGTAAACTTTCAAGCACGGTACTCACCTCATGGCAAAATAATAGTGGCTACCAACTGTGGCAGAAAGTCCAAGTAGAGGTAGACTACCACGCTACAAAAGGGATACGTTTCCGATGGTTCACTCCAGTTTCCGGGCTCCGTCAAGGCGAGTGGATTGAACTACCCGAAGGTCGCCCCTATTGGCGAATGAGCCTTCGCACAAAATTCACCTCAAAGAAAAAGCTCAATAACGCTTATATCCTTCCCAAGATTATCCAGGATAATACTGGGGGAGAAGAGGAAAAACTCCATATCCAAGAGCAATGGGCTGAGCAATCAGGACGGGTACACCTCAAGCTTTCAGAACCAATCTCGATCCGAGATGCTACGGTCACCTGCGCTGGATTTCAACCCACCATCTACTCAGGAGACAAGGCCGAAGAAATCGTCATCAATCTAGGAGCTACTTTCATGCCTGGAAATAGCTACCACTTTGAGATTAAAAACCTAATAGATAGGAATGGGAAGTATGTAGACCTCTCCTTCCAAATTGATATCGAATCTATCCAACCTGGCACCACCATCATCCCAGAAGGTATATTCATTACAGAGGTAATGGCCTCACCACCAGATGATGGCCCCCTTCAAGGTACTAAGTACATAGAGCTCTACAATAATACTGGTGCACAGCAAAATCTAGCTCTTTACACTCTCCACTACGGAAAATCAAAATACCCATTGCCAAATATAGTGCTAGCACACGGGGCATTTGCCATACTCTATCTTGAGAGCAACCCCTACCCCACCAGAGTAGCGACTCTGGTACCAATGCCAGAGTTTCCAGCTTTGAGCGGAAGCTTTAAGTTGCGACTTGTAGGGAGTGACAATAAAACCCATGATGAGGTAAACTTCAATTCACAAATCTATGGTGAAGGTGTTCCCAAAGGCAAAGCCTCAATAGAGCGGGTAGGCTATCAGCCAGACCTATGGCGACGCTCCACAAATCCCAACGGTGGCACTCCAGGTATGCCCACAACACTTCAGCCATATAGAAATGTAGCACCTAAGAGCATCGTAATCAATGAGCTGCTCCTCTCTCCACCCACTACAGGAGAGAAGTATATTGAGCTATTCAACACCTCAACAAAGGCAGTCAATCTTGCAGATCTCTATCTGACGTATCGAAATAAGGAGGAGAGTATTACCTCCACCTCCTGGCTAATTGTCCCCAACGACTACCTATTGCAACCCAATAGCTATGTGGTACTCACACCTTACCCAGATGCCCTTCCCCGCTTATACCCTGAACACGATAGCCATACATTTGTAGAGAGAATAGACTTCCCAAGTATCTCCACCACCTATTCAGAAGTGGCACTCCGTGCTCACTCCAATGGCGAGGTGATAGACCAAGTTGTCTATCGACGCCAGTGGCTAGGAGATACCAGTAACGATCGAACTGGGTTCTCACTCGAACGCCTCTCGCCAAGTGCCGATGGTACTAAAAAGGAGAGCTGGCAAAGAGCTCAAGCAAATGGCAATAATAAAAATACAGGCGGTACACCAGGACGACCCAATAGTGCAAACGGGATGCCTCTACCGGATAGAGGCAACTATTATATAGAGTGGCCAGAAGACCCCATACTCACCTACAAACAAGTAGAGCCATTACTACAAGTATATGCACCACTTGCAACATTAACACTCTACTCAATCAACGGCGATCTGCTAATGACCTCTCAAGGGGAGGAAATCACCAATACCCTTCAAAGTATACGGATAGGCAATCTACCCTTTCCAAGTATGTTAATGGTACTTGTCCTACAATTCCAGCACCCTGAAAAGGAGCCCAGCAACCTCTTCTACCGCTCTGTGTGGCTACACATACAGTAAAGCGCTTATGGAAACAAGCAAAACCACTTGCAAGGGGCTTGACAGACACTCTACCAACTTTTCCATGAACATTCTCCAAAAAGCAAATCAAAAGAGGGCATAGTGGGCATCATTACAACTGGCCCTTACAACAGCACAAAGATACCAAAGAGCCCCACCTACCTTGCTCCCTAGAGAACCCTAGATAAAGCTAACTTAATACTTAGGTGCTCTTCATCGCATTGGTCAGCAGTTGCCCACCTTTCTGACCTATCCGACCTGTCCGACTCGTCCGATCTGTCCGACTCGTCTGATCTGTCCGACTTGTCCGACTCGTCCAAGATTGGCTACAAAAGCAGCGGTGGAGAGGAAAGTGGCAGCAAACAGTACAATAAAAAAGAGAGACACTCTAGGAAAAACTTCCTAAAGTGTCTCTCTCTGTAAAATGGCGACTACCTACTCTCCCTTGTTAAAAGTACCATCGGCGTGACTAGGCTTAACTTCTCTGTTCGGAATGGTAAGAGGTGGATCCCTAGTGCTATAGTCACCTAATTATATCGTGACATACTGGCAAATATCATAGCTATCTACTATCAATAGCTCTTAGAAACTCTGAGATGACATCTCGAATGTATATCTCAATTCTCTCTATCTTACTCAATATATNAAGCGTACAACATTTAGTAACCTATTCATGCGTACTGTAATTACACAACACTACACTTCGGCCTAAAGTTTACGGGTAATTAGTACTGCTCAGCTAAATGCATTACGGC
>NZ_AQVC01000006.1 GCF_000372405.1 Porphyromonas somerae DSM 23386 | reverse complement strand
CTACGCAAACTTGGTGTCTGCAACGACTTAGCCAAGCTTACATCCTACTGCGGAGACCGCTACGAATGGGTGGTGAGACGTACATGCGTGGTACGAGCTATATCGAAAGATGTACTTGCCCGCAGAGGCCTTGTAAGTTGTTTGGACTACTATGCGATTAGACACTCTTTGAAAACGAATTAAACCGCCGTATGCCGAACGGCACGTACGGTGGTGTGAGAGGGAAGGAAACGAAAGTAGGTCAGAAAACTTTCGTTTCCCGACCTACTCGATTATAGTGGTTACGGGGTTAGAACTTGTCGATGGCTTCTAGCCACATCTCTGCCGAGGCATCACTAGGCATACGCCACGTGCCACGAGGAGAGAGGGATACTACACCCACCTTTGGTCCATCTGGCAGGAAGTTGCGCTTGTACTGCTGTGCGAAGAAGCGCCGCGCAAAGATCTTCATCCACCCCTTGAGCTGCTCTTTGGTATAGATACCATCGAAGGCCTTACGCGCAAGATAGAATATCTTGTTGGGGGAGTAGGCATTCTGAAGCATATGGTAGATAAAGAAGTCGTGCACCTCATAAGGCCCGATGATGCTTTCCGTCTGTTGCTTCAATGCCCCCTTGGTGAGCTCTGGACTTACTGGGGTGTCCACGATATCTCTCAGCAATTGGGCTAGCTCTTCACTATCGAAGAGCTTGGTATCTGCAAAGTGCTGTACCATCATCCTTACCCCTGTCTTAGGGATAGAGCCGTTGATGCTGTACATACTTGCATGGTCAGCATTGAACGTACACCAGCCGAGTGCCAACTCACTGAGGTCGCCAGTACCGAGTACAAAAGCCCCCTCCATATTGGCAATATCCATCAGCACCTGAGTCCGCTCCCGTGCTTGTGCATTCTCGTAAGTGGTATCTTCCGTAGTGCCGTTGTGCCCAATATTCTTCAGGTGTGCGATAGATGCCTCGCTAATAGAGACTTCCTTCGAGGCAACACCAAGAAGCGAAACCAGTTTTTTAGAGTTTTGATAGGTGCGGTCACTGGTGCCAAGGCCTGGCATCAGTACCCCGATCACATCCTTGCGATCACGGCCTAGCATATCCATTGTACGCACAGCTACGATAAGGGCGAGTGTGCTATCCAAGCCACCACTTACACCAATCACCACCTTTGACCCCTTCAGGTAATTGAGTCGCTGAGCGAGTGCTACCATCTGGATCTGGCACATCTCTTCACAACGCTCAGTAAGGTTGGTTGTAGAAGGCATAAAAGGATTCCTCTCCACTGGACGAGTCATCTCAAAGCTCTTATCCGCCTCTTTGAGTTGGAATGGTACCACACTTAGCTTATCCCCACCAGCATAGACTGAGGCAGCTGTACGGAAAGAGCTATTGATAAGGCGCTCTGTGCGGATACGCTCTACGTCAATATCACTCACAAGTAGCTTCTCCCCTAGCTTGAAGCGCTCCATCTCTGCCACAATCTCTCCATTCTCAGCGATAAAGGCTTTCCCGCTATAGACAAGGTCTGTAGAGCTTTCGCCAAAACCGCATGAGCAGTAAACATAGCCAGTGATTGCCTGACTAGAAAGAGAGGAGACGAGCGACTTGAGATATTTATTCTTCCCCGCATTCTCGTTGCTCGCCGAGAGGTTGAAGATGAGGTGTGCCCCATTGAGTGCCAAGCGGGTGCCTGGTGTCACGGGCGTCCACATATCCTCGCAAATCTCAATGCCAACCCCTACATCGCCACACTTAAAGATAATGTCGTGCCCAATCGGTACCTCGTGAGTCCCGATAGTCACAGTGGAGTAGGAGAGCTCTAGCGAGCTATCAAACCACCGCTTCTCCTGAAACTCCCGATAGTTGGGCAGATAGGTTTTGGGTATGGCTCCCAATATCTTCCCCTCTTGGATTGCTACTGCGGCATTGTATAGCTTCTCCTCCGCCCTTAGTGGCATGCCCACGATGATGAGCATCTTAAGGTCCTTGGTGCGTTCCGCCAATTGGCAGATGGCCTTCTCAGCCTGTTCGAGCAAGAAGGGTTGTAAAAATAGGTCTCCACAGGTGTATCCTGTGATAGAGAGTTCAGGGAAAGTGAGCATCTCTACATTTTGTTCCTCTGCACGGCGAATCATCGCCTCGTGACGCTCTACATTGTAGAAGCAGTCTGCTACTTTGACGAATGGCACTGCTGCGGCCACTTTTACGTATCCGTACCTCATATGTTTAGTATTAGTTTGTAAATTCTTTGCATAAAATCTGTTGAACACACTCCATTAGTGGCAGGGGGTGATGGGGCGTGGCGTGTAAAAGTATGCACGACCCCACGTGGGTCATCATCTCTAGGTCGTTATAGCCATCGGCCACTACTACGATATCTTTTGGCAGAATTTGATGCTCCTCTGCCAATTGCCTCAGCACCTCCCACTTGGCCTCGGGCGAGAGTATTGGGCCACTGATGCGACCGGTGACTTGCCCATTATCCAATTCCCATCTAGTGGCAAAGCAGTGCTCAATACCCGTTATCCTTGCAATGTACTCGGCATATTCACTCCACGCACCAGAAATGATTGCGGTTTTGATCCCCTTGATTTTCAGAGAGGCAATCAACTCTTTTGCTCCTTCAGCCAGAGGAAGTAACTGATAGATATTCTCCAAACACTTCACACTCGTTCCTTGTAAAAGGGCCACCCTTTTCTCGTAATTGTGGCTCCAGTCTTTAGCCCCATTAAGGGCCTCCTCAGTGAGCCGTCTCAGCTCCTTTCCTACCTCTGGCGTTACCCCTTGCGTGGCAATAGTGTGTATAAATTCGCTGGCTACTAGCGTGCCATCAAGGTCAAATGCCACCAGCTTAGGTTGGGTAAATGAGGGGTTAATGTATTGGATCAGCACCTCTTCCCTGCGTACACGGTCAATAAGTTCCTTGAGCAGCTGCTTACGGCTTATTGGATCGTGTACATTTTTTATCTCCTGATACCTTTCGTCGTCTGGAGAGATGATTCGGACTAAAGGGTTGGTGCTAATAGGTCTCATCGTACAGTGATATGAAAGCAGGCTTGTTGACGCTCATGCTTGATGTAGCAACGCTCTTGATTGTGATACCTCTTGAGTACCATGGCGAGAAGGTGCTTCAGCTCTTCCTCCGATAGGTCACGTGGGTCATTAGGGTCTACTTTGTCAAACCTTTTCCACGATATATCTACCGTAGTTCCATACCTATGGGTGCTATTTTCGGAAGCATTGCCATTACCTCGTCGTAGCTTTCGCACATCTTCCTCCGTGCGTGTAACACTCGTGATCACTGGGCGATAGAGTGGAAGTTGGTCCTCCGAAAGCACTCCTACAAAGCTCGACCCAATTTCCTCGAGGAGCTGTGCCATTTCAGGAATCACATAGGGAACGGAGTGTGTCAGCTCCATTATTTTGTAATGATCATTGCTCTGTAGCTCCACCAGCCCCTTCTTATGCTCCAGCTCATTGCGAGTTTGGGCTGGGGTAATCCCTTTTTTCTTGGCTGCTTTGAGCTGTATATCATTGAGGTCATTGAAGTCTCTATTGTAGCTCCCCCTAAAGCGATAGGCTACCCTCCCTTCCATCACCTCCATAGGGTAGGGATCGGCCGGCTCTGGACGTTCCCAGGTCCATGCCATCAATATCCCAGTGATGACCACTAATGGGACAATATATCTATAAAGGTAGGGACGCCAATTAATTGGTCGCTTAGTCTCTTCCATTTTAAGCTAATAGTACTATAAGTATATCTCTACGCAAATCTACTAAACATTAATGAGATAATCACTCCCTTTCTGTTTAGGAGCGAGGGTATGCATTAGCCTAATGCGTTACCCTTGAATCATTCGCCATTTCTAAACCCTTCATAAATCATCTATGCTAGTGAGTAAAAGTGGAGATGCAACTAAGCAATCGGCGAGTTGCAACTAAGCATTTGCCGAGTTGCATCTCGCCGATTGTTTAGTTGCATCTCGGCAAGCGCTTTGGTATAGTGTTGAAATCCAGTTGGTTGTGATGAACGTATCTGTGACCCTGTTTTAGCCGATATTTTCGCCTTATTTCGCAGTTTGAAATTCTGGGTGGGGGTAGTCCTTGAGGATAAGTTACGTGATGATCGCAACAGCATTGTCACATAGACAGAAGGGAATTGTAATCTAGTTATTATACTTTTGCGAAACGAATAGTTGTCACGTTAACAATGTTAAACTAGAAACATTATTATGTTTAGAAAAGAAAGGATGCTATGGTTGTCAATAGTTGCCGGGGCTTTATTATTACCCAGCAATCTAGTGGCTTCGGCAACGCAACCCGTAGAACGTCCAGAGAAAGCTCAACCCTCCAAGACCACAGGTAATCTATCGGGTGTTGTAATCGATGAGAATGGAGCATATCTGCCTGGAGCCATATTGACCTTGGATAAGGACAATCGGTACACAGTCTCTACTGCCGATGGCTCGTTTGTCTTCCTAGATGTCCCAGCAGGTTCATATACTCTGACGGTCAAGTATCTAGGCTTTGAGGAGTACAATTCTAAAGTTACCGTACAGAAAGGAAAAAATATCAGTATCAATGTGAAGTTGCGTGAGTCAACATTCACAACTGGTGAAGTGGTGATTGTGGGAGAGCTATTGAAAGGTCAAGCCCGTGCACTCAATACGGAGCGAAGTAATAGCAACATCACCAATATGGTCTCTGCAGACCAGATAGGGAGGTTCCCCGACTCTAATGTTGGTGACGTCTTGAAGCGTATCTCGGGTATCACAATGCAAAATGACCAAGGAGAGGCTCGCAATATCGCGATGCGTGGTTTAGCACCACATCTCAATTCTGTGACCCTCAATGGCGGACGCATACCAAGTGCCGAAGGGGATAACCGCAATGTGCAGATGGACTTGATCCCTAGTGATATGATCTCTATGATCGAGGTCAATAAGACTTTACTCCCCGATATGGAGGCCGATGCTATCGGTGGTTCGGTCAACTTGGTTACCAAGACCGCCCCACGACGTCAAAAGTTATCGATCAATATGGGTGGGGGGTACAACATGATTCGAAATAAACCAACCTTCAATGGAGCCCTCACCTATGGCAATCACTATCTAGATGATAAGCTAGGAATGGTGGTTTCTTTTTCATATCAGAATAAAGACTACGGCTCTGACAATATTGAGGGCGAATGGACTTCCAAAGGTGATGATATCTATATGAAGGATTTTCAGATCCGCAAGTACGATGTACAGCGTGTACGCCGAAGTGGATCTATCAACCTGGATTATAAGTTCAATAACTCAAGTTCAATCTACCTGAAGACCCTCTACAATTGGCGTGATGATAGAGAAAATCGCTTTCGCTACCGTATGACCAAGATGAAGCTTGAGAGTGATGGCACTTATAGCGGACGTATTGATCGCCAGACTAAAGGAGGTATTGACAACTCTCGCAATCGTAATCGCCGATTAGAGGATCAGCGTGTCTACAATATCGCCTTGGGTGGTGAGCATCTATTGGGAAGTAAGGTAGAGATGAACTGGGGAGCCTCCTACTCAAGAGCTTCTGAGCATCGCCCTCACGAGCGCTATATCAATATGCGACAAAAGAAGGTCACTTTTGAGCAAGACCTATCTGATACTCGATACCCAAAGATTTCAGCACAAAATGAGTCTATCGATAAGTTTGGATTGGATACGCTCTCAGAGTCTGAGCAGATGACCTATGAAAATGAGTGGGGCGCCAAACTCAATTTCCGCTTTCCCCTTTCCGTGATTCCCGAGCAGAAAGGTCGTCTCCGTATTGGTGCCAAGCTTCGCCTCAAGGAAAAGGATCGAGACAATATCTACTACGAATATGAACCAAAGGGTGCCTTCCCAGATTTTCCTCAGATGGATTTGGTAGAGTGGAACGATGCTAAGTTCCTTAATGGTAAAGGCTATGTGCCAGGACAATTCCCAAGCAAAGCCTATTTGGGTGGGTTGGATCTCGATAATTCCCAAAAGTTTGATCGCGAGGCCATACTGAGTGAATACTGGACTGCCAACTACAATGCTAAGGAGAATATCTATGCTGCCTATTTGCGGTGGGACCAAAATATCACCAAGAAGCTAGTGATTATTACTGGGTTGAGAATTGAGCACACAGCGATTGACTACCTAGGGCATACATTGATAGAAGATGAGAAGGGTGAAGATGTCAAAGACAAGAATAGCTATACCAACTTCTTCCCTAATCTGACCCTTAAGTACGAACCCAATAAAAAGACAGTACTGAGAGCTGCCTACTCAACTTCTATTGCTCGACCAAACTACTACTGGTTGGTACCTTATATGAATATCTCAAATGCCGATCACAATATATCGCTCGGCAATTCGGATCTTAAGAGTACCTATGCTCACAATGTGGATCTAATCGCTTCGTACTATCCAGGTAATGTGGCATCGCTATCTGCGGGGCTCTTTTACAAGCGTCTAAACGACTTTATCTACACCTATGCAACCAGTAGCTTTACGAATAGTGACTTCGCCAAGCTTTATCCCACACGTAGCAATCCAATTCCAGTGGGTGAGGAGTGGGACTACAAGACACACCACAATGGCGAGTCGGTAGATATATATGGCTTTGAGGTCTCTTACAATCGCCAGCTCGACTTCCTGCCCTTGGCCTTCCTACGGCGCCTTTCTCTCTACCTCAATTACACCTATACCCACTCCAAGGCTTCGGGTATTACCAATGAAGAGGGCGAAGAGCGTCAGGGCATGATGTTGCCTGGTTCGGCACCTCATACCGTTAATGCCTCTATCGCTTACGAGGATAAGCACTTTACGGCACGCCTATCATACAACTATACCAGTTCGTATGTCGATGAATTGGGCAAAAATGATTTCGAAGATTGTTACTACGGAAGTCAGGCTTTCTTGGACTTCAATGCCAATTACAAGATAAAGCAAAACTTGCAAATCTTCTTCGATGCCAATAACTTACTCAATACGCCCCTCTATTACTACCAAGGCCAGAAGGATCGGCTAATGCAATTGGAGCTTTACAAGCCAACCTTTAACGCTGGCATCCGTTGGAATCTATAAACATTTACATTCATAATAATAGGACTATGACTTACAAAATAAATAGGATCTTACTAGCCCTTTGGCTACTATTACCGCTAAGTGCCTTTGCACAGATGTCGCCTTCAGAGATAGCTGAGGCGAGTGATGATGGATTTAATTTCCTGATTATTACCGACCAGGGTCGCAACGGCTACTATGACCAGAAAGCTATTGCACAGAGTATGGGCGAACTAGCTGGCAATGGCGATGCCGAGTTTGTACTTACCCTTGGAGATAACTTTCACTACATTGGGCTGGAGAGCACTTCCGACCCGCTGTGGATGACTAACTTTGAATTGGTCTACGATCACCCCGAGCTCCAGATACCTTGGTACCCCATCATTGGCAATCATGAGCAAAAGGGTAATGTGCAGGCGATGATTGATTATTCTAAGGTTAGCCGTAGGTGGGTGATGCCCGCACGCTATTACTCTCTCTGCTTCACGACGGAAGAGGGGGAGAAGGTGGAGCTCTTTATGTTGGATACTTGCCCGCTGATTGATAAGTATCGTAATGATCCAGAGTACCGAAGCGTACAGGGTGAGAGCCGAGAAGAGCAATTGGCTTGGCTGGAAAAGGGCTTGGCCAATAGCACGGCAGACTACAAAATAGTTGCTGGTCATCACCCCGTATATGCGGATACAAAAAAGTCTGAATCAGAGCGATTGGATATGCAGAAGTACGTTCAGCCACTGCTGGAGAAGTATGGGGTAGACCTCTATCTATCAGGACACATACACAATCATCAGCATATTCGCCCTCGTGGTAGCTCTGTTGACTATGTGGTGGTCTCATCGGGTGCTCTTTCACGCAAGGTGAAGCCGATAGAGGGAACGCAGTTTTGTAGCCCTGAGACAGGATTCGCCTTTATATCCATAAAAAGCGGTAAGCTCACTATGTATTTATTGGATAAAGGGGGCAATGAACTGTACCATATATCCCGCACGAAATCACATTCGTCATCTATGAGGTAGGGGCTAGTAACCTTTGTCGCTCTTTTTTGTCAAAAATCGCATGCTGTCGTGACGAAATAGTCAATTGTCAGGACTAAGTGTCAAATATCTATCTTGGCAAACGCTTTGCACTTACTTAAGTAGCTAGGGCAGGTGGCTCTAGGAAGTGTTTGATAATAAGCATACTAAACTTAAAGGAAGGAAATAGATATGGGACGTACAATTTTTGACTTGATGGATGAGATATTTGCCAATGATATGGTGAGACCTGCTGTGGCAAGTAATAGGCGGAGCACCACTCCTATGTGCAATGTGATGGAGAGCGACAAGGAGTATACCATACAGATAGCAGCTCCTGGACTGACTAAGGAGGATGTGCAGGTAAAGCTTGATGAAGATGAGGCGCTGGTGATTTCGATGCAAAAGAAGGAGGAGCAGAAGGAGGTGAACTCTGCTGAGGCTCCAGAGAGTGAGCATAAGGAGGTTTCAAAGGTTGAGGAGAGCCCCGTGAGATACTTGCGTAGGGAGTTTATGCATCAGAGCTTTGTGCAAAGGCTATTGCTTCCCGAAGATGTTGATAAGGAGGGTATCTCGGCCAAGATGGAAAACGGAATGCTCGAAGTGGTGATTCCAAAGCTCAAGGAAGAGGAGAAGACTCCTATTGAGCGTGTGATTAACATTGGCTGATAGATGATGTAGAGTAGAATTAGCTGTTGAATAGTTCGTTTGTGAAGTGGCGGTCGTTGGACTTAGATAGTTCAGACGACCGCTTTTTTCTATGCTTTGATGTATCTTGCACTGAAGAGACTGTTGCACGAAGGCGATCTGCTGCGTTGCTTTCGGAATTCGGCCTAGGTCACGTACGCAAGTACGCTCCCTTCGGACTCATCCTTAGCGCCTTGCATCTCATCCTTCGTGCAAAGTCTCAAATAAATTTGGTAATTGATGCAGTATTTCAGTGACCGCTTTGTTTTCACTATAGAGAGACCAAGATAGAATGTATGGATCCAGTAAATAGCGAACAAAAAATAGCCTCACTACTCGGTAGTGACCCAGAGAAGGCATTTCAGCAGATCTACGAGCTTTATGCACGTAGGCTTTTGGGCGTTGCCTTTCGGTATGTGGGGGATAGAGAGGTGGCTAAGGATCTATTTCAAGAGGCTATCTGCAAAGCCTATAAGGCTAGGAATACCTTTAAGTATCAAAGGGATGGATCGCTAATAGCGTGGCTGAAGCGTATTATGATTAATGAGTGCATCAATCACCTAAAAAGTTTCCATGTACGCATGGTGGATAGATATGACGAGGAGCAGCAGAGAGCCGAGGAGGTGCCTCAAGATGAAGAGGTGGGGTGGCTAGCCCAGCTAGATAATGACCTCTTGATGGAGATGATCGCGGGGTTGCCTGATGGCTACCGAGTGGTCCTTAATATGTATGTGATAGAGGGGTTTAGTCATAAAGAGATAGCAGCACGATTAGGGATTAAGGAGCGAAGCTCATCATCTCAGTATCATCGTGCTAAGTTGGAACTTAAAAGGAGAATTGAGCAATGGATCAAAGAGCAAGAATAGAACCAAAAGATCAGTGGGAAAAGAAGCTGCGTGAGAAGTTGATGGATTATCAAGCTCCTATCGACCAATTACCTCCTTTGCAATTGCCGACAGACCAACGGAGGAAGCCTCTCCTTTGGCTGGTATGGGGCGGTGCAGCATCAGCTGCGGCGGTCATTCTCTTATTACTACTGCTACACCAGGACAATGAACCTATTGATCAGTTGGTACAGAGTACAGAGAGTGAAGTCGCTAAGATTGTAGAGCCTATTAATCCTGTTGACCACGAGGAGGGCATTACTCAAGTAGATCAATTCGTGCGATACCATAGAGCGGAAAAGGTGGAGTCCACCCACGAGATAATGAGTCAAGAGAGTATAATTGAAGAGGTGACTTCTGATCTGCCTGAGAAGGAGGTTCACGAGGAGCCTGTGGTGGTGGAGAAAGAGGTGAATAGTGAGCAGCAATCACCTTTGGAAGAACTGAGACCTTATGAAAAGTCGATAACTGTAGCACCTAAGGAGCAGCGACCCATCAGGCTATCAGTGAATCTAAGTGGAGCCTCTGTTAGTGGCGGTGGAGTGGGGGATACTTCTACTCGGTACAGCTTAGTGAGTGTCACGGATAGTCGCTACTTCGAGCCCATCCAAGAGCAATTCTTTACTCAAGAACTGGCTCCAATAGAGCTGGCGGTGACGGCCATTCTTCCTCTTTCAAAAAGATGGAGCCTAGAGAGTGGCGTGCAGTATGCATATAGGCAACTTAATGTGACCTCCAACTTGGGTTCCGAATTTATTGCAAAGGTTCATGCAGTAGGTGTCCCCCTGAATCTGCAATATTATTTTGCTGATCTAGGTCGATGGAAGTGCTACGGAAGTGCTGGAGCGAGTGGAATGTTCCCAGTCTCGGTAGCCTATAAAGGCGACGGAGTTAAGAAACTCAAGCAGAGTTTTTATCTCGATACCCACCTCTCAGTAGGAGCGGAGTATAGCATCACCAATTCGATGTCCCTTTATGGTGCGATCGGCGGTGGATACGATGTGATACCTTTGGATAAAGAGTTTTTTAGCTCTGCCAACTCTCGGTGGCATCTTAAGATGAGTGCAGGAGTGCGCTTTGAAATAAAGTAATATACAATTTGGTGTAACCATTTAAATAATCATTTAATCATGAACAAAAAGAGATTTTATCTTATCGGTGCAGTCCTGCTATTGGGCTTAGGGCTGACTAGTTGCTTGAAACCTTCTGACACCCCTGAGCTACACTTCACACGTGAAAACCTAGGGTCGGCCAAGGTCAATGGCAAGGAGTTTGAGCATACGGTCTATCTTGCCAACCTTCCTTATCGCCAGAATAACCCTTACTTCTATTATAGTGAGAAGCATAAGGTAGGGTACTTCCCTATTTACCTCTCACCGAAGGGTAGTGATGTCCGGACACCTACTCAGTATGGCGTTATCCTATATCTCGACCTTAGTAAGGGAGTACCTGAGCTGAATAAACCCTATGAGTTTAAGCCAACTAGTTTGGTGAATTCATTATCGCCCAATCAGGAGCTATTTTCTCTCTTTATTAAGGAGAAGGCTAAGCTACTGCCAGAGGGAGCTCAGGGTATAGCTGTAGTGTATCGTAGAGGAATCAACGAAAGGAGTACTGCCGAAGGTAGTATCACTTTTACCAGCTTTGATACAAAGAAGGGTACTTGTACTGCTACCTATCAGCTCAAAACTACTTCTCAAGATAAGTGTGGGGAGCTCAGCTTCACTCATGGTATGATCAATACAAAAATTTATACTGATAGAAAAGTAGAGCCAAAGAAGTAACCTCCTCTTGCAGGAGCTAGAATAATCTCAAGTGTATTCATTTTGTGGGTAGCTCGTCTGTTGCTTAGGCAACGGGCGAGCTTTTTCATGCTCCTATCCCCTTCTAGAAATACCACACTAATTGGTGCTCATCAAAATAGGATGCATATACATTGGTGTCTACTATTTCAGGAGAGGAGAGTCGTTCGGTGCTTGGCGATGTCTGCTTAATATCCGTGGTATATTCCGCTTGTTGTGCCACTGAAGTATGGTTAATCGGGAAGTTTATGGAAGAAAATATTGAATTACTTGCTTTTTCGGTTTATTTTATGTTACTTTGTAATTGAAAAATTAGGGATAATAATACCCATTTGCTCTTGGGAGTGTTATTGCTATCCTTGAGCGTCAACCCAAATGGCGTAAACCCTAGTAGTTATAATATTGGTAGACGACTAAAAGCCTACAAAATGCACATCGTTCGATGATTATGAAAGAAAAGAGAGAGAAGCTATTTAGCGAATTTCCTCCAGTCTCAAATGAAGAGTGGATGGAGGTGGTCACTAGAGACCTTAAGGGAGCTCCCTTCGAGAAGAAGCTAGTTTGGCGTACGAAGGAGGGCTTTAACGTTCAGCCATTTTATAGGGCTGAGGATATTGAGCATCTTCCTACCAAGGATGTATTGCCTGGTCAGTTCCCTTATGTAAGGGGTACTAAGGCCGATAATAATTGGCTCGTAAGGCAGGATATCGCTGTACAAGGAGATATCAAGCAGCTGAATACCAATATCAAGTGTGTGATGGAGCGTGGTGCGAATAGTCTTGGCCTCCACTTTGTTGATGAGTGCGTCAATGCAGCTACTATCCAAGAGATGCTTGCGGGGATCGACCTTGATAAGCTGGAGATTAACCTCTATGCTCGTCGTGACCTGACTGTGCAACTTATTGAAGCAACGAAGGAGGCACTTAAGGCTCTTGGGGCAGATCTTGGTAAGGTAAGAGGTTCATTTGGCTTCAATCCATTTAGGCATACTTTGGGTGCTGGCGTACGTTGGTCGGAGTGGGTAGAGACATCTGTGGAGGTTCTGAAGGCAGCAGAGCCATTGACACAGTTTACATGTCTTTCTTTCCAGAGTGTCGACCTCGTGAATGCTGGAGCCTATATTTATCAAGAGATTGGCTACGCTTTGGCAGCTGGTGCAGATATGCTCGCCAAGGTGAGTGAAAAGAGTGGTAAGAGCATTAGCGAAGTAGCTGAGCGTATCCGCTTTGAGATGGGTATTGGCTCTAACTACTTTATGGAGATAGCTAAGTTTAGAGCTATTCGCTGGCTCTGGGCTTTGATTGTTCGTAGTAATGACGAAAAGGCTTCGGATAGAGCAACTAAGGCGGTGATTCATGCTGAGACCAGTAGGTGGAATAAGACGATTTACGATGCTTACGTAAACCTCCTTCGTTCAATGACTGAGACGATGAGTGCCACCATTGCAGGTGTTCACTCTGTAACAGTGAATCCTTTTGATAAGCACTACAATCCTAAGGGTAGTGACTTCTCACGTCGTATTGCTCGGAATCAGCAATTGCTACTTAAGGAGGAGAGCCACTTTGATAAGGTGGTAGACCCTGCTGGAGGTTCCTATTATATTGAGCACCTCACTCAAGCTATTGCTGAGCAAGGCTGGAAGCTATTCTTGGAGGTTGAGGAGCAAGGCGGTTTTGCTAAGCTTGCCAATGAGGGTAAGGTACAAGAGGCGGTGAATGCTTCTAACGAGGCACGCCACAAGGCTGTGGCAACTCGTAGAGAGAATCTCTTGGGTACCAATATATTCCCTAACTTCACAGAGACTGCTACCGAGGAGACAAGAGCTATTGACAATGGCAAGGTAGAGGGTAAAGAGATTACAGCCCTTGATAAGCGCCGCGGTGCTTCCGACTTTGAGGAGCTAAGACTTGCTACCGAAGCAAGTGGCAAGACTCCAAAGGTATTTATGCTTACCATCGGTAATCTAGCAATGAGGTTGGCTCGCTCTCAATTTAGCTCCAACTTCTTTGGAGTAGCTGGGTACAAGCTGATCGACAATCTAGGGTTCAAGACAGTACAAGAGGGTGTGGATGCAGCTCGCAAGGCAGGGGCTGACATCGTGGTACTCTGCTCAAGTGATGATGAGTATGCTGAGTATGGACCTCAAGCTCTTGAGGCTTTGAAGGGCGAGATGCCTCTAGTGATTGCTGGAGCTCCTGCCTGCATGGAGGAGCTTCAGGCAAAGGGTATTGAGCATTTTGTACACGTCAAGGCCAATGTGCTGGAGACGATGCAGAAGTTCAACGAACTGATGGGCATCAAACCAAGAAGTAGCAAGTAAGAGGAAAGGGAAATAAAAGATATGAAACCAAATTATAAAGATATAGATATCCTCAAAGGAGGATGGTCACAGCCCAGTGTCGCAGAGTTTAATAAAGCCAATCATATTGATTACGACTGGACTACCCCTGAGCTGATCAATGTAAAGGGAGCCTATACAAAGGAAGACTTGGAAGGGATGGAGCACCTGCACTATGCTGCTGGTGTAGTACCTAATCTTCGTGGCCCTTATAGCACGATGTACGCGATGCGTCCTTGGACAATTCGTCAGTATGCGGGATTCTCTACTGCTGAGGAGTCTAATGCATTTTATCGTCGTAACCTTGCATCTGGTCAGAAGGGCCTTTCTGTAGCCTTTGACCTCCCTACTCACCGTGGCTATAATGCCGATAACGAGCGTGTTGAGGGTGATGTGGGTAAGGCTGGAGTTTCTATTTGCTCTATTGAGGATATGAAGGTGCTTTTCGATGGTATTCCATTGAATAAGATGTCGGTATCTATGACGATGAATGGAGCCGTGCTTCCTATCCTAGCTTTTTATATCGTTGCTGGTCTAGAGCAAGGCGCTAAGCAGGAGGAGATGGCCGGTACTATTCAGAATGATATCCTTAAGGAGTTCATGGTGCGTAATACTTACATCTATCCACCAGAGTTTAGTATGCGTATCATTGCCGATATCTTCGAGTACACCTCTCAGAATATGCCTAAGTTCAACTCTATCTCTATCTCTGGTTACCACATGCAGGAGGCCGGTGCAACGGCAGATATCGAGATGGCATATACTCTAGCCGATGGACTTGAGTATGTGAGAGCTGGTATCAAGGCGGGTATGGACATTGACAAGTTTGCTCCACGTCTGTCATTCTTCTGGGCGATTGGTATGAATCACTTTATGGAGATTGCCAAGATGAGGGCGGCTCGTATGCTTTGGGCTAAAATCACCAAGAGCCTTGGAGCAAAGAATCCTAAGTCTATGGCTCTTCGTACTCACTGCCAGACCTCTGGTTGGAGCTTGACAGAGCAAGACCCATTCAACAACGTTGGTCGTACTTGTATTGAAGCGATGGGTGCTGCACTTGGACATACTCAGTCACTACATACCAACGCTCTTGACGAGGCAATTGCACTTCCAACCGATTTCTCAGCTCGTATCGCACGTAATACTCAGATCTATATCCAAAATGAGACTGAGGTATGTCGTGAAGTAGACCCATGGGCAGGCTCATACTATGTGGAGAGTCTTACCGATGAGTTGGTACATAAGGCATGGGAGCATATCCAGGAGATTGAGGGCTTGGGTGGTATGGCTAAGGCTATTGAGAGTGGTTTGCCAAAGATGCGTATTGAGGAGGCCGCTGCTCGTACACAGGCACGTATTGACTCTCGCAATCAGGTGATTATCGGAGTGAATAAGTATCGCCTTGAGAAGGAAGATCCTATCGATATCCTCGAGGTGGATAATACCGCCGTTCGTACACAGCAGGTAGAGCGTCTGCAGGAACTTCGTGGTGAGCGCGACGAAGAGGCTGTGAAGAAGGCACTGGCCGATATCACAGAGGCGGTTCGTACTAAGACTGGTAACCTACTTGAACTAGCTGTGAAAGCGGCTCAGGCAAGGGCTTCACTAGGAGAGATTTCCGACGCTTGCGAGGAGGTCGTAGGGCGTTATAAAGCAATTATTCGTACTATTTCAGGCGTGTACTCATCAGAAACAAATAATGATCCAGACTTCCAGGAGGCAACTCGCCTTGTGGAGCAGTTTGCAAAGAAAGAAGGACGTCAGCCACGTATTATGATTGCCAAAATGGGCCAGGATGGTCACGATCGTGGTGCTAAGGTGGTGGCTACTGGATATGCCGATGTGGGCTTCGACGTAGATATGGGTCCTCTATTCCAGACCCCAGCAGAGTCTGCAAGGCAGGCTGTGGAGAACGACGTCAATATCCTAGGTGTCTCTTCACTTGCAGCTGGTCACAAGACACTTGTGCCACAAGTGATCGAGGAGCTCAAGAAGCTAGGCCGTGAGGATATCATCGTCATCGCTGGTGGTGTGATCCCAGCACAGGATTACGACTTCCTCTACAAGGCTGGTGTGGCAGCTATCTTCGGGCCAGGTACTTCTGTCTCCAAGGCAGCTATTGAATTGATGAAGATACTCCTAGCTGAGTAACTTCCTCCACACATACATAATGAAAAGGGTTCCGATTATCCAATCGGAACCCTTTTGTTATGCCCCATTCCCACCACATCACCATCCAGGGGTTACGCATTAGAAAAGCCTAGCCGTAGGACATTCATAGGTGTGTCTATAGGGGAGGACTCCGGCTGAGGGGTCCGTGTTAAATAGGCACAGGTCAAGGCACGCAGTGCCGAAGAACTGTGTATAACGATGTACAAAACACTCTTACGACCCCGGCTAAGGGGTCGGACAACCCGATCTAGGTCTGACCCCTCTGCCGGGGTCATGGAGCTGGGGGAAATGCTCTTATACACAGGTCGTTCGGGGCTAACGCCCCTCCGACCTGTGCCTATTTAACACGGACCTCTGCCGAGGTCCTTTCTCGTAGACAACTCGCTAAAAACCATACGGGAAAACCTTCTAATGCGTAACCCATGGTCACCATCCCATTAACTGCTGTTTAATGCGTTAAAATGGTTATATTTGTAGAGAGAAAAAGACCAATTATTACGTGAGATAGGTAGCAATCAACACTATGGAGCAAGCGAAAGATGCAGTTGTCTAAGATGGTTTACAACTGCTTTGGGTCGCAAGCACAAGTAACTTTTTATTTGTAACTAAGTTTAGAGTATTCTAATAAGATAATGAGATAGCGATCAAGCATTGATAGAGTTCCGATAACAATTAGTATGAAAGTCCATGACGAATTTAATTGATAATATAATAAAGGATTTAGGAGATGATAAACCTATAAAGGGTATATTGCTGAAGTCTCAGATATTAGGATCAAAGTTGCAGAATAAAGAGTTTCAAGATTGGATTCATAATGAGCAGTGCGGTTATAAAAATTCAAATGATGTGCCAGATTATAGGGTGTTGAATGTGGTTGTAAAAGCAGATATCCATCAGCCATATTGCTGTATAGTATCTAACTATCCATTACCAATGGACTTATTCAAGGATAAAGCAATTAATAAGCTAATAACTCAACAGGCAATTACATGCCCTTTATCAGAAATAGAAACTCTTTGTAGTGATAACAAGAGTGAAAACTTAGTTATGACTTGTCCCATTCAAGTATATTCTGAAGTGAGTAAGTATGTAAATGGAAATGTAACTAGAGTTTTTAAAGAGGTTCCAGCATCTGCCGTATTGGGAATAGTGGATGCGTTTAAGTCTAAGTTATTAGCATTCTTCTTGGAGCTAGATGATAAGATTCATGCAGGCGTTAATTTTTCAAACATTGATAGCCAAAAAGAAATAAGACAAATTTTGACTACGTATAATATTAATGCTGTAGTAGCTAATACAGGTAATGGTTCAGTAGTAACTGGGATTATCATAGACAATGATAGCATACAATATATTAGCGATGGTGGAAGGAAAAGGCAACTTCAAGAATTAGTAACTGAATTAAAAAAAGAAGTAAGTAATATTAATAATCAGGATTTACGAACAACTGTTGATATCATAACGAAAGCGTGTGAGAAACCTACTTGGTGTAAAAGCACTTTAAGAATGGCTTTTAATGCGATTAAAGGGATCGCTGTAGGAATAGCAGCAAACCAACTAACTCCTATTGTAGCAAAGGCATTGGAATTATTATAAATTTTCAAAAGGGTGGAGCTTAATCAATTTGAGTATATTTGCGTAGGTTAGTAATCATTCAATGACGTAGATATGGCGATTAAAAAGTCGGCACTATATGGGGCACTCTGGAAGAGTTGTGATGAGCTTCGGGGAAGTATGGATGCATCTCAATACAAAGATTATGTATTGGTGATGCTTTTTTGGAAGTACATTAGCGACAAGCGGAAAAAGGATGAGAACGCTATCAAAATTCCCCAGGGATGCGCTTTTGATGATATTATTAAGATCAAGAACCAAACTGGTATTGGTGATCAACTCAATAAGAAACTCGAGAAAATTGCCAAGGAGTTTGGTCTCGGAATTGGCTTCTTTAGTAATGCCGACTTTAACAATGAGGATAAACTAGGAAAGGGTAAGGACCTTGTTGACACAGTGAGTAATCTGATTGCTATTTTTGAGGACCCTGGTCTTGATTTTAGTAGCAACCGTGCAGCAGATGACGACTTAATTGGTGACGCATACGAATACCTGATGCGTAATTTTGCCACTCAGAGTGGTAAGTCCAAGGGACAGTTTTATACCCCAGCAGAGGCAAGTAGACTTGCAGCAAAGTTGCTTGATATCGCTTCTGACAAGAGCAATTGTATTACTATTTATGATATGGCAGCAGGGAGTGGCTCTCTCTTGCTACGGGCTGCTGATGAGTCCAAGGCTGCTCTTACGGCTATTTACGGTCAGGAAAAAGACCTAGCTACCCTCAATATGTCACAGATGAATATGATTATTCATGGCGTAATAAATTACGATCTTAGATTAGGAGATACACTGAACGCCCCATATCATTTACAGACGTCTGAAACACTCCGAAGTGGCTTTGATTACTGTGTCGCCAATCCTCCTTTCTCGCTCAAGGGGTGGCAGAAATCTGCTCTTGATGATGACACTTTTGGAAGATGGAGTAAAAGTGATGAGAAGGTAGGGTTGCCACCCAATGGCAATGGCGACTATGCTTTCCTGATGCACCTGATTCGCTCTACTGCCCCCAATGGAAAGGCAGCTTGTTTTCTACCTCATGGGGTTTTATTTAGGGGCGGAGAAGAGGCAAAGATCCGTCAGAACATCATCAATAAGCATTACATCTCTGGTATTGTTGGATTGCCAGCGAATATCTTTTATGGCACAGGGATCTCTGCCTGTATCATTATTATTGATAAGTCCATGGCAAAGGGCTCAAAGGGCATCTTTATGATAGATGCCAAGGAGGGATATCAGAAGGATGGAGCCAAGAACCGTCTGCGTGAACAAGATATACGTAGAGTAGTAGATGTATGGCGTGCTAAGAAGGAGGTGCCCCACTACGCTCGTATGGTAAGCTATCAAGAGATAGAGTCCGAAGGGTACAACCTTAATATCTCTAGGTACATCGCACCACGCAGTAAGGAAGTAGAGCACGACCTCTATGCCCACTTACATGGTGGTATTCCAGTAAGGGATGTAGAGGCTATGGAGCAACTGTGGACGGTCTGCCCAACGCTAAGAGATAAGCTATTCCAGCCAATGAGCGAAAGTGGTTACTTGGAGCGAACCACTATGGCTACAAAGGATATTGAGAAAGCTATTATTGATGATGATTCATATCAGAGACAGGTTGGTTATTATGATATCGACTTCGAAGAGTGGCAGCAGACTGTGGCAGATAGCATGCCTCAGCTTGGTATCGGCTGTGTGCCAAAGGAGTTTATTTCGGCTTGGAGTGAATCAATCCTAGCCCTCTTTAAGTCGCACCAAACTTTGGTAGATGCCTATGATGTCTATGAGGCATTGATGAACTACTGGGCGGAGACAATGCAGGATGATCTCTATATCATCAGTCGTGATGGCTGGAAAGTGGCTACTGAAATACCACTCACCAAAAATAAGACTCCGCGAAAAAGCTATACCTACGAGCATCTCACTTGTGACCTACTACCCATACCTATTGTGGCACAGACCTATTTCCCAGAGCAGTGTCGTGAGATAGAGGAGCTGGAGTCTCGTATGGCTGATACGGAGGAGATGATGGCTGATTTGGTGGCTGAGGATGAAGAGCTCTTCGATAGGGCTTTGAACGCCAAGGACCAAGTCACCGAGACCAATGTGCGCAACCTATATAAGGAGGGTGCAAAGAAAGGTAATGAAAAAGAGCAGACCCCTGAGGAGCTAGCAGCTTGGAAGAGGTATGTGGCATTGGCAGATAAGAAAAAGAAGCTTGCTAGCAATTTGAAAAAGGAAAAAGAAAAGCTAACGAAGGATATTGAAGCAAAGTACCCTAAGCTCACTGAGCTAGAAGTAAGGGAGATGGTCTTTGAAAAGAAGTGGATGAGTGAGATGAAAAGCAGATTGGATGCACTGATGGTATCTAGTATACAAGGTGTGATACAAGAGCTCCATCAGCTATCTGAACGATACGCTACCACCCTTTCAGAACTGGAGCATGCGGCAGAAGAATCCTATAATAAGGTGCTTAATGACCTTAAAACACTTGGTTTATCACTATGATCTATGGCAAGAAAAGACGATAACCCTGTAGCATTGCTTCATGCACGCAAAGAGACCAACTTTCAGAATACGGAGATCGGTCCCATCCCTCGTGACTGGGAGGTAGAAACTATTGCGAACGAATTCAAATTTCTTGGAAACAACACTTTATCTAGAGATCAACTTACTGTCGTGGGAAGTGTTCAGAATGTTCATTATGGAGATATACATGTAAAGTTCCCAGAAGTTCTTGACTTGTCAAAGTTTTCTCTACCATATATTAACGAGAGTATATGTCGGAGAGCAAAAGAATTTCTTCGTGACGGGGATATCGTTATGGCAGATACAGCTGAGGATGAGTCTGTAGGAAAATCTTGTGAGATAATTAATATAGGAGATAGGAAAGTGGAAGGGGGCTTACACACCTTTGTGCTACGTCCATTCAAAAGCTATTACAATGGGTTTCTCGGGTATTTAATTAATTCAACGCTTTTTCATAATCATATTATCCCTTTGCTTCAAGGCACCAAGGTGTATTCTATAACCAAAAGTGACCTCAAGACTTTAAAGGTTATTTATCCTCCGCTGGAGGAGCAGAAGCGAATAGCAGAAGTACTTAGCCATTTTGATCAACACATAGAGAATCTATCTGCTCTCTTGGAGAAGAAAAAGCAGATTAAGAGTGCTGCAATGCATGAGTTGCTTACTTTTCCTTTATCAATTAAAGGACAGAAAGAGAAGAATGTTCAATGGGATTTTATCGCAAATATATTTGAAATGAGAAACGGGTATACCCCCTCAACCTCAAATGCTGATTATTGGGAGAATGGGACGATACCATGGTTTAAAATGGAAGATATTAGAGCGAATGGAGGGATTCTTAAGGATTCTATTCTTCACATAACCCCCGAAGCGGTTAATAGAAAAGGTTTATTCAAATCAGGATCCATTATTATGGCCACAACTGCTACAATAGGAGAGCACGCATTGCTAATTGCTGATTCGCTAGCGAATCAGCAATTCACGAATTTTAAAATTCGTGAATCGCTGACAAACATTATTCTTCCTATGTTTGCATACTATTACTTTTTTGTTATTGATAGCTGGTGCAAACTGAATGTTAATATAGGTACTTTCGCAGCTGTAAATATTGAACTCCTAAAAGTGCAACCTTTCCCTATTCCTCCAATTGATGAGCAGAGGCGAATTGTCCGTATTCTCTCCAATATGGATAAGGAGATTGAAGACTTGGAGCAACTGATAGAGAAGTATCAACAGCTTAAGCAAGGGGCGATGCAGGAGTTATTAACTGGAAAAACACGTCTATTATGAGCCGAATAGTTGAAACGGAGCGCTGTTCGCAAGAGCAGATTAAGCAGATTACAGGCAAGTATCTTCGTGAGATAAAGTATATCGGAGACCTAGGAGGGGTAGAGAATAGCAATATCCGGGAGAAGGTCCTGAGAAAGTGCATAGTGGACCGCGGAAAGAGCGATGAGGTAGCTAAGAGGGCAATTAATACGCTTACGAGTGCGGTTCACAGCTGTAGCAAATGGGAGGAACTCAAGGATGCAGGGGAGAAAGTGTACAATCTGCTCCGGTATGGCACCTCTGTCTATGGAGGAACTGGTCGACCACAAGAGCGAGTGGAATATATTGATTGGGAGCAATGGGAAAATAATGTTTTTGAATTGGCTGAGGAGGTCACTGTCCCTTGTAGTGGCGGGAGTAGCTCCACGAGACGCCCTGATATGGTGCTTTATGTCAATGGCATTGCTTTAGTGGTTATTGAGCTAAAGCGTTCTTCTGTCTCTGTAAAAGAGGGCATTCGGCAGAGCTACCGTAACCAGCAAACTGGTGAGATACCACATTTCTTCACCACGATTCAATTGGTATTGGCAGGAAGTAGTAGCGAGGGGCTCTATTATGGCACTACGGCCACTGAGGAGAAGTATTTCCTAAAGTGGAAGGAGATGACAGGGGATAGCGATGACCTCAATAATATATTTCCGATGTACAGCGAAGTAAAGGATGATCTCCTTCGTGGATGGTTGCAGATGGTGACCCCTTGGAGGCTCCTTGAGATGATTCACGACCTTATCATCTATGATGGCGGTATCAAGAAAATATGCCGACCAAATCAATATTTTGCATTCAAAGCAACACAGCAACGTATCCTAGTTAAGCACGAGGGGGGTATCATTTGGCATTCGCAGGGGTCTGGCAAGAGCCTGCTTATGGTATGGTTGGCTCGCTGGATCAAAGAAAATATTGGCGAAGGGCGAGTAGTGATCATCACCGACCGTGATGAGCTGGATAAGCAGATTACTAAAGGATTGAGGGAAAGTGGTCAGGTCCCTATTAATTATCAGGATCACGACTATCAGGCGACCAGTGGTAATGACTTATTACATAAGCTCAATAGTTCCTCTCCTTGGATTATTACCACATTGATTCATAAGTTTGTCCCTTCGGTGGTGCGTGAGGATACTAATGAAAGGAGTGAACTTGAAAGAATGATCAAACGATCGCCTGAGATGTGGATGGAGGAGGTGAGTAATCATATAGAGCAGATTTTTGGCAAGCAATTTAAGCCGAAGGGGCGTTTGTTTGTCTTTGTAGATGAGTGTCATCGTACCCAAGGTGGTATTCTTCACAAGGCGATGCGGCGCATTATGGGTGATGGAGTGACTCTAATAGGCTATACTGGCACACCTCTGCTCACAAGTAAGGAGAAGAGGAGGATGAGTAGTCAAGAAAGCTTCGGCCCCTATATCCATACCTACCGCTATGATGAGGCGGTGGAAGATGGGGTGGTTTTGGACCTGAGGTATGAGGCTCGCGATGTTCCGCAGAAGCTGGGAGGTGAAGAGCGTCTGGAGGTGGAGTTTGACCTTAAGACTAAAGGACTGAACCCCTCTGCAAAAGAAAAGCTCACCAAGCGGTGGGCCACCCTCAAGAGTATTTATAGTAGTGAGGAGCGAATTGGGCGTATTGTGGGGGATATCCTCTTCGATATGGAGACCAAGCCGGCATTGCAGAAAGGATACGGCAATGCGATGCTAGTCTGCGATAGCATTTATGAGTGCTATAAGTATTGGCAAGTATTCCGGGATAAAGGGTTTGGAGAGCATTGTGCTGTGATTACTAGCTATGAGCCGCTTTCCATTGAATTGAGTCGTGGCTATACGGGTAGTAAAAAGACGGAGGAGGAGTTTAAGTATGAGTCTGCAAAGAAGATGATGGGTGATTTGAAGCCAGATGATTTTGAAGAGCAAATCAAGCAGCAATTTATTGATGAACCAGAAAAGATGAAGCTCTTAATCGTTTGTGATAAACTTCTTACTGGCTTTGATGCTCCAAGTGCTACCTATCTATATATGGATAGAAAGTTGGTAGATCACAATCTATTCCAAGCCATCTGTCGTGTCAATAGGGTCAATGGTACTTGGAAAAGTTATGGCTATATTGTGGACTATAAGAAGCTATTCGAATTTATTGAGCGTGCAATAGAGGATTATACCAATGGTCAAGTCACTGAAGGAGGCTTTGGCAAGCAGGAGATTTCAGAATTGATGAAGGGACGACTGGAGCAAGGGAAAAAGGATCTTGATGAAGCCCTGAATGCAGTGAGAATGCTTCTGCAGAATATTTCAACAGAAAGGAAGCAAGAAGAGTACTTTGCTTATTTCTGCTATGAACCTGATATGGATGAAGAGGAGAAGCAAGCACAAGTGATTGAATTTGCCGCTCGAAGAGAGATTTTTTATGACCTCATCCATCGCTTAGTCCGTAGGTATTCCGACCTAGCTATGGAGATGGAGCAGGCAGGGTATAGTGGAAAGGAGAGCACGGATATACACAATGAAGTACAAGATTACTATAACCTATTAAAGGCTATACAACTTAGGAGTAGCGACTACGTGGATATGGCAAGCTATGATGCAGAGATGCGCTATCTACTTGACCAATATATTGATGCAGCAAGGAGTGAAGTGCTAGAGAAAATGGATGATTTCTCATTCCTTGATATCATCGTTAAGAAGGATGGTAGCTACGAGGTGGAAGCTCAGAATGAGTCGACCCTAGGAGGAAAGAAAGGAGTTGCGGAGGCTTTAGTGGCTAATAGCCGTAGAGTAATTAATCGTAAACGGGAACAAAATCCAGCAGAGTATGAGCGCCTTGCTGATCAACTGAACCGTCTGCTAAAGGAGATGAGGGCGGAAACAATTGAGTACAAGGAGTTTTTGAGGCAGATAGTAGTCCTGAATAACGCTCTTAGGCAAGGAGAAAAGGCAAGTGATCCACGTATTGATACGGAAGTAAAGATGGCGTTTTATGACAATTTGGGTCGGAACGCAGATCTGGCTCTGAAGGTTAATGAGACGGCTATAACCTATGCAGCACCAGGATTTGAGGATAATCATAATTTTAGTAGAACACTGAGAAGAAAGCTAAGTGAAGTGGTCAATGGCGATGAAGAGATGCTGGATACGGCATATAACATCTGTGTCGCTCATAAAGAGGAGATAAGAAAGGAGCAGGATGATCATTGATGGTGTGCCAATAGAAGTGGAGCGTAAAGAGATAAAAAATCTCCATCTATCTGTATATCCTCCTGATGGTCGGGTGCATATCTCTGCTCCCCGCTACCTGAATGAAGTGGATATTTACACTTTTGTGATTTCAAAGTGGGGGTGGGTATGTAAGCAGAGAGAGGAAATTGCTGCTCAAGCAAGGCAAGAGAAGAGGGAATATATCAATGGAGAAAGCCATTATCTACTGGGACAGCGTTATCGTCTGCGTATCGATGAGGTGCCAAATACAACCCACTTTGTGGAGCGGAAAGGAGAATGGTTGGTGATGCGTATTCAGCCATTGACCACTATACAGAATAGGGAGGCGCTTCTTCAAGAGTATGCGAGAGGTGAGCTAAAAGCACTGTTGAGGGAGATGGTGCCTAGGCTCGCGAGAATGTATGGAGAGGAAAACGTTACTTGGGAAGTAAAGCAGATGAAACGAAAATGGGGCAGTTGTATTACAAAGCGAAGGCATTTGATATTTAATCTGGAGTTAGCACGTGTCCCCGTCCCATGTATAGAGTATGTGGTTATTCATGAACTATGCCATTTAATAGTCCCTAGTCACAATAAGCTCTTTATCCAATTACTTACTGATCGCCTATCTACGTGGCAAGAACGTCGAAAAGAACTAAATGATTTTATCGCTTTACCTATGGAGTAGCACACAGGTATTTGAACCGATGAATGACTAAAAAAAACAAAGTTTGTGTATGAATAAAAATGTGTTGATAGGGTTGTTTATTGTTCTCGTTGTATTGATGCCTTTTGGTCTTAATATTTTACTTTCATTAGACGTGTCTGAAAAGTGGGGGTTCCCTATTGTGGGTTCCTCAGTGGATTGGCTTTATTTTTGGGCAAGCTATCTAGGGGCAGCAGCTTCTTTTATTATGATTGTTTATACCTCGATGAGTCTAAGGCAAAATCGAAAGCAGTTGGATGAAATAAAAAGACAATGGAACGAAGAACGAAGAGCACGATTAGTTTTTTCCTTGGCACATAAAAATGATCTCATAGTATTAAAGGTTTCAAATGTGGGGAAAGAGCCAGCCTACAATATTAAGCTGAGATTTTCAGATGAATTTATAGAGTCCCTTTTTGTTAAGTATATTAGAGAGCTTTATACTAGCTTTACGGACAAGTCATTTACTATTGGCGCCAGTGAAAGCAAATACTTCTATTTGTCAGGCACATGGAGTGCAGGGGGAACACATTCTTTTGAACAACCGAAGGAACTAATAGATGGTGCAAAGTTCGTTGAGTGGCTCAATAGTCATCTTGATATGCCGATTGCTATTTCTGGGACTTATAACGATAAGTATTTTGTTGATGAGGTACTAAGATTAAAGGATTATTTCTTTGGTTCCTTAATTATCAAAGATGATTTGGCTAATGGTATTAATGATATTTACAAAGTCCTGGTTGAAAGTAAAAATCAGTATGCCACTATTCAGAAGAGTTTAGATGCGATCGCAACATCAATAGAAAAGTATCAAAATGACACTTCTGGAATTATGGATAAGACTACTGATGAAGAAGATGATTTCCTCTTAATATAAGTACTATATTAAAGTAGAATACAAAATGACACTATGAAGCAAGCGAAAGATAAGCAGATTATCATATACAATACTGATGATGGCAAAGCGAGTGTAATCCTCTATGCAAAGGACGGAAACATCTGGATGAACCAAAATCAGATGGCAGAACTTTTTGCCACCTCTAAACAAACCATTAGTTATCATGTGGCAAACATATTGGAGGAGAGTGAGTTAGATGCAAATTCAGTTGTCAAAGATTATTTGACAACTGCTTCTGATGGCAAGAATTATCAGGTAACTTTCTATGCCCTTGATATGATTTTAGCTATAGGCTTTCGAGTGAGAAGCAAAAGGGGGACGCAGTTTCGGAAGTGTCAGCGACTTCTCAAAGAGAAGGTCACATGTCCAATTATTAGGTGAATTTAGGGCAATGAGGAGAGCAGAGTGTCGCCAAAAGAATAAAGCCAGATGAGTAACAATTTAGAGACAATAGGGCAAAAAGATATCTATCATTTGAGTTTTCCTGAAGCCAAGAGTGTAGTGGTTTGTGGGGATATTCATGGAGACTTTAATGGAATGATAGGAAAGCTATGTTTGCAGTATCAATTGGAGAACACGCTTCTAATTGTTGCTGGAGACTGTGGCTTTGGGTTTAATGAAATAGGCTACTATAAGGAAGTGACTAAGCGTCATCGTAAGCCACTGAATGATAGCAATAATTGGGTCGTTTTTGTACGAGGTAATCACGACAATCCAGCTTACTTTGATGGAAAGGCCATCAACCACAAGCGATTTATCGCTGTGCCAGACTACTCTATTATTCAGGCGGCTGGACTTACGATCCTATGTGTAGGAGGTGCCATCTCTATAGATAGACAGTACAGAATAAAGGCATGGCAGCAAAATAAGGGGCGTTTCCCCGCACCAAGTGATCAAGACCCTTTAGAGCCTAACTATTATTGGGAAAATGAATCTCCTATCCTAGATACTGAAAAGCTATCGGTAATAGGAGAGAAATTCAAAGTAGATGCCGTCATTACCCATACAGCTCCCTCATTTTGTGAGCTACAAAGCAAGCTAGGTCTTGCGTCGTGGTGCTTAAAGGACGAAAACCTAATGGAAGATGTGAATGTCGAGAGAGCTACAATGGATCAATTATATCAATGCCTTAAAGATGCCAATCACCCCATCTCCTACTGGTGCTATGGTCACTTCCACCAGAGCTGGCACCAAAACATCAACGGCACCTTCTTCAAGCTACTCGATATCCTCGAGTTCCACCAACTTAGATGAGAGTGTTGCTCTATCTAGATGGTTTTTATTCTATTGTCTACTTGTGTATCAGCCTTATGGTAATTGGTGGTGAGGAGGGGCTTCTTTGGTGAAAAAGTGGTACCTTTGGTGATGGTTTTGGTAGCAGTATTTGAGGATGAGTAATTGGTCTAAAGGGGGGTGGCTCTTTCGGAGCTTTTTAGTCTGTTTGTTGGCAATTGGATTGGCCTACTTGATCTCCTTTGCTTTGAATAGGGTGAATGGAGAGGTTAAGGTGTTTAATCCATTGGGCGATTTGTTTTCTAAGTCGAAGGGGGCAGAAGAAGCCATCGGCTCAAATGCGGATATTGACTTGTCTATTCCTAGTCCGGATAGTGAAGATCATTTTGATGAGACTTCCTTTATGAGTGATTCTATTCCTTCGCCTAACGATAGTGAGGAGATAAGCCCTTTGGTAGAGGAGCCAGGTGATAGTCTTTCTATACTGGTGGATTACACTCCAAATTGTGATGGTATTACTCGCCTTCGCGAGTGGCTTGAGGATTCTGGGACGACTCCTTTACACATTGCTTTCTTTTCCGATTCTTTTACTGAGGGCGATATATTGGTAGCCGACCTTCGGCGTATGCTCCAGCAGAAGTACGGCGGAAAGGGGGTGGGGTACCTTCCTTTGACTTCTCCTACGGCACGTTTCCGGACCTCAATCAAGCATCGCTTTAGTGGACAATGGAAAGCTCATACTCTATTGGAGAAGGGGGTGTATACTGCATCAGGTCAGTATGACCACCTCTCAGGCAGTGGAGAAGTAACTTTTAAGATGCGTTCTCCAGTAGATCGGGTTGCATTGCTTTACCAAAGCAAATCGGCCTCAGTGTTGTCTACCACTATTAATGATACCATTGTCTCTTCACACGATTTGAGTGCTACAGCTGATGGTGCTTTAGCTCTATGGGAAGAACGAGGGCAAAATATCTCTTCTCTCAAGCTCAGTGTGCAGAGCGATGATATAGATATTCACGGCATTTACTTGGACGGAGCTTCGGGAGTCTCTGTAGATAATATGAGTCGAAGAGGTGCTTCTGGTGGTGAGTTGACTCGCCTGAGTGACGCTCTCTGCAGTGAGATGAGCGGGGTGAGGGATTACCGATTCATTATTCTTTCGTTTGGGCTAAATGCACTTTCTACCGAGGAAAATGGCGATGATTACTACTGGTATTATAGGAAGATGAAGAAGAGTCTGGAGCATATCAAGGCACTCTATCCTGATGCATTTGTGTTATTGCTTTCCGTTTCGGATAGAGCAACTATTGAAGAGGGTAATGTCACCACGCTTAAGGGGGTCTATAAAGTGCGCGCGATTCAAAAGAAGTTGGCTAAAGAGGAGGGCTGTTTGTACTGGGATACCTACAAGGTAATACAGGAACTTGGCGGTGTGAAGAATTTAGTAGAGAAAGGGTGGATGGCGAAGGATTATACCCATCTCAGTGGAGCTGGTGGAAGACAACTGGCTAAGCGTCTTTATCTCTCGTTGGTGGAGGAGTAGAAGAAGATGAGAATTAGTAGATTTCATATGGCTTTTCTGCTGTTGTTGCTTCCATTTTGTCCAAATGTTGCAGCCCCAAAGCCCTCTAAGCTTGATCTCTTGAAGGTGGAACTCTGTACCTTAAAAGCCCCCGATGGCTATTTGGACGAATTCTGGCAACTCTGTGCCTCGCCTATGAATGGTGAGACGATTCCGATTATTCATCTTGGCGATTCGCACGTACAAGGGGGCTACTTTAGTATGCCTATCCGTCAGTTTTTCGATGATTACTTTGGAATTGGTGGCTTAGGGTGGGTAGCTCCCTATCGTTTTCTGCGTAGCAATCAGCCCCAACCAGCTAAGATATCAGGCAATAAGAGTGGGTGGTCAGGGAGTTTTATCACATCACGAAAATATGTCGGCTCTTCTAGCCCTACAGGTATTACCCTTACTACAAATGGGATAAGTGATGTAGAGATAACAGCGACTGACTTCTATCCGATAAAAAAAGTGGTGGTGTTTCGAGACGCCTCTACACCCCCATTGTATCTCAAAGGGGATAGCCCATCGCAACGTTTATTAACTACATCGGAAGAACCGATTGCTGATACGCTGAGGCTGTATCTACCCGCCTCGTCACTGACCCTAGTAGCCCCGAAAGGGGCAAGGTGGTATGGTGCTAGTCTGGAAAATGGCTATCCTGGTCCGCTCCTACATACCATTGGCTATAATGGGGCTTTTTATAGTTCAATGAATCAACGTGGTTTTGTAGATCATTTGGAGCTACTACGTCCTCGACTACTAATCATTTCATTGGGAACAAATGATATGTTAGTTCACAGATTTTCCTCCACACAGTTTGCTAGTAATGTGAGGAGTTTTGTAGGAGCTTTGCAGAGAGCGTTGCCCACTACTGCTATTATTCTTACGTCACCTGTCTCGGCCTATACGTCCAAAAGGGTACGTCGGGGAGTTTACCGCTGGACTCCTTGTCCTTATGCTGCTGAGGTGGCTAAGGTATTGGAGCAAGAGGCCGCTGATCTGGGTTGTGGCTATATTGATGTTTATAGTGCTTTTGGAGGAATAGCTTGCGTGGATGCTCTGCTAGAGGCAGGGATGCTCTCAAAAGATAGAATACACCTGACGAGAGAAGGATATGATGAGTCGGGTAAAGCGATTGCCTATGCACTATTGAGTGATTTTAGGCATTACTTGGAGCGTCAGAGGCCCCTCTTTTACCAAGAAAAATCGAGACGAAAGTAAGTTGTGACTGATTGGAGATCAACATTAGTATCCATATCCTTGTGTAATATATGCTAGACTTGCTAAAATACCAGCCCGAGGCACCGATGATCTTCAATAGTGGGCTCTTTTTGATTCTCTTTCTCTGCTTTATCCCCATTTACTATGCTCTGAGACATCGGCAGATGGCGAGGATTATCTATGTGGTGCTCTTCTCGCTCTACTTTTATTACAAGAGTAGTGGTGCGTATGCTGCTATTATCATCCTCACCGCTACGGTCGATTTTCTAGTTGGTCACCGCATCTCTTTGGCTTCGGGGCAAGGAAAAAAGTGGTGGCTGCTGGTATCCATTGTTTTCAATCTCGGAATGCTTGGGTACTTTAAGTACACCGGCTTTCTGTACAATACTTTTGGTCCGCTTTTCTATAGTGCCGGAGAGTGGCTAGGGTGGGTGAGTACTCCCTTTGAGCCACATCAGTTTGATATCTTCTTACCCGTTGGGATCTCCTTCTTCACCTTCCAATCAATGAGCTATGTGATTGATATCTACCGAGGTGAGATCAAGCCACTCCGCAAGTGGGTGGACTACCTATTTTATGTCTCGTTCTTTCCCCAATTGGTGGCTGGTCCTATCGTAAGGGCGAAAGATTTTATCCCGCAGATATACCGCACTCCAGTGGTAACACGGGAGGAGTTTGGCGAAGGCCTCTATCTGATTCTTTTCGGTTTGCTTAAAAAAGGCGTTATCTCAGATTATATCAGTCTCAACTTTGTGGATAGAGTCTTTGATGCCCCATCGCTCTATACGGGCTTTGAGAATCTGATGGCGGTGTATGGCTACTCTCTCCAAATATATTGTGACTTTTCGGGCTACTCAGATATCGCTATTGGGATAGCACTTTGGTTGGGCTTTAGATTTAACATCAACTTCAACTTCCCCTACCAATCGGCTACTATCACTGAATTTTGGCGACGGTGGCATATTTCGCTCTCCTCGTGGCTTAGAGACTACCTCTATATATCGCTCGGAGGTAATCGGAAGGGCAAGCTACGCACCTATATCAATCTACTGATTACCATGTTGCTTGGAGGGTTGTGGCACGGGGCTAGCCTTAGGTTTATCATATGGGGTGGCTTGCACGGCTTGGCACTTGCTCTGCATAAGTGGTTGCTCTCATTTGTCGGTTTCTTGCGACCTACTGGGGAGGGGATGAATCCTATCGTCCGCTTTTTCTCGGTGTTGCTCACCTTCCACTTTGTTGCCTTTGCCTGGATCTTCTTCCGTATGGAAAATCTGTCGGATGTCTGGGTAATGCTGGATATGATTGCCCATGAGTTCCACCCCGAGGTGGCGGGTCAGTTCATAGCAGGATATCAAGTGGTTTCCATACTTATGGCAATAGGCTTCTTAGTTCACTTTACACCTGGGGCCATTCGTCGCAACATTCAAGGGTTTGTGACACGACTTCCTCTTGTGGGTCAGGCTATGCTATTAGCTATTGTCTTTATCATCCTTGTACAGTTCCGCTCCATAGGTGTACAACCCTTTATCTACTTCCAATTTTAGCGGGTAGTAGGTTTCGGTATTGCGACTCCTGAGTGAGGTGCAAAATAATTGGTAAATTTGCGAGGTAAGTAAAATCATATATTTCTAAGAGTAAGAGATGTTTAATAATCTTTCGGATAGATTGGATAGAGTGATGAAAAACCTCAAGGGTGAGGGCTCTATCACGGAACTAAATATTGCTGATACCATTAAGGAGGTACGGATTGCACTTCTTGAGGCGGACGTTAACTTTGATGTCGCTCGTGACTTTACCAAGAGAGTGAGGGAGAAGGCGATTGGAGAGAAGGTGCTCACTGCTGTGAAGCCAGGTGAGCTGATGGTGAAGATTGTCCATGATGAACTGACCGCTCTGATGGGTGGTGAGACGTCGGAGCTAGTACTTGATGGGAAGCCCAACATCATATTGATGAGTGGTCTGCAGGGGTCAGGTAAGACTACTTTCTCGGGTAAGTTGGCGAAGTATCTACATGATAAGCGTGGTCAGAAACCTCTGTTGGTAGCTGGTGACGTTTACAGACCTGCGGCTATTGAGCAGCTGCGAGTAGTTGGCGAACAGATCAAGGTGCCTGTCTATACTGAAGAGGGTAATAAGAATCCTGTAGAGATTGCTGAGCATGCTGTTGAGAAAGCCAAAAAGGAGGGCTTCACCACAGTGATTGTCGATACAGCGGGTCGTTTGGCCGTTGACGAGGTGCTAATGGAGGAGATCTCCAATATCAAGAAGGCGGTGAATCCTACTGAGATCTTATTCGTGGTTGACTCAATGACGGGTCAGGACGCCGTGAATACCGCCAAGGAGTTTAACGACCGTCTCAATTTTGATGGAGTAGTGCTCACCAAGCTCGATGGTGATACCCGTGGTGGTGCGGCCCTCTCTATCCGTTCGGTCGTGGAGAAGCCGATTAAGTTTATCGGTACGGGTGAGAAACTTGATGCTCTTGATGTATTCCACCCTAAGCGTATGGCGGATCGTATCCTAGGAATGGGCGACGTGGTATCGCTCGTGGAGCGGATGCAAGACCAGTACGATGAGGAGAAGGCTAAGGAACTTGAGCGAAAGATCAAGAAGAATCAATTTGACTTCAATGACTTCCTTGAGCAGATCAAACAGATTAAAAAGATGGGTAACCTTAAGGACTTATTAGGGATGATCCCTGGGGTAGGTAAGGCGATCCGTGACCTTGATGTGGATGATGATGCTTTTAAGGGAATTGAAGCTATTATCTACTCGATGACCCCCGAGGAGCGGGAGAATCCCAAAATCATTGATGGTAATAGACGTAAGCGTATTGCAGCTGGAAGTGGTGTGGAGGTGGCACAAGTGAATCAGTTACTGAAGCAATTTGAGCAGGCTCGCAAGGTGATGCAACTGATGGGCGGTGCAAAAGGTGGTCGGAGAGGTATGAATATGGGTGCCTTGAAGCGACAAATGGGAGGAAGGTAAGTGCCCTCAACCATTTGTAGACATCGTTTGTTGTATCAATAGAACGTGTTAATGTAAAATATCAAACTATGAATTATCAATTATTGGATGGCAAAAAGATTTCAGCTGACATGAAGGCTGAGATTGCTGCCGAGGTAAAAGAGATTGTTGCTGCTGGGCATAAGCCCCCAAAGATGGTGGCAATACTGGTGGGGCATGATGGTGGTAGCGAGACTTACGTTGCCTCTAAGATGAAAACGGGTCACGAACTAGGCTTTGAAGATGAGCTGATTAGGTTTGAAGACAACGTGACAGAAAAAGAGCTACTTGATACTATAGATCGCTTGAATAATGATGATAGTGTGGACGGGTTTATCGTTCAACTCCCCCTTCCTAAGCATATAGATGAGCAAAAGATTATTGAGGCAATCGACCCTAATAAAGATGTCGATGGTTTCCATCCTATCAATGTGGGGAAAACGAGTATCGGGTTGCCATCTTTTGTTTCTGCCACACCAGCAGGTATCTTGGAGCTACTGAAGCGCTATAATATTGAGACAAAGGGCAAGCACTGTGTGGTGCTCGGTAGAAGTAATATCGTAGGCAAGCCAATGGCACAGCTGATGATGCTCAAGGCCTATCCAGGAGATTCGACAGTGACGGTCTGCCATAGTAGGACTAAGGATATCGCTGCGATTACTCGTGAGGCGGATATCATCATTGCTGCCCTTGGCACGCCAGAATTCCTTACCGGTGATATGGTTAAGGAGGGTGTAGTAGTGGTAGACGTAGGGACTACTCGTGTGCCCGATGCTAGTCGCAAGAGTGGATTCAAGCTCACGGGCGATGTTAAGTTCGACGAAGTGGCTCCTAAGGCCTCATACATTACTCCTGTACCTGGTGGCGTGGGGCCTATGACCATTATCTCTCTGATGCGAAATACGCTAATTAGTGCCCGCCGTCGTAGGGGGATGGAAGCTAAGTAATTGAATTTTTCTTAAGAAAGATGGATAGGACTCCCACAGGTGACCGATTAATGTTCACCTGTGGGAGTGTATCCAAAAAAATCTTCTTCTATTTTGATAAGTGGTATATCTAGTAGCTAGATAGACACGTTTAGATACCTATTCCTTATGGCTCTATATAAATCTAGTAAAATAAAAAGTGGTTTGATCTTTGTGGTGGCAGCCGTCTTGATGACGCTGCTCTATCCTACTAAGCTAAAGTTTAAGTACGACTATAGCATTGGTCAGCCTTGGAGGTATGAAGGGGTGCTCACGGCACCCTATAGCTTCCCTGTGTATAAGAGTGACGCACAGAAAGTATTGGAGCGAGATAGTATCGAACGCACTATAATCAATTACTTCACGCTGAGTAGCTCTGTAAAACTCTCGGCGAAAAATCAAATCACCAAGGACTTTACAGAAGGCCGGCTAGGTGGCGAAGTGACCAGTGACTATATACAGTATATCCATAAGATCCTAGATGAGATATACGATAGAGGGATTCTCTCTAATGATGCGTATGACCTGCTAGCCAGCCAAGAGGGCGGTTATATCTTCGTGGTGGATGAGATGAATGTGGCAATACGTAAAGATGCCAATGATATCTTTAATGCGAGGATGGCATATGACTATGCGATGCAAAGCGCACCTCACAACCTCAGCCCACAGGTGTTGCAGCAGATTAATATAGAGAAGTACCTCAGCAGTAACCTAGTGCTAGACCAGAATAAGACCAATCAGATGCAAAATGCAAGGTTGGCAACGGTAACGGATATAGTAGGTGAGGTACAGAAAGGAGAGCGAATAGTTGGTACAGGCGATGTGGTAACCCCCGAAATTTATCAGGTTTTGGAGGGGTATCGCACAGCTTTTGAACACGCTTCTACCACCACCGCTGAGAGCATCGTCCTTTTGATTGGTCAATTCTTCTTGATCCTCTTCTTGTTTTTAGTTCTATTCTCTTACCTTGTCGCCTTTAGGGAGGAGTTATTAAAGCAGATAAAGAACACTGTTTTCTTAGTTCTCAATGTCTCCCTGCTGGTGGCTTTGGCTTATATCCTTGTCCCCATTGAGCCTGCAGTCACCTATATGATCCCATTTAGTATCGTGGCGATACAGGTACGTGTGTTTATTGATAGCCGTACCGCTTCTATCACCCACTTAGTTACGGTGCTACTAGCTGCCTTGGTGGTGCCATCTCCTCTACAGTTTGTGGTGATTCAGCTGATTGCGGGACAAATTGTATTGGTTACTCTGAGAAACCTTTCGCAGCGCAGCGACTTGATTCGTACCAGTTTTGCCACCTTGTTTGGTATGGTTGTCTCTTACTACGCCATGCTGATTGCCCGTCAGGGAGTGCCAGAGAGTATGGATTGGAATATTCTATTCTATCTCGTGATCAACTTCATTTTCCTGATGTTTGCTTACTTGATGGTCTATGTTATTGAGCGAGTATTCGGGTATATATCTAGTATTAGCTTAGTAGAGCTGTCCGATATCAATAAACCATTATTGAGGCAATTAAGCGAGGTAGCACCAGGTACCTTCCAGCATTCACTCAATGTCTCCACTTTGGCATCTGAGGCTATTGGAGAAATCGGTGGTGATGTGCGGCTTGTGAGGAGTGGGGCACTCTATCATGATATAGGGAAGATGAAAAACCCTACCTACTTTACCGAAAACCAAGGTGCTAATAACCCGCACGATCGACTCTCGTACGATCAGAGTGCGCGCATTATTATCAAGCATGTGACCGATGGCATCGAAATGGCAGAGAAAGCCAAGCTTCCAAAGCCCATCATCGACTTTATCCGCACCCACCATGGTCTGGGGATGACTAAGTACTTCTACATCAAGTATAAAAATGAAAACCCCGATGCGGTGATTGATGAGAGTATCTTCCACTATCCAGGACCCAACCCATGGACGAAAGAGCAGGGTGTGATGATGCTTGCCGATGCTGTGGAAGCCTCTTCCCGAAGTCTCAAGGAAATTACCGAGCAGGTACTGATAGATCATGTCAATAAGATCGTTGATGGTATCATGACCGATGGTTATCTCAAAAATACACCGCTCACTTTCCGCGATATAGAGACCACAAAGTTCGTATTTATAGATAAGCTGCGCAATATGTATCACTCTCGCATAGACTATCCCGAATTGCGTAGAAGCCCAAATACACAAGAGGATAATAAGCAAGCTGAGGAAGCCGATAAATGAATATCCCCCACGATATATCCGATGAGGAACTATTGAAGCTACTCACCCATCCCGATACCCTAGAGGTGGCCTTTAGCTTTTTGGTAGATCGCTACTCCCAGCAGTTGTATGCGGTGATTCGTCGTATTGTCTACCGACATGAGGAGGCCGATGATGTGCTACAGAATACCCTTGTAAAGGTCTGGCGACATATCGGTACGTTTAAGGGGCAGTCAAAGTTGAGCACTTGGCTTTATAGTATTGCCACCAATGAGGCACTTTCACATATCCGTAAGGAGAAGAAGATGCAACGACTACCATTAACCACTGAGGAATATGACCTCACTCAGATGCTTATGAGCGACCCCTACTTTGATGGCGACCTTGCAGAAGCTCAGTTTATGGCAGCGATAGACCAACTACCAGAAAAACAAAAGCTGACCTTTGAGCTTCGCTATTTTCAAGACCTCCCTTACAAGGATATATCCGAAATTACCAACACCAGTGAAGGTGCACTCAAAGCCAATTATCACCACGCTGTGAAGAAGATCAAAAAGGCTATGGGGATTGATGAGGAGTGACCCTTCCACCCCCTAAAAAAGATTAAGTAGGTGATTAAACCAATCAGCGATTAGTGCATCAAACCCACAGATAGAGCAATTAATAGTTAGATAGTTGATGTGTGATGACCCCCAATTTTGAACGTAAAAATATTGAAAATGATCCTTTGCACCCATTCGTAACTCCCGAAAATTATTTTGCCACCTTCAAGGAGCGCTTGAAGCAACGAATTGAAGAGGAGGAGAAGGTACAGAGTGAGGTAAAGTCTCAAACACGTAAGTTATGGAAACCTTATGTCTATTGGTCTATAGGAGCTGCGGCCGTGCTGTTGCTTGCCGTCTCTTTGTGGACTCTATCTCCACTCCAGCAATCCACCCTCCCAGATCCAGTAGAGCTCAATGCTTATGATATGAGTGATGAGGAGTTTCAGCAGTTTTTACTAGATGATACCAACGAAGACTATTGGGGGTTCATTTATATGGAGGAGGATGATCAAAGCGTGATAAGTTCAAGGTAATGTTAGATATTATGAAGGAAAATAGATTGAGGGCATTTGTACTATTGGTGTTATTGAGTTTTACTACTCCCTCTCTACTCTTTGCAAATAACCATAGAGAACTGCTCCTTAGTTCCAGCGTGGAACAAGAGATCAGCGACCAAAGTGCGGTGCACGAGCAGTTCAAAAAGGAGCGGATCGAAGCCATCGCCAAGGCAGCAGGGCTCTCGGCAGAGGAGAAGCAGTTGGTTTCAAAAGAGCTAGATAAGTACGATGAGGTTCGCGTTTCCTCTTGGGCAGGAATACGCAAAGTGTATGATGAGATATCTAAGTTGGGAGGTAAAATTACTTCCGAACAGTATCTCGACTACTATAAAAAGATACAGGCACTCACTGAAAAGCGTCATCAGGCCTCTCAGTCTTTTATGAGTGCACTGATTAATCAGCTAACTCCCGAAAAGGCTTTTAAGGTGTATGAGGAGTACCGTAATTTCAACGCCAATACTGGTCGTAAATTACGCCACAGGTAGGTGATTGTGGGCACGAACTGCATGAAAAGATATGAAATGTATGTGGGGTAATGTGATATTATTCCAATAAAATAGTGTAATTAGGCTTCGCCTTAGGGTGAAAATGATTACCTTGCAAATGATGTTAGTATTAACAATTTAAAGTTGAGAACGTGATGAAAAAGTTGAATATGATTTTTGCAGCAATGGCTGCTATGGTGTTGATGGCTATTGCCTTTACTTCATGTAACCAAGATCCTGCTGATGCGGATCTGTTTGTTGGCAGGTACGAAGGTACTGCGAGCTATGCTTCTACCAAGGATGGTCTTAACCTCGCTGTTGGTGAAAAGGTGACTATTACTGTGGTTAAGGTGGGGGATACTTATACCTTCCGCTTCAGCTCAAAGAATATCCCTACACTCTCTGGCGTAAAGATGGAAAAGGGTGAAAATACGCTTGTGACACTTAGTTCCGATGAGGCTGGAGTAATCAGAATCGATGCAGAGAAGCTCACCATCGCTGCTTATACAACTAAGGAGGGATCCTGGACAGCTAACGCTACTCGAAAGTAAGGCTATCAGACCTTAAATAATAAAGGCTCGTCTCACAATTGTGGAACGAGCCTTTTATGTTGATCCCATGCTCCAAAGTGGAAACTCTTCCACGCTGTCCCTAAAAGATTCTGTCTCGAATAGGTTGGGGAGTCAACTTTAGTTTTGGTAAATTGCAGGCATATCAATACTAGATTAAATATGAAGGCATTTCAAGATTATTATACAGAGGAGTTTAGCCATTGCTATGGTTGTGGAAGGCTTAATGAGCATGGTCTTCACTTGAAGAGTTACTGGCTGGATAACGACCCTGCTAGTGACACTGCCGTAGCCCATTATACGCCACCAGAGTATGCTACTGGTGGCTATCCGCAGAATGTTTATGGTGGACTGATTGCTGCCCTCCTAGATTGCCACGGTAATGGAACTGCCGCTGCCGCTGGTTACCGACACTTTAGCAGAGATATGGCGTCACTTCCTAGTTTGCGGTACGTGACTGCCCACTTGGGGCTTGACTACCTTGCCCCTACACCTATGGAGTGTTCTCTTGAGCTTCGTGCTACTATTCAAGAGGTTACCGATCGAAAGGTGGTGATGCATCTTGAGCTCTGGGCAGAGCAACAACTCAGAGTGGAGGGCAGAATGGTCTCCGTCCTACTCCGCTAAGCTATGGCTCTAGGAGACGGGAGAGAAATTCGGCGGTGAAGGTGAGATGAGTATAGGTGGCGATCACTTTTCCGTGCTGGAAAAGTAGCGTGTCTACTGGTTCGCCTGTAGCATTCAATTGGTTGGTGACTCCTTCGTCTGTGGGTGTGAGATGTGAGTAGTGAAACTCGTGTCCTTTGAGCGGTACGCCAAAGAGCTCCAACTGTCGGTAGCCGATGGTGAGCCGGGCTCCTTCCATCGTAGCACTATGATTAAAGAGACCCACCATTGGGTACTCCTTTCCCTCTGCAGTGATGATACTCTTAGAGAGATAAAGCATCCCCCCACACTCAGCGATGAGAGGGGCTTGGCGTTCGGCATAGGTCTTGATTTGCTGAATCATCGCACTATTCTGAGAGAGCTGCTCTGCATATAGCTCGGGATACCCTCCTGGCAGGTATAGCAGGTCGCACTCGGGGAGCTGGCTATCGTGGGTGGGACTAAAATAAGTGATCGTGCCAAACTGCTCCAGCATCCGAATATTTTCGGTATAGATGAAGTTGAAAGCTTCGTCGCGAGCCACCGCTATTTTTTTTGTGCCTTTAGGTGCATTACTTCCTATAGGTGATATTGTTGAGATAGGCTGATATTGAGAATCAGCAAGCAATTGAGTGAGGTTGATATGTGCTTCTACAAGGTTGGCGGCTTGATTGGCGTGTGCCTCTAGTGCTTCTTGATCATCGGTAATCAATCCTAAGTGGCGGCTCGGGAGAGTGAGTGTTTTATCTGTAGGAATAGAGCCGAGCACCTTTACCCCTACATCATTAGCAGCGTCACGCAGATAAGCTAGGTGCTTTGGGGAATTGACCTTATTGAAAATCACGCCTAGTATATTGAGCTCTGGCCGAAAGTGCTTGATGCCGTAGAGTAGGGGAGCAACGCTGTAGGCCATTGACTTGGGTGTGAGGACGAGGACGATAGGCAGATCAAGTACCTCTGCAAGGTGTGCGGTGGAGCCTCTGTCCCGATCATAGCCATCAAAAAGACCCATTACCCCCTCCACAACAGCCGCGTCGCTAGGGGCTTGATAGCTACTGAAAAGAGTTCGGACACTCTCTTCGCTCTGCATAAAGAGGTCGAGGTTCACGGAATCGACTCCCGATGCATTTTTATGTAGCTTGGGATCAATATAGTCGGGTCCACACTTGAAGGGCTGGACATGGTATCCTTGGCGACTAAGTGCCCTAAGTAGTCCAATAGTGATGGTGCTCTTGCCACTATCCGAGGTGGGAGCTGCAATAATAAAGGCAGATGGTTTCATGGTTTTTGTGAAATAAACTGGCCAGTGTCGTCAATCAGAAGTATCTCCAAGGAGGTGTGTGGCACAATGGGCTGGCACACCTCATAACAATGCTGGATGATGAGCTGGTAGAATTTGGATGCTTTATTGGGTATTAATTGCCATATTTCTCGTGCCAAGGTGATCCCGCTGATATCAACTTCCTCTCTAGATTCTGTTAGTACCTGCTTGAGAAACTCCTTATCCATCGTTACTTTATGACTGTGGGTATCTAGTTCGCCTGCAGCTAGCTTGACCGCTTTACCCAGCATGATGCCGAGAGTAACGGTAGGGAAGGTGAGCTGATGAGCGAAAGTAAGGGTCTCTCCAATGAAATTGCCATACTGTATAAAGGCGTTGGGGGGAAGGTGGGGAAATCTGGCTTTGAGGTACTTTTCGGACCTGCCACCAGAGTTGAGCACTAAGTGCTCAACGCCTACAGCTTTGGAGACCTCCATCTCTCGCCGTATGGAGGCGATCCAAGTGTCGTTGGAGTAGGGGCGGACCACTCCTGTAGTGCCGATGATGGAGATGCCATCTACAATCCCAAGGCGTGGGTTGAAGGTGTTCTTGGCAATGGATTCGCCTTTGGGGACGAAGATGGTGATCTCTACTCCTATTTGGGTGAGGTCGAGCAACTCCTCGCAAAGGGAGGTGATCATTCTCCGTGGCGTCTTATTGATAGCGGGGCCACCGATTTCTAGACCTAGCCCAGGAAGGGTTACTCTGCCTACGCCGATGCCTTGCTTAAACTTCACCCCCCTTTTTCCTTTGTGGAGAGATACGGTGGCACAGATTTCAGCGCCATTGGTGACGTCGGGGTCATCGCCTGAGTACTTAATTGCTACTGCGGTGGCTTCATTTCCTTCGACTGTGACCGACTGAATGGGGAAGGGGATGATTTCGCCATCGGGAAGGGTGACTTCTACCGTGGAGAGCTCAATATCCTCTAGGAGGGCTACAAGGGCTGCTTTGGTGGCAGCGGTGGCGGTGGTGCCTGTGGTGAAGCCAATCTTTTGGGGAAAGAACTCTGGGAGCAACTGCTCTATTCCTCGCCTGAGCCCTATCTTTCCGGTGACGGTGAGGTTGGGGATGTAACCAAGGGGAGGACGTGTAATAGCGATAACGGATATTCCTAAGGAGAGAGCAGCAGAGACCTTTTCAGTGAAGCCACTAGTGGTGCCACTCTCCTTTACGATGATTAAGTCGGGCTGTAACGTGCGGAATAGCTCCTCATCGTTCAGCTCTTTATCGTAGTAAATGATCTGGGAACGAGTGATACCAGTCCGCTCAATGGTCTTCTCGGTTTCGGCAATCGGCATCACCCTGAAATAGATCTCGTGCTCTTGCCAGTAACTCTGTAGCTTGGCAATGCTATTCACACCAGTAAGGGCGAGTACTTTGGTAGGCTTTGCTTGGTGAAGTAGGGCGATGGCTTCCTCGAAAGAGGAAACCTGCTGCACTACTGCTGGAATGGCTGGGAACTCTCTTTCGTATCTAATCACAGGTAGGTGGAGGGTACCCACATTGCTATGTAGGTTGGTGGCAAAAGGGTGGGCGGCATCAATGATGAGCCCTACGTTATTCTCTTGGCAAAAGGCTTGAAGCTCCGCTTTGTCTTTTCCTCCAGTAATATGGATCCCATTGTGTAGCGTGATCTCTTGGGAGCTACCAAAAGTAGAGTAGTAAAATGGTACTCCTGCCTCTTCGCACACCTCTACGCACCTACGACCTTCGGTAGTTCCGCCTAGAATTAATAGATTCATAGTAGTCTTTGGAGGAGCTCTTCGATGGAATCAATAGCTATCGGAGGGGTGTCGGGGCGGTGCAGTACTATCTTACTTCCGCTGGTATCAATGTAGGTCTCTGTCTCTGCCTCACGATCTGCTAAGATGCGGTTGCGGAGTAGTGCCTTGCGAACCATGGAGAAGAGGTGGCCGTGACCGATCACTTTGATGCGTCGGTCGTAATCATTTTCGATGCGAAAGAGGCCGGTGGTTTGGTCAAAGATGATCTCTTTTTGCTCGAAGAAACGACTGAGTACACCCGATAGAGCTAGATCCTCAGGGGTGCCGATATGGAGGTGACGATCATCGTCCATCAGCCATATTTTATCTGCAATTTGGAGGGCGAGCTCAAGGTCGTGAGTGGAGAGAAATATGGTTTTATTCAACTCTCGAGAGAGGCGATGCAGCAGTTGCATCATATCTACTTTGGACGGGAAGTCGAGAAATGCGGTAGGTTCGTCTAAGATGATGATGGGGGTCTCCTGAGCCAATGCTTTGGCGATCATGGTCTTTTGGCGCTCTCCATCGCTCAGACTGTGTACCATGCGATCTCGCAGTTTTTCGATACGAACCTGCTGAATGGCCAGATCTACAGCTTGGCGGTCTTGAGAAGCAAGGCGACCCCAGAAGCCGGTATAAGGGCTTCTTCCGAGGGCTATGAGCTCATGGACGGTCATGTTATTGGCATCTACCTTTTCAGTGAGTACTACGCCGACTACTTTGGATAGTTCGCTCTCTTTGTACTGGTTGATATCTTTATCTTGCACCAATACCTCTCCTGCTAGCTTGGGCTGGAAGCGGGCAATGGTGCGGAGTAGGGTGGATTTTCCCACTCCATTGGAGCCGAGGAGGCAGGTCAGTTCGCCTGCATTCACTGAGGCGGTGAGGTGCTTGGCAACAACCTTCTCCCCATTCTTCTGCTTGTACCCAATGGACAAGTCCCTAAGTGCAATAGTCTTCATCATATTATCTCAGTTCTTTTGCGATCAAATAAGACGGATATCACTATTGGGGCACCGATTAGGGCGGTGACGGAGTTGATGGGGAGTGCCCCTTCGAAGCCTGGCATGCGAGCGATGAGGTTGCAAAGTAGCGAAAGCGAAGCCCCTACCACTGTCACCGCTGGCACCAATATGATATGGTTGGAGGTGGAGAAGAGGGTGCGACAAAGGTGTGGTACTGCCATGCCTAGGAAGACGATCGGACCGCAGTAAGCGGTGACAATGGCGGTAAGGACGCAGGAACAGAAGATGATGACATTGCGTGCCTTGGTGTAATTGAGACCTAAGTTGCGGGCATAGTTTTCGCCAAGGAGGAGTAGGTTGAGTGGCTTGATGAGCAGAAATGAGAGGGGAATTAGGATCAGCATGATGATGACGAAGGTGTAGACTTGATCTCCACTCACCTTGGAGAAGCTACCAAGGCCCCAGATGACGTAGCTACGAACATCCTCATCATTGCTGAAGAACTTGAGTACCCCGATGATGGCATTGGCAATATAGCCGATCATGACACCCATAATCAGTAGAATGGCATTGCCTCGCACCTTTTTGGAGATGAGAATGATCAGCACCATCACTGCCATTGCCCCTATGATCGCAGCAATGGATACGGCCATTTCTCCAATAAAACCCATGCGGGTGAGGGCTTTTTGGCTGATACTTCCCGAGAGGAGTATCAAGGTGGCTACGCCTAAGCTCGCACCAGAACTAATACCCAACTCAGAAGGGCCAGCAAGGGGATTGCGGAATACGGTTTGCATCTGCAGTCCACTAATAGAGAGCGCAGCACCAGCAATGAAGGCGGTGATGGTTTGTGGAAAGCGACTTTTCCATATAATATTATTCCATATCTCGCCGCCAGTAGTCTCCTTCCCAATCAGTATGCGGAAGACATCTAGCGTGGGTATTGGAATGGTACCGAGGGCTAGATTGAGTAGGAAAAAGAGGAGTATGGAGAAGATACCCAGTACAAAAAGAATAATATTGCGTTTGGTAGCCATACGAATAGGTATTACTTCAATACTTCATAGAAAACAGGCTGGTGATCTGGAAGTAATTGTGGGTGAAAGGCCTTGATAAGGTCGGCCAATACCACATCTGGCTCTACGGGCGATAGCTCGTAGAAGGGACGCTCGGAGAGATTGCAGTAGACCACTTTCTTATCCTTAAATGCCTTGAAGTCGCGGTAGCGGCTATCCGTTTTATCGAGTACCTCGTAGCTGTAGGTGTCTGGATAGCTATTGAGAATTCTCCAAAAGTCGGCATTGGCACCTTGTGCGTAAACTGTTTCAAAGTCCACGTAGAAGCCACCTGACTCTTCATTGTCCATCATGAAGTATTCTGCCCCGGCATCGGTGAATTGATGGGCAAGATAACTTTCGCCACCCACTACATACCAGTTGCCACCGTGGAGCTCTCCACTCAGTACCTTTGGTCGTTCAATATCCTCTGGAATTAAGGCTTTTAGGGCGTTGTATCGCTCCTCAATGCCATTGAATATCGTCTCCGCACGCTCTTCATCGTCAAGGAGTAGGGCAATAAACTTGATCCATTCAGCTTGCCCAAGAGGGGTCAGCTCCTTATATCCAAGAAAAGTAACTAATGGAGTGCCGAGGGTTTGGAGCACATCATAGCCCCCTCGCTTAAAGGGGGAAACTAGGATGATATCAGGCTGGATCGCCATAATTAGTTCGGTATCAAAGTTTCCCTCAATGCCAATGCGTTTGCTACGACCATCTGCCAATTGAGCTTTCATCTGTTCGTTGAAAAGAAAGCGGGTGCTCGGCATTCCCACCACTTTGTCGATTGCATCGAGCTTGATAAAGTTGGAGAGTTGGAGCGTCGTCATAACAATTGCACGCCTCACTGGCGTCTCAATCACTACATAATCATTGGGGATTCCTTTGGGTTGCGTGCCTCTTGGAACTAAGGCATACTTCCAAATCTGTTCGTTTTCATTGGCAGGATCGGTCATATCTACCAAGGTGTAGCCCTCCCCTTTTTGGATGTTCAATCCTTTGGCATACTTGATATAATCTACTGATTCAAGCTGTTCGCTCTGGTTGCTTTGATCCTCTTTGCAAGACCAAAGAGCTATCATAGCGAATAATAAGATGAGAATACGCTTCATACGCTTTGAGGTTTTATGACAATGATAGAAAAATAGGGGCAAGTGCGAGAGAGAAAGCTTTCCAGATCCGAGGTGAGGAATTGCTTCTCATCTCCAAGCCACTCCATATAGGTAAATGAGTAGTTCCCTTGGCGGAGCAACTCTTTGATGCTCTCCTGGTAAAGGGATAACTTCATGATGGCAACAACCGAACCATTGGCAAGGGGAGTAACAATATCTGAAATGGAGCCTACCTGGGAAAGAAGGGTAAGGTTTTGTCCTTGCTCAACAAGAGGTACCATAGCTTGTGCCATACCAGCGACAAATGATGGGACGCCTGGTAGCACCTCCACTTTTGCACCACGTTTGGTGAGCTCTGCAATGATCTTGAAGGCAGATGAGTAAATGCCAGCATCGCCAATAGTGACCAAGGACACTTGCTGCTCCTTCATATAAAGATCATAAAGCCTTTGAGTGACTTTGTCGTACACCCCTATAGCCAAACTTGGATCCTTTTTCATCGGGATATCAAACTGCTCTACTTTTAGGAGAAGATCCTCGAGCGGCTTCAGTCGCTCTAGCACTCTCACGGCTTCCCCACTAGGTGCAAAGATAATATCACTCTCTTTTAACGCAGTAAAAGCTCTTAGTGTGATATTATCAGGGACCCCACTTCCTAGAGATATGATCTTAATCGAACTCATTTCCGGAATAGATGTTTGAATGAATCATTATAGAGTTTGGATAGTCCCTCGCGATTATCAATCGCCTCACCCACTACTATTAGCGTGGTGAGTGTCAACTTATTGTCTCGAATGATTTGTGCCAGGTTTCGTAGCTCTCCTCTAATGATCTTTTGCTCTTTCCACGTGAGTTTGTGGCAAACTGCTACGGGCGTCTCAGGTGGGTAGTGTACCAGCAATTCACTCTGCACCTTTTCTGCTAAGGTGGCGCTGAGGTAGATGCACATAGTGCTTTGAGAGGCTGCCAACTTGTGTAGCTGCTCTTTCTCTGGCATAGGAGTTCGCCCTTCTCCACGGGTGAGAATGATGCTTTGTACCTTCTCCGGAATGGTGAATTGAGACCTCAATTCCGCTGCTGCTGCAAGAAAAGATGAAATGCCAGGGGTGATGTGATAGCTCATTCCTGCTTCGTCGAAGAGTGCCATCTGCTCCTGAATGGCACCGTAGATGCAAGGGTCACCCGTATGCAGACGTACAATCAAGCAGTGGCGGTCGTAAAACTCCTTCATAAGGGCAAATTGCTCCTCCAAATTCATGTCGGCAGAGCTCCGAACTGTAGCACCTGGTTTGGCGTAATAGGTGAGTTCAATTGGCACCAGACTACCTGCATAGAGGATTAAATCGGCTTGCTGTAGGAAATGCTTTCCTCGCACAGAAATAAGCTCCGGATCACCAGGACCTGCCCCCACAATCTCTATGTGTCCATGGGGTAGGGCATTGGCATCAATAGCTAGAGCAAAAGTGAAGTCGTTTCCCTCCGATAGCTTTCCTTTTTGTTTCTCAATAACCAGCACTCCTCCATTTGAAGCAAGAAGAGCTGATGCTTCTGAAACACTGGGTGAGGAGGTCACCTCATTTACTTTATTAGAAGGATTGGGCACCTCTATCTCCTCAAGTTGATCGGCCGAATAGTATTGTGGCACTACCCCCAGCTTCTCCCCAAGTCTCTCAATAATTGGTTCGCCTCTTTTTAGTTCAATGCTATTAATACTCGCTATAGAGAGCTCCGAGAAACCTGCTGTATGAAGTTGCTTGAGAATGTATTCACTGACCCCCTGAGGATTGGCTTTGTGACGACACCCGATGCCTAAGTGTAGCACTTGAGGGCGGTAAAGAATTTGTGGAATACTAAGGTCAGAAAGCTCTCTTGGAGTCACTGCAATTAGCAATTGATACTTTGAGATATCCAAGTCTTCCAGATGATAATAGACATCTACATAACTGGGCTTAGTACGCTCTAGGTAGTCGCATCGCATATCTAGCAAAAGAGCAGTTGGAACACCATCTACAAACTTGGTAATCGCCTCATTGAGAGTCGCCCCCACCGTTTCCAATTTCCAGCCAAACTGTCTAGGCAGAGTATCCAGCGCCCAAAGCCCCTGTCGGTCACTTTGCGTAGTGATGATGGGTTCCGCTCCCAGTATTGAAGCAATTCGGCTAGTCCATTCATTCGCTCCACCAATGTGCCCCGATGCCACGGATATGACATATTTACCAGTGGTATCAATACATATAATGGCTGGATCGCTATGCTTATCCTTTAGATAAGGTGCTATGCTCCTCACACAAATTCCCATTGCAGAAAAGAAAACGACTAGGTCGTGCTCCGCCATTACCCGCCCCGTCTCTTCCTGAAGATCCTCAATCTTTTCAAAACCCTCTAGTTCTCTTGTGCTATATAGCTTTCCACCCAATTCGGAATGAAGTTGGAGTGCTTTCTCCTTCGCTACCTCAGAGAGGATTATAATGCCTATATTTTGATTCATCATTTTATTGCTTTCATCACCCTTATTGGGTTGTTATTATCAATAGAGATTTCCACCTCTTTTATGATGGTGCCAGATACTTTCTCAATGGCCACTCTGAATAGATCTTGACTCTCTTGCGAAACTGAGTTAAAGACCAAGAGTCCCTTCTCTGGCAATAACGGCCAAACTCTCTGCACGATCTCTACCAGTTTTCCGCCATGACCTCCAATAAAAGCACAATCTGGCTTTGGTAAATCACTCATCTCGACCTCGCAAAAGTCCCCTCCTCTAAAGTCAATGCCTGGAGTGCCAAACTTCTTGCTATTGGAGGAAAGTAGCTCCTCCCCTTCAGGTCGGATCTCAAAAGCTACCATTCGAAGGTGTGGAAATTGCAGCTTCGCTTCAATGGAGACCGAACCGGTACAACTCCCGATATCCCAAAAGACGTGGCGATTATGCAGCTCAAGCATAGAAAGAGTGAGTAGCCTAATCGGGCTTTTGGTCAACATCTTAGCCCGACCATTAAGGAGGTGAAACTCCTCATCTGGTATCCCAAAGTACTTCTGCTTCGGCCTTGTCTCCACCAATATCATATTGTAGGGATAGCTAAAATCCCTCTCCGCCACCTCTGAGAGCGACAGGTCACTCACCCGTTCTTCCTCCTGATTTCCTAGCAGTTCGCCTACGTATGCCTTGTAATTGTCGTACCCAAAGTCGAGCATCCGCTGAGCCACCGTAGCAGGAGTATGCTCTTTGCGATCCAATAGCAATCCGATCATCGATTCCCTTTGGATAAGAGCTCTATCAAACTCATGCCAAGGACGCCCCGTAAGGGTTACTTCGTGCATACTCTGGTAAGGCAATAGGGCACGGTGAGCCAGCATTTGTAGGGAGTGAAAACTAGGGTAAACCTTTACCGTCGCCTCAGGAATATGCCTCATAATGGTCTCCCCAATTCCATTGAATAGTGGGTCGCATGAGGCAATGACCACCAAATCATCAAATTGGCGATACTGCTCCATCAACGCTCCCATAGGAGGTACCACCTCTATCCATTCGTGTTTGCTCGGAAGGTAAGGTTTGATAATCTCGTAGTGTCGCTTTCCGCCTGAGAAGTGGTATCCCTCCTGAAGCACCTTGAGCACTTCAGGGCGGAAAAACTGCTCCCGATTGTCGTCTATGCCTATTATCGTAATCTTCATAGGAGGAAGAGGTTATACGTCGCGACCTGGTCTTAGTGCCTCTGCATCATCAAAGGTGAGAATCGCATTGCACAGTGTTGCAGCAAGATTGCTACCTCCTTTACGGCCGTCAATAATCAACTTAGGAATATTACGGAAAGGTTTCACCGCATGCTTCGACTCGCAAACGTGTACGAACCCAACTGGAGCCGCAATGATACCCATAGGCTTTGCCTCTCCTTTTCGGATTAAGCTGGCCAATTCTAGTAGGGCAGTTGGTGCATTTCCAAAGGCAAAGAGGGCATCGGGGTGCTCTGCCACTGCCAGACGAATACCTGCCTGAGTACGGGTGATACCTAGACGATCCGACATCTCCTTGGTACGAGGGTCTGAGAGGTAGCACTTAGCCTCAATGCCCAATCTTTGAAGAGCCCCTTTGCGAATACCAGAGGTGACCATCGTAACATCAGTAATAATGGTCTTGATTTTCCCTGAAACACACGCCTCATGCAGTCTCTTCACAGCATCGGGATCGGAGTAGAATATCTGCTCCATTTCAAAGTCGGCAGTGGTATGAATCGCGTGGAGTAATGCCCACTTGTGATCCAGCGGAATCTCTGGGTTCTTAAGCTGAGACTCTATCGTTCGGAAGCTCTCGATCATAATTTGCTGACCCAGCTTGGTATCTTTATCCGCTTTTTCACGATAGTAGCCACGAGGAGTAATCATGCGATTGCGGGTAGTGAACGTCTGGCTGTTACCAATGATCACCATGGTAAACATATCAATTTGCTCTGCATCGAACTCTGCTAAAGTAGTGTAGGTCACCTCTTGATCCTCACGACCTGCTTGGCGTACAATACCCACAGGAGTATTAGCGTCTCGCTCTTTCAAGAAAAGTTCACGTAGACGCTCAATCTGCCAGTACCGCTTGACACTCTTAGGATTATAAATCGCTGTGATAAAGTCCGCCTCGGCAGCAGCGATGATTCTTCGCTCAATCTTTGCCCATGGCGTCATAAGGTCGGAAAGCGAGATGATACAGAAGTCGTGACCAATGGGAGCCCCCAATATAGAGGCCGCCGTCTGAAAGGCTGAAATGCCTGGAAGCACCTCAATCTCAATATCACTCTTCAGCTCCTCAGCCATCTCATAGATAAGGGGAGCCATGCCGTAAATACCAGCATCTCCAGAACTAATCACAGCCACCTCCTTACCTTCGTCGGCAAACCTAAACGCCTCTCTTGCCCTTGCCGTCTCCTGACGCATACCTGTATCTACACACTCTGTATCAGGTCGGAGGTAGTGCGAGACAAACTGGAAGTAGTACTTGTAGCCAACCACTACATCCACCTTGCCTAAAATATCCCTTGCCCCAATGGTCAGGTCGCGCTCACTACCCGGACCTATCCCAATCACATATATCTTTCCCATCACATTTATATTTCAATTAAACTCTATCAATTAAACAACCATTTTCCCTCACATTACAAAGCTAAGAGTTTCTCGTATCAAAGCAAAATGTTTTAGGTATCAAACAGAAATGCTTCTCGTATCAAAGCAAAATGTTTTAGGTACCAAACAAAAATGATTCTCGTACCAAACAAAACTCTTTCCTATTTAGAGAATGTTGCACGAAGTGACATTCTCGCACATTTGCTTCAAATGTGCTGAGACTTTGCACGAAGGATGAGATGCCAGGCGCTGAGGGTGAGGGCGCTGGGAGCGTACTTACGTACGTGACCGAGCCCGAATCCCGAAAGCAACGCCGCAGATCGCCTTTGTGCAATTGTCTCATATCAACAAAACCCCACCACTACCAAATTGGTTCGGTAGATTGTCTTGGGTTACGCATTAGAAAGACCTTACCATGAATGACCTCCCCTTGTGGGAGGTCAGACGGATCCTAGCCCCTAGTCGAGGCTCGTAGAGCCGATGACTAGGGAATCAAACCCCGCCCCACCCCCGCCATTCGACCCCTTGTGGGTCGGACAACCCATTTCAGGATTAATCTGACGCGGTTGTCCGACCCGCAAGGGGTCGTGGGATAGGGGGGATGACCGTTAATCCCCCAGTCGTTCGGGGCTAACGCCCCTCCGACGTGGGGGCTAGGATTCGTCGGACCTCCAAGGAGGTCCTTTTCATTAGGCACTCCACTAAAAACCATAAGGGAAAACCTTTCTAATGCGTAACCCCTGGGTAGGTGGTGGGGTGAGGTGGTTGATATCTTGTTATCTATCTAGTTTTATGATGCGGTCGGCAAAGAATCCGGGCGCTAGTTTGGCTGCCTCAGTCACCTTTCCTGTCGCAAATTCATACTTATAGAATTTTGTCTGAGTGTCATCACTAATACCAAGAAGGGCGTAGTCCTCTTCCACCACGATAAGTTCTGTGAAGTTGCCACCCTGGCTGGTTGGAATTCCTTCAATGCGGTGCTGATCTCCACCTGGGGTTAAGTCTATTACAGCCCAGAAGAATCTTCTAGGTACTTTCCAGCTAATTTCGACAGCTTTATTTTCTGGGCTCTCTATGTAGGCGAGTACCTTGGTCCCTCTCATGTGATGTAAGGTAATTATCTTGTTATCGTCAAAGATATCAATTATATAGTTGGGGTCAGGTCTATATTCACCTGCCTTAATACGCATGATATGTCCATATTGCATTGTGGATGTAGTGGCATCATCTCTAACCGTATTACACAGCATATAGTAGTCTCCATTTGGCATGAAGAAGCCGTGTTGTTGTCTTAGAGAACCAAATGATACGAATCCAGGACGATCTGCACGCGTCTCCTCGTAGACATGTTCCACTGCCATATTGTCGGGATTGATCGTAGCGGTAAAGAATGATTTGTGGCTATCTTGGGTCTTTTTATCTTTAGGCTTATTCTTATCTTCGTGTCTAAAGTTGAATAAAAGCTTGTTATCCGCCTTTCGGTATACCAAGAGGCCACAAGATGAAAAGATCTCATTGTTGCCTAGCTTAGGTAAATCCAATGTGCCGTTGGCTAATACTTTCATGGTTCCTGAAGTATCAATCTTATACCAGTTCATCTTGTGCTTTTTAGGTGCTTTTTTGTCTTTACTGTCGGGTGCACCTATAAGCACAAGTGTATTGTCATCTAGCCATTCATGTGCAAATCTTCGGTCAGAAAGCTCAGGTATTGGGAATATTTTAATGGGTTCCACTCCAGAATCAGTGATTTTATATTTACCGAAGTTGTTTTCTCGGCTAATACTGTAGTAATAGCCTTTATGGTAGATAACAAATGGGGTGATACCTGATTTAAGCGTCTCAGCCCCTTTGTGTCTGATATCATACTCTCCTTCAAGGAGGGTAGGTATTTTCTTAACCACATGTGGGTCTTGCTTTTTAGTGGATGAGGTACCTTCTCCAATCGCCAACCACATATCATAGAGGTCTTCAGCTGGCTTTTCTGGATTCTCAGGATCCTTTGGATGCTCTGGTAGCTCTGGCACATCAGGTTTCTTCGGATCTTTACCTTTAGGGGTATCGTTACTGCCACAGCTTGTGGTTAAAGCGATCACTAGGATGGCTAATAGTTGGATAATTGACTTGCGTTTCATTTAAGTTATCTGTTTAGTTAAAGAATGTGGTAAGTTTACAGAAGAGAGAGCGTCCAGGCTTCTGAAGCATATAATTATCGTAATTAATCTGATCAAAAAGGTTGTTGCAGTTGATGGATAGTTTCTGCTTGCCCTTATTCCAAGACCATGTAGCACCAATGTCGGTGGTTGATTGGGTGGGGATAATAGCTTTGGAACTCTTAGAACCCAGAGCTGCCCATGAGAGATAGAACCAATGGACATATCCATACGAGGCATTAATCCTTAGGTCACTTTCCTTCAGACCAAAAGGCTCCTGAAAACTAATCCCCAGTGAGCTATTGGTGTAGAAAAAGGGTTTGTTGGGTATCCGGTTATTATAGGTGATATCTATTCGACCATCGGGAAGCTTCTCGCTTCTATTCCTTTCATCGACGTAGGTTGCATTCACCCCGAAGTCAATCAGATTCTTATATCGATACTTGAGATCAACTTCACCTCCAAATACTCGAGCTGCCCCTACATTTTTATAGGTACCTAATCCTTCACCTATAATATCTCTTCGGATATAATCTTTTACATCGCGCATGAAAAAGGTCCCCTCGTAGTTGATAGAGTGGTTACTATTAATTCTCCAAGCTCCATAGAGGGCAAGGTTGAGGTTGTGGGCTCTTTCAGGGTTGAGCTTGAAATTGGGGTAGATACTAGCCCCATTACCGAATAACTCTCGTGCCGTAGGGAGCCGAGTTGCATTTTCGTAGGAGAGTTTTAGCGAAATCTCTTTGGCAAAGGTGACACGTGCCCCCAAACCATACCCTATATTATTGCGAACCACTTTACGCTCCACATCACGAACTCCAGTAATCCAATACATATCCTCTTGCTCAATAGAAGATTGGAGAATATAATCCTTCAAAAAGAGGGTGGAATTGATCCTATCGCCCCACCAGTAACTACTGTACGAAAGTCCTATAATATGGCGTGCTAAGAAGTCACTTGTCGGGATAAAGTCCTCATCATAGCTGTCACTCCTATTATTATGATTGGCGGTTAAGGTGTAATTTAGGTTGAGTGTACTCGCATTCGTCAGTCGATATGAAAGATTACCTCTTACCACAGTGGTAGGTCGTTTAATGTGGCGGAGCATTTTGCCGCGTTGAGTGATCTCACTCCTATTGGACTCCAAGAACGAACCATCCCAAAAGTACTTTCTAAAGGTGGTATCAGCAAAAAGGACATGGTCCAAAGTATGAGAGGCAAATAGTTTTGCCGTCAACCCCTTCACCAATAAATTCCTCTTGCTATAGTTAAGAGAAACTCTAAGGGCATCTCGGTACCTCTCAGCAGCACCAATCACCAGTTTTTGGCTCAAACCAGTTTGAATCTCACTCTTGCTATTGGCATAGTAGACGCCGATGAGTGCTTCATCCGCCCATTTAGTTTGAGTGAATCCAGCTTGTATTTCTCCGTTGATAGAGCGGTAGCCATCGTGAAATCTTCGGTAGTCACCAGCTTGGTATTCATTGGCCTCTGGATTCCACACATCCACCCCACGCATCATATAGTTATTACGAGTAGAGGTGAGACTACCATTACCACGGACGGTAAAGCCATTGCTTTTCACCCTGTATTCTCCACTAAGGTTAGCACCATAAGTGTGGAAAGAACCCCCGTTGATGGAGGCCTCAAGATAGTTCTTATTCTCCTTGCGGGTGATGATGTTGACTGCACCGCCGAGGGCATCTAGACCTAGCTCGGGAGGAACCACTCCTTTGTAGATCTCCACTCTATCAATAATATTAATTGGGAGATTAGCCACGTTGGAGCCACTGCCGAGAGAGGTAAGTGGTACCCCATCGATGAAGTATCTAATAGCATTGCCACTTAGTCCCGTCAAGGTGAGATCGAAGTTGGAGCCGATACCTCCTTCCTCTCTAATCCTCACCCCGCTGGTCTGTCCCAATAGGTTGTTTAAGCTGTTGTTGGAGGCGGCGTATGGGCGGACATTGAGGCTTTTTGCAGCGTAGACCCCCTCTTGCATCTGCTTGCTGTAGTCGGGACCTACCACCAATACCTCTCCTAGCTGCTTATAATCCTCCTTTAATTGAATGGTTACGGAACTATTCTTGGAGAGGTTCACCCTTTTGTGAGTGGTTTTATAGCCGAGTAGCGAGGCACGGAGTAGGTAGCTGCCCGACTTCAAGTTGAGCGAGAAGCTACCAGTCTGATCGGCTGCTGCTACATTGCCTTTGCCTTCTATGGCAATCACTGCGTAAGGTAGTGGATGATTTTTTTCATCCACTACCTTTCCATTTATCTGGTAAGTCTGAGCGGTGGCTATAGTAGCAGTCAGAACTAGGATAAGCGTAAGAAATAGTCTATTAATCATCAGCGTGCATCTTTTCACCTGTTACCTCATAGACTTTTTTCTTCTCACCAATGAGCAATCTTCTATATTGAGAGTAGAAGTCTATTTTGTCGTTGAGGATCTGTTGTAGCTCAGGTAGTTCGCCTAGTCCTTCGAGCCTTAGTTCTACCTCAAATCCCGCCTTGGTTAAGTTTTCCTTCCAATCCTCGGCGATATCCTCCTTGGCATGCTCCCCAGCCACAATCATAAGAGGACGGAGTACCACCTTCTTTAGTCCTGTAGCCTTAAGTCTTTGAAGTGCTTGCTCGTAGTAAGGGTAGCCCTCTACGCAGCCGATGATCACATTAGGGTGCCCACTTAACATCAGCATGTGGTCCAGCATCGCGTATTGTGCAGTAGCCACATCGTAGGTGCCGTGACCTACCCAAATAGTTGCCACATCAGGTTGGCTATCAGCCGTGATAAGTTTTATTAGCTTTTCGTAGTCTGCTTCGTGGAATAGTAGCGGAGTTGCCACTCTTATCTTCTTAAAGTTAAAGGGTAGGTGGGCTACTTCACGGATTACCGAGGTGACCTCTACGCCATTGGTAATAGAAGTGGAGATCACTAGTACATGGGTATAACCTTCATTGTGTAGTTGCTGTAGGGCCTCAGTAGGATTGAGTTTGATGATCCCCTTATTATCCTTTAGTCGTTTGATGATGATACGAGAGGTATAGGCTTCACGTACCTCAAGATTGGGGTGACGCTCCTTAACTGCCTTGTTAATGGCATCAAGTGTCACAGCTCTGGTATCATCGTGTGTGGTACCGAAGTGTGTGATTAAGATGGCCCCTTTATCGCCCTCCTGTAAATTTTCAAATAGAGGGTCCTCAATAAACACCTTGTTTTGAGCACTCACCTGCTGATGGCATAGCATAGAGATAAGAACTGCCATAGTCCCTAGCAATAATTTCCTCATAAGTCTGAAATGGTTTCCGACATCAATATAACAGCACTCTGCACCCCGGAGCACCACAATACACACTATGATATGGCAGGTTTCCTGACTTGCTTTACTTTGGAATACCTTCCCACCTTATGAGGTAGTGGTAAATAAATACGAATATCCAAAGCTTATTTCAAAGCTTACAGTAGCGGGCACTGCTCCAGACTTTCACTGGATTCCCTTTTATAGGCTATCTAAAGAGTAGGATAACCTATCACCATATCTGTTTATCTACCTACAAAGATAGTAATATTTAGGGTACTTAACAAATATTGGGAAAGGTTTGGGGTGCCTCATCGGACGAGTCTGACAAGTCTGACAAGTCTGACAAGTCGGAGCACCCGACAGGGTGCCACTCAGATAGCCCTCGGCCGGGGTCGTGGGGGTGGGCGGTTATTGATCCCCCATTCATCGGGCTGACGCCCTCGAATGGGGCTAGGATCCATCGGACCTCTGCGAGGTCCTTCTCCGACCCGTCCGACTTGTCTGACCTGTCTGACTTGTCCGATAAGGCGTCATGCAAGAGTCGTGGGGGGTGGGGGTGTCCTCGTTTCCCGCCGGTCGTTCGGGGGCGAATGCCCCCTCCGACACGGGGGCTATCTGAATGGCACCCTGTCGGGTGCTCCGACCCGTCCGACTTGTCCGATAAGGTACTCTACAAATTACGGAGCTGGTAGCGGTAATGGCCACCTGGGAAGATGGTGAAGCGTTCAATGAGGCCATTGATGCCGATGGGGGCGGGCTCCATCGCGATGCGGAGGTACTCCTCGTAACTGTTGGGGAGTCGCTCCTCTGGTAGTTGCATCAGTGGCAATAGCTTCGTTTCGCCATTCGTCAACTGGATCCGCAGATGCGTCATATCGCTGAGCTCTGGACTTCGCCACTGCTGCTGCTCCGGGGCATAACAGCGTACCTCAGGCACCCCGACACAGTAGAGCGTTCCCCCCTTCTCCAATGGGGTGAGCGGATAGTAGTGCATCTGATGCCTCCGATCCGACGCCTTAGAGTAGGGGTACCCAAAGAGCCCCCCATCCTCCCGATCCTTAGGGAACCCCAGCTCGATACGCTCCATCGACAACCCCTTGGTATCCACCTCTAGGAGTGCCACCGATGGTGCCAGCTGAGGATAGAGGATAATGGTACGATCCGTCTCCTCTTGCCGAGGCAACTGTCGCTGTAGGTGCCCCACCAATGGGATCAAAAATGGCCGATGCTCTGGGCGTGACAAAGGGATAAAATAGGTGAGCCGCAACAACGCCTGCTTGCTATTGATTTGCTGAAATGTCTCCTCCTGAATACCGATCCCCTCCTCATTAGCGAAGAAAAAGAATTCATAGGTACTCTGATCCAGTACCACAGGGTCACTACACGCCAGCTGACGCCAACTGAGGTTTCTATCCGCCCCCTTGTAGCGTAGCCGCCCATTGTACACCACCTCTCCCTTTAGATTGGTGGCTACCAGACGTAGCGAGGTGATCTTTCCGAAGTGCTCCTCCGTCCCCTCTGGCAATAGCAGTTCGGGACGACTAAAAACGACCGCCACCTTACCCTGACCAGGGTCAGGATAAGGTGCGTCAAATATTAAGTCGGTACAACTGGTCTGAAAGAGGGATAGCAGTAGTAAACAGCAGATCCCTGCACCATAGGAAAGCGGTCTCATTCCTAATTATAACGGAGCTAGTTCAGTATCGTAGCTGTGTACCTGCCAGTTATTGATCTTCACCCAAGCGACTTGATATCCTTCGGAACAGTTAGGACAGCGGCGTACCTTCAGCTCCACGGTGAAGTCGTGGTCACAGTAGAGATTGATATCGGCACCATCTTTAGCTGCACTCATCAGTAGCCCAATCAGGTTGCTACGGAAAAATGGATGCTCCTGACCTGCCTTACGCATGGTGACCCAACTATTGTGGCCGCTTCTCAGAAGTAGGGTGGTCAGTTCTGCTGTTAGCTCGCCATCATACCCAGGTTCACAACCTGGCTCTACTGGGCCGACAAAGGTATTCGCCTTGGTCGTAATCGTGGTAGGGTAGGGATAAGGGGTAGCCTCATTATTGCCCAGCATCTTACCCTCGGCACTGTAGCGGTCATTGGCCGATACCACCTCCACAGAGATCTTATCTGGATCTTCAAGACCGATGATGTGCACCTTGATGCGGTTGGTCAGCTCCAATAGATTCACCTCCACAGAGGTGACCTCATTTGCCCCCTCTTCATTGAGTGGCTTCAGAGCTACTTCACGGCTAATCCCTTGGCGGATTCGCTGATCCTTCAGATCCTGACCCGCCTTTAGCTGAACAAATTGCTCGCTTAGCTTGGCATTAGGGGTGAGTGCAAAGTAGTCCTTGTAAAGACCCGACCATGCTGCAACTCGAACCGATTCGCCTGCAGGCACCGTCATCCGCACCTTGGTCTCGGCCGAAATAGGTCCCTCGTGGGTTTGTGTGGCTACTGCCTCGCCCTTTTCATTGTAGGCGATGAGGAGCACACTCTTCACATCGCTAGGGTAGGTGCGTGCTGCATCACAATCGGTCTGAGTATAGAGCGAAACCTCTATCTCCCGTGGGCACTCCTTAAGCTGGTCGTGCAATAACGATTGACACCCTCCAAGAAATAGAATTGGGAGGAGGGCCAGTGCCCTATTTAGTATTCTCTTTGTCATATCTAATAGTGATTAGAATTGTTTTTTAAAGCTATGTATCCCCCATCCGACATTATTCACCTGTACACCCATATATGGGCTCTCAATAGGCAGATACTCATCCTTCGATGGCACCTTCTCATCGGGGTCGATATTATGCAGGAAGCTGAAGCGTGGGTCGTCAGGCTTCTTCACAAAGGGGATCCCCGATAGCCCCATCTTCGTGAAGCCGGTGATGTGCATGTGGTAGATATTATTACGCAATACTGGTGATGAGTACCAGGTGCGGTTGTCATTGGTGCTAGGGTTCACCCAAGCGTAGTAGACCATCAGCAGGCGAGTTTGTAACATTTGATTTTCATTGTATCTTGTTTCGCTTGCTGTATCTGTTCCACGGTATCGGGTCAGAATTTCGTAGTTGACCACCTTGTCCTTGTGCTTAGCGGTGTACTCCTCTACGTAGCCAAGACGAAGGTCAATATAATCATACTTCCTGGCACCTTGTTTGAAGGCGGGAACCAAGTCGGGAGCTACCCTACCATAGAGGTAGAAGTCCATAGCTCGCTGCTCATCAGCAGGGAGCGTCTCCGCCTTAATCTTACCATTCAACACCTCGCTGAACTTATCCAGCAAAGTTTGTGACGCTACTGGTATCGCTACCCCTGCCGGGATGGCATTGGTAATATTGGTATACCAGTCGTCAGTAGTCTTTAACTTATGGTTACCGCCACGTTTGTCCGCAGGGATGTCGTGGTAATTGAGGTAAAACTTCTGCGTATCCAGAGAGTAGTAGATACGGTTGATGCCATGGGCGTAGGTGATAGGAGTAATATCATCTCCATCATCATACGTCACACCAGCCACTTCAATTTTGTCAGCCTCTTCTGTAAGCCTTTCTATTTCCTTATCAATGCTAGCTATCTTTTTCTTCGCCTCAGCGATCTTAGCTTCTGTAGTGGTCACCTGATTTTCCGCTGCAATGTGTTTGCTGTAGCCATCAGAATCTTTTTTAGCATCATAGTAATCTTTACGTAACTTATTGACTAGTGCTTGAGCTTTTTCTAGTTCTTTCTTATAAGCTGCTTTTCGGTTTCTACCCGTTGCCGCATTGTACTTTTCTTGCCATTCATCCCGATTATTCAGTGCCTTAGTATACTCTGCGGCTTTGCCCCAGTTCTTAGAATCTTTAATTGACGATTCAAAATTCGCTAATTCTTCTTTTTCTAGAACTAGTTGTTGCTCAAGTGCTAACGAGTCTCTTCTTGCTTGTTCAGCACTAGCTTTCACTTCTGCAATCTTCTTCTGAAGATCTTCCTCTCTCTTCTTTCTCCCTGAGAGGGCACTCTCATCCCATGGGAGGCTCTTGATAGCGAAGGAGGCGATGACGGCAAAGAAAGGGGTATTCCCCTTGCGGTAGCCACTATCCTCTCCGGCACCCCATGGGTGGGTGGTCTCGGTCAGGTAACAACCACCCCATCGTACACTCGGAGTCTCATAAGGAAATTTAAAGCCAGTTTTATTGTATGATGCGTCATCTTCCACCTTTCCTGGCACTAATAGCACCTTTTGACGTAAGAGATTTGGTATCGCATTATCTGTGCTAGGGGGCATTACCATGCTTTTATTCACAGGAATAGAATTGCGGAAGAAACGCTCATCCTCGAGTGTAATGGGGTCAAAATTCTCCTCCCCGTATGGATGATAGGTGTTAAAGTTAATCAAGTCGGTGGGGGTAAGATCGTCATAAGAGGGACTCTTGGTATTCTTGATATTGAACCACTCACTATCGGAACGCTCGGCAATAGGGTAGAAGGTCGGCTCAAAATTGAGCACCTGATAGTAGATGCCCTTCAGTTCCATCTTCTCCTTTTCGGGGTCGCCCTTAAGCCCATCCCCGATGATCTTCTCATCCCACGACACCACGGCTTGAGCGAGTACCCTGCGGACACTGACTACAGCCAAGTTCGTGCGACTATTGGCTACTTCGCTTTTTGACACATTATCTGTAACGGCAAAGTCCTCCTTTATGCCAGAGCACATAATGTGGTCTGCATATTTGACAAAATCACAACTACCTTTAGCTGGTTCTGAATTAAAATCAAAGGCACGATTGTCAAAGGATTTTATTTTGTCAGTGCTAAAGCCTGTTAAGGGTTCAGTTGTATACTCGTAAGAGTTTTCATTAAGACCCTTATAAATGACCTTCTTGGCGATGTTGGGGTCGGGGCGGAAGCCTCCGAGCTTGGGGGCATCGGCTGTCGTCGTATAGGTCATACCGGCCTCTCCTTGAAAAGGAATTGGCTTCTTGATCGCCTCCAAAAAGCTAGCCTTGCTGGAGAGCGTTTGCTTTAGATACTCAACATACTGAGCTGGGGGATTGAGGAAGGCATAGATGGTCTTCTTCCCTGGTGAGGTTTGCCATGGAGTCAGTGTCAGTACGTTATTTTCCCACTTTTGTACGTTGGGGTCCAATACCGCTTTATTGGTCACTTGACCCCATGTTTGCCAGTCTTTACTATACTCAGCAGGAGAGATGATAATCTTATTGCTGGAGATGCAATGGACTTCGTCGCGATCCTCGGAGATAACGAATACGGCGAAGGAGGTGATGTCGTCGGTGCCTGCCCAAGCGCCTTGATAGTTGTAGTCTTGGTCCTCTGAAAAGCTACTGCCACCGCCGGTGCGGAGGTTGAGCGACATATAGGTGGAGCCGTAGGAGGGGGTTACCCCTTTTTGCTCCTCATCAGGAGTGTCTATTACAAACCGCTCCTTCTGGCAGCTACTGGCTCCTACGAGGAGCAATGCCACCATCAAGAGGCTAAATAGGTTATGTCTGTATATCTTAGTCATCATCTTTATCTCTGATCAGAATTTCATCAAATAGCTCGACTTAAGCGCCGACGTCTGGGCTGGCTGTCCTGTGCCACCTGCTTGTGGAAGGGGTACGCCTTTGGCTGGCACCGCCTCATCTGGATCAAACTTGTGTAGGAATCTGTACTTTGACCCATTAGGTTGCTCTGGTACAAATGGGATCGCTGATAGCCCCATCTTGGTGAAGCCCATAATGTGCATATGGTAGATATTGTTTCGCAATACAGGCGAAGCGTAGCTGTTGCTTGGGTCACCTGTATTTGGGTTGATCCAAGCGTAGTAGACCATCAGCAGGCGAGGGTGACCGATCCTTATGTATCTACCTTTTGCTGCAGGTTGCTCTTCTCGTGTCCTAAGATAGCTTTCGTAATTGACCACTTGGTCCTTGTTTTTAGCGGTGTACCACTCTATGAAGCCAGCACGAAGGTCTATCTGCTCAATGCCTTTATGTTTGCTATCAAATGTATTCATCACAAAAGGTGCTACTCTTCCATAGAGGTATAGATCCATAGAGCGCATCTCTATTGGAGATAAGTCCTTCGTCGTGATGATTCCATTCAGCAGATCACTCAGCTTGTCTAATAGCTTCTGTGTAGGAGGCAATACGGCTCTATACTCTATAACTCCGTTCTCCTTAGTCGGAAGCTTCCATCCCTTTGCTTCAATAGCAGCTTGGAGCTCCTGAAGCCAAGAGTCGGTGGTACTGAGATGATGCTCCACACCAAATCGATTACCCTTTGGGATGTCGTGGTAGTCGAAATAGAATTTTCCATCTGCTTGGGAGTAATACAACCTATTGATGCCACGCTCAAAGAGGATAGGGGATAATTTGTCATTCGTAGGATAACTCATTGGGCTAAATTCGTCCTTCCAAAGTTCCTCCTTCTCTCCTTCTAGGTTTTTAATATCGAAGTTGAGTTTGAAGCACTTTATTTTAGCTTTTACTATATCTTCCTTTCTACTTTCAGTTAGGTACGCTTGCCACTTAGTGTCAAATACAGCTGCATTAGCAGTACCTATGCCTCTTTTAATGGTGGTGATATAACGCTTAACGGTACTAGTAGGAAAATTACGCAGAAGACGTTCACTTGTTGCAATTCCTTTATTGTATTTATCCATGGCTACCTTTAAGTCTTCCCAGGCCTTATCTCCTGGTGGATATGGCTTGCCTTTATTTACCATAGGTAGAGGATCTACGAAATCTATAAGGTCCTTTTGTTTCGCCTTTACCGGCCCTAGTTTAGACTCCAATTCAGCTTGTGCAATTTCTAATTGTTGCTTAATAGGATTAATCCGACTATCTAGTTCCACAACTTTTTGCAACTTGTTAAACTCTTGTTGCTTATTGCTATCTAGGAGGTTATACGCTTCCTCTATATTTTCCGCCCAAGGCAGGGACGCACCATCAAATGAAGCGATGACAGCAAAGAAAGGAGTGTTGGAAGTCTTGTAGCCACTTGTCCCATCTTCTGCCCACTTGTGTGTGGTCTCTGTTACATAGCAACTCCCCCAAAAGGTGGTAGTTGCTACTGGTTTATTACGTGCGTCTCCAGGATCTGGTGGGTTACTTCCATCCATCAAAAAAGAAGGACCCTGTCCTGCATTAGGCTTTAATTGTACTTGTCTTAAAAGCTTTTGAGCATATTGTGGGTCAGTAACTTTCAAATCACCTTCATAAAAGATGTGTGCTGAATGGAAGAAGCGCTCACTGGCAAATGTGTAGGGGTTGAACTCTTCAGTCTCGCCATTGATCTTTACGGTCGGGGTGTAGGTGCTAAAGTTGATTAACGTAGCTCCGTCGGTAGAGGAGTAGAGTGGGGACTTGGTGTTGCCATTGCCAGGCCATTCCCCTTCAGTTACTGTCTGAGCAACGGGGTAAAAAGAGGGCTCAAAGTTGAGTGCTTGGAAGGTAACAGACATCAGTCGCATACCCTTTACGCAAGGATTAAGAAGTGCCGAAGCATCGGTGCTTACAATAGCCTGTGCCAATGCTCTACGGGTATAGACTTGCACTAGGTTACGCTTGTCATTCACTACAGACTCCTTTGAGATGTTATCTTCAGGTAGGAAACTCCTTACCCCTGTGGAAAGAATACGATCTGCATACTTGTAAAAACTAAAGTTATGTGGCTTTTGAGTTAGGAAGTCTAATTTACTTACTTGATAGAATGGATCTAATGCGAATTCGGCATTCTTCCTTATCTCTCCTTCGGTTCCGAAAGAGGGAATGTCTTCAAGTTTAAAAGACGTCATTATATCGTCACCATATCCATCTTTGCCTAGTCCTATATAAAGTCGTTTTGTGGCGATAAGGGTATCGGGGTGGAATGCATCCATACCTGTGGGTTCGCCATCGTAGGTAACCCCTTGTGCTCCTTGGAAAGGTATTGGCTCCTTAAGTAGGTTCTCAAACTTAACCTTATTATCTAGTTCCGACTCAAGCTTCTTTAGATACGCCACAGGGGGGTTGAAAAAGGCGTAGACCTTTTTATTGACAGGATTGGTCTTGAAGGGCTTGAGGAGTAGCTCTTGCTTCGCGGGATCCCAGTTCTCTACAACTTCAGTGTCGGTCACTTTACGGGCGATACATTTTACCTCGGGGCTATCCTCGGAAATAATGTAGACGGCGAAGTTCTCAATGATGTCATCGCCCTGCCAAGTGACTTGGTAGTTGCCACCGGTCTGGTCCTCGGTCTGCTGGCTTGATGCCGGTGGATTGGAGCCACGTAGGGCGAGGGACATATAGGTGCTGCCCTCATCAAACTCTGCCGTGTGGCGGTAGCCGAGATCCTCTTCGGGGACGAAACGCTCCTTCTGGCAGCCGGTGAGGCTAAGGAGCAGTGCTAGTAGCACGCCGCTCAGGGTGGCTAGCTTTTGATTGATGGATCTGCTTATATTCGTCATATTTATTCTCTGCGTCTGTTGTTGTTTCTTTTCCCTCTCTCTTAGTGGCAGAAGGTGCGGTCAGGCACCTCCTGCCTGTGGGGTTTAAGTGTCAAGTACCCCTAGGACTTTATTTAGAACTCCTGGTCATAAGAGTGTACACCCCAGTTAACCACGTTGATCTGTACTGCCATGTAGGTATCAACTGGATAAAGGGTCTCCTTTGGATCTGGAGTCTTATCATCTGGATCCTTTGGATCGTCACCATTTGGATTGAATGGGTTACCAGAGTAACCGAGCTTCTTAATTGCACTAATATTTACGTGGTAGATATTATTGCGAAGCACTGGAGAATTAACTGGTTCTGTAATGACATCTGGGTTGAGCCAAGCTACGTAGTAGCAGATACCACCAGTGTACTTGATTACGTTGTCAGGTGTATTTAATTGATCGCTTTCAGGAACTGCTTCAACCTTATTGGCAGTCTTAGCAGCCTCTAGTTCCTTGTAGAACTTGTGATCCTTGACACCGAAGTAGAGATCTGCACCATCCTTAGCTTCCTCACCCTCAGCCCAATTCTTTGGAGTGATCTCTGCAGATACGATGACGTAAGCAGTGTTGCCCTTGCGGTAACCAGTCTTAAGTGCAGCGGTAGTATCCTCAATCTTCTTACCAAGTTGGTGAGTAGTCTCAGTGATGAACTTCATAGGAGTAGCTACGATCGCAGTAACATTAGCCTTGTCGTCTCCACTACGAGTGAATTGCTTAACCTCTGCGCCATTAAACTTGCGATATGCGTACTTGTCAGCTGCATTGTCTGTGCCAGTGGTGTAGTTGGCATCAGTCGTAATGAATTCAAAAGAAGGAGTCTTGCAGAAGGCAACCTTAAGAGCGTCCTTACCATCCGCTGTTGGCATTGGTGTTAGATAAGACTTCTGCTCAAACTGCATTACGTCCCACTTGAAGTTGCCAAGGGTTGCAAGGGTAGTCTCAGCACCCTTGAAAGTCTCATTGATCTCGTAAGTAGTAGCGGTACTAGTTACAGCAGCTTGACCTACAAGACGGCGAACAGTTACTGTAGCACAGTTCTTGGCACCAGTCTTAGCTTCATTTTCCTTCACACCTGCAACCACTGTAAGATTTTCAGGCTTTACAGTATTCATCGCGATGATGTCGTCGGTGCCGTCAAACTTGGCATAAGCTTCATCTACTGCACCATTCTTCACGAGAGTATAGGTAGCTTTGTTGGCAGCTTCAAAGGAAGCTTTATCAGTAGCTGCATCAAGAGCTGTCTCAATGGCGGTACCAGCGATGTTGGTATAAACATAAACGATCTTGTCACCAGGAGTGGTCTTCCACGCCTCAGTGCGGTAGTCCCTAGTGTCAGGGTTGCCGTCGGGGTCTGTGTTGAAGTTATCAGTGTTGTCAAACTTCTTCACTTCAATGCTATAGTCAAGGGCATTGATCATGTAGATGTTTACATTCTCAATCTTGTCACGACCCATGTACTCACCGATGGAGTTGAAGTCGATATCCTCTTTTGCTGCACGAGCAGTAGAGTTAGGGTTGGCTGTAGAGAAGGTGACAGAGATGTAGGTGTCACCGGTGCTCTGACCCTCAGGGGTGAGGTCGTTGCTGGCCTGCTTGTTACAAGCCACGAGACCTCCCATAAATAGGGGGGCGAGCAGTGCTAGAAAAAATTTCTTACTCATTTTCAAATTAGTTTTGTTGTATAAAAATTGCATTCTCATTACTATTTCAACATTCTTAATGTATCAATACGATACACTATTTCCGAGCAAAGGTACGTAATATATTTGAGCTTTACTAAAAAAATACTGCTTTTTTGATAATGTACCCCTGATTTCATAGGATAAATCGGATAAGCAAATGCCCTTTTTCGAGGTTGCCTCATCGGATAGATCGGATGGGTAAGGACCTCCGCGAGGAGGTCCGATTTCGGGAGTGCCTCATTAGGTGTGTCGGACAGGAAAGGACCTCCGCGAGGAGGTCCGATTTGTCGTAGCCCCCACGTCGGAGGGGCGTCAGCCCCGAACGACTGGGGGTTTATGGCGGGCCGATAATATTCGACCCCTTGCGGGTCGGACAACATTATCTGAATATTTCCCTTATCTCTTCTCCAAATATCAACACCATTTCTTCTTCAAAGGGGATCGCCGTATGGTGCTGTTTTTGATCGGAAATATATTGTTTGACAGACCCAATATCTTTTTTGCTAACGGTGCTGGCGAAGTAACCCTCTTGCCATGAAAATGCCCCATTCAAGCCGAGTGTTGTATTAATGTACTTGTTGGTTGACTTCTTAAACTCACGAATAAAATTAGAAAGGTTGAAGTCGCCACTATAGACGGAAATAAGTAGGTGAATATGGTCGCTCATACCATTGACCCTAATGATTGATACCTTATGTGGAATGGAGCAACCTGTAATGTAGGGGTATAATTTGGCTTCTATTTCTGGGTGAATAGTACGTTGCCTATTCTTGGTTGAAAAGACTAGGTGATAATAGAGGGCTAAATAATTATTGTCTGCCATTATAGTTTATTCATGATTATTGCTTGTAATACAAATCTACCAATTTGTATTGAATGTTGGTGCGGTTGTCCGACCCACAAGGGGTCGTGGGGTGGCGGGGGTGTCGCGGATTCCCCTAGTCATCGGCTCTTCGAGCCTTGACTAGGGGCTACGACAAATCGGACCTCTGCCGAGGTCCTTTATCGGGAGTGCCTCATTAGGTGGGTCTGATGGGAAAGGACCTCCACGAGGAGGTCCGATTTGTCGTAGCCCCCCACGTCGGAGGGGCGTCAGCCCCGAACGACTGGGGGTTTATGGCGGGCCGATAATATTCGACCCCTTGCGGGTCGGACTACCCATCCTTTAATCCTGGAATAGGTTGTCCGATCCGCAGGGGGTCGTGGGGGAGGGGGTGTCGCGGATTCCCCTAGTCATCGGCTATTCGAGCCTTGACTAGAGGCTACGACAAATCGGACCTCTCCGAGGTCCTTTATCGGGAGTGCCTCATTAGGTGGGTCGGATGGAAAAGGACCTCCGCGAGGAGGTCCGATTTGTCGTAGCCCCCACGTCGGAGGGGCGTCAGCCCCGAACGACTGGGGGTTCATGGCGGGCCGATAATAATCGACCCCTTGCGGGTCGGACCACCCATCCTTTAATCCTGGAAAAGGTTGTCCGACCCACAAGGGGTCGTGGGGTGGGTTGTCGTGATTCCCCCTAGTCATCGGCTCTTTGAGCCTCGACTAGGGGCTACGACAAATCGGACCTCTGCGAGGTCCTTTTTTGGGGTGCCTCTATCACATAAGGAGAGGGGAAAATCTGATGTTTGTATCATGCTATCAATCAGTAGATTATGAAGGCGAAAACTGAGATGCAACTAAGCATTTGCTTTGTTGCATCTCGGCAATTGCTTAGTTGCAACTCGCCGATCGCTTAGTTGCAACTCGGCAAATCGCCTGCTTCAACGTCCTTTTTTATGGTGCCTATCGGACAAGTCGGACGGGTCAGACAAGTCGGACAAGTCGGACGCTTGGGTCAATGGTAAGGACCCCGGCTGAGGGGTTCCTATTAAATAGGCACAGGTCAAAGGGGCGTCAGCCCCGCATGACCTGTGTACCGTGGATGCCCAATACCCCCTATGACCCCGGCTGAGGGGTCAGACCTAGATGGGGTTTGTCCGACCCCTCGGCCGGGGGCGTGAGGAGGGGGCGGTGGTGACTTCCTATACACAGGTCTTCGGGCTTCGAGCCTCGACCTGTGGCTATTTAGATCGGATCTCTGCGAGGTCCTGTTATATATCATTAAATATAGATATTGTGTATATTTGCATATTATATGATAGGTTAAGTAGTATGGCAAAGAATACGATGGGGACGAAGTTGCCCCGTAAACTAGAGCAGAAGATGCAGATTGTAGGCGAACAGATTAAGCTGGCACGGCTAAGACGAAATCTTACCATTGCACAGGTGGCAGAGCGAGCAACCTGTTCGCCTCTTACTGTTTCACGGATAGAGAAGGGGACTCCTACCGTGGCGATTGGTATTTACCTTAGGGTGCTGTATGCCCTTCAACTTGAAGATGACATCCTTTGGTTGGCCAAAGAGGATGAACTCGGTCGCCGTCTACAAGACCTGAGTATGGTGGATAGACAACGTGCTTCAAAGAAATAATGCTCATGAAAAGTTTGCTGGTATATGCTGATTTTGATTGGCTTGATGAGGTTAGGATGGTCGGAGAATTGTCTTACGAATCGATTCGAGGGTCTGATAGCTATGGTTTCTCATTTGATAAAGAGTGGCTTCGGGATTATGGTAGTCTCTATTTGAGTGCTGACCTTAAGCCGTTTATTGGTATGCAGTACACTGAGGAGGGTAAAGAGATTTTTGGTTGCTTTTCAGACGCACTGCCAGATCGCTGGGGAAGGATGCTTTTTATGCGTAGGGAGCAAATCCAAGCGATGGAAGAACAAAGACCTCTCCATCGTATTACCTCGTTTGATTATCTCCTTGGTATTGATGACTTTTCTCGTATGGGTGGCTTTAGATTTAAGGAGGTAGCTGATGGGGAATTTATCAACAGTAGTCCGTTTTTGAGGGTGCCTCCTTTGACTGATTTAAGGACTTTGGAAGCGGCGAGCCAGGAAATAGAACAAAGCGAGGAGGCGAGCGAATTGCCAGATAAGAAGTGGTTGACACAACTATTGCAACCTGGCTCCTCGCTTGGTGGAGCTAGGCCAAAGGCTAATGTGGTAGATACTGATGGAACCTTATACATCGCTAAGTTTCCATCTAGGAAGGATGATTATGATGCAGGGTTGTGGGAGCACTTTTGTCACTTATTGGCAAAAGAGGCTGGTATTGATGCGGCTGATACGAAGGTGTTAACTACAGAGACTCCATATCATACTCTATTATCACGTAGATTTGATAGGGTGGAAGGGAATAAGCGTATTCATTTTGCATCGGCAATGACTTTGCTAGGGTTGAGTGATGGAGACAATGCATCTAATGGTTTTGGTTACCTAGATATTGTTGATTTTATTATCCAGCATTGTACCGATGTGCAAGCGAATCTACAAGAACTATATAGAAGGGTGGCCTTTAATATCTGTATTGGTAATAGTGATGACCACTTTCGTAACCATGGTTTTTTATTGACCGCTAAAGGATGGACTTTGTCTCCTGCTTACGATATGAACCCTACGCTTAATCCATATCAAAGTCTTCTCATCAACTCCAATACGTGTGAAGCTAACTTGCACTTTTTGGCAGATGCATCTGAGGAGTATATGCTTGAGAAGGAGGTTGCTCAGCGGATTATTGATGAGGTTACGGAGACTATGAGGAGGTGGAGACAACTCGCCAATAAGCTAGGTATCCCCAGCCGTGAGGTGCTTAGCTTTGCTACCCGCTTTGACAGGGCTTTTTGACGTTGCCTTATAGGGCGGGTCAGACGAAAACCTCGCAGAGGTTTTTGGATGAGAAGGCTACTCCTTTTTTGGGGGGTAAATGTTAAATGTGGGGTGGGTGGTAGGGTACTGCGGAGATGTTGCAGTATCATTGGGTATATTTGCCTATGAATCGTTAATGAGTAGTGATCGATTTTATGGCGAGAAGTAATAGTGGTACAGGTCGTACAAGTATAGCACGACTACTGAGGAGATATCTATGGCTATATGATACGTTGGCTCGCTCACGTGGATTGACACGTGAGGAGATCTCTCTGCAGTGGGAGAAGTCGCCTCTTAATGAGTTGGGCGAACCGCTGTCGGAGCGGACTTTCCATGAGCATAAGAATGCGGTGATGGAGCTCTTTGAAGTGGAGATTAGCTGCAATAAAAAGGCGGGGAATAGATATACGATTGATACTAACTCTATTCGTGGTCAGAAGAAAATCAATCAATGGCTATTGGATAACTTTACCTTTAATACTCTTTTTCATCAATATCAGAATATCCATGATCGGGTGATTTTTGAGGAGGTGCCTAGCTATGATTCGGTTTATCTATTTGAGTTGCTAGACGCGATTCAGCAGAATCGTCAGATAGAGATTGAATATCAGAGTTTTGCACTTGGTGGTTCAGCTACTCTAAGGCTCTATCCCTTTGCCCTTCGGCTATTTAAGCAGCGGTGGTATCTTATTGCGAAGGAGGTGAAGGAGTCTGACCTATCGCCTTTTGGTTGCTACGATGAGGAGGGGATAGATCTCTCTACGGGGCTTAAGATCTATGGTTTGGATCGTTTGCATGGACTGACGCTCTTGGAGGAGACTTTTGAGTATCCTAAGGACTTTAATATGGAGTCGCTCTTTGAGGATTGCTATGGGATCATACTTGGCGATGACCCCTTCGAGTATATCACGATTAGGGCGACAAGGAAGCAGGCCAATTATATTCGGACCCTTCCGCTGCATCATTCGCAGAAGGAGTACCCCTGTAAGGAGGATGGTAACTACGTTATTTTTAAGTACAAGCTCCGCCCTACCTTTGACCTCTTTCAGACCTTTCTATCAATGGGTGGTACGATTGAGGTGCTGGAGCCGGAGTGGGTACGCAAGGAGTTTGTGAAATGGGTCGATGACTTGTATCACCTATATAATGAGGAGTAGTAACTATAATGTATAACTTTTAAAACAAGAACTATTATGAGCGAGAACAAGGAAAAAGACTGGAAGGACACTGCAGAGACTGTACTTAAAACCATCGGTACCATTGCTTCAGTTGGTGTGAGTATCTTAGTTGCCTTGGGTGGAGGTAAGAAGAATGGGTGACGTGAAGTTTCTACCGAGGGTAGGGAGGAGCTATACTCGCTCCAGATGGGGCAAGCGTGTGATGGTGCTGGGGGAGAGTCACTATTGTGACAACCCTAGCGACGCAACTCCCAACATCACCACGAAGGTGTTTGAGTGGCAGTTTGACCGCTCTTGCGACTTTGAGGGGTGGATGAATACCTACACAAAGTTTGCAAGTGCTCTAAGTGGGCATCAGGAGGACCGCTTCTCTTCGGAAGCAGTGTGGGATGAAGTACTCTACTACAACTTTGTCCAACAACCTCTTACTGGCCCTCGTACTGCACCTACAAAGGAGATGTTGGTGGCTTCGGAGGCTGCTTTCATAGAGGTGCTGGAGGAGTATCAGCCCGATGTGGTACTGGTATGGGGTCGAAGCCGACTTTATGACCATCTGCCCGAAGCTGGTCATCAAGGAGCTGACTGCTGTGGAGTGGAGACGTGGATTTACCCTTTGCGGAATGGCCATGAGGTGCGGGTATTGCCTGTGCAGCACCCTGCCTCGGGTTTCTCTCCAAGTGAGTGGCACCAGGTGATTGCTGCCCTACTAAAGGAGTAGCCACCTTATTGGACGGGGAGGGTGCTCTTTTTTTGAGGTGCCTATCGGACAAGTCGGACGGGTCAGACAAGTCGGATAGGTCGGACGCTTGGGTCAATGGTAAGGACCCCGGCTGAGGGGTCCGTGTTAAATAGGCACAGGTCAAAGGGGCGTTAGCCCCGCATGACCTGTGTACAGATAGGCGGTCTATATCCATGACCCCGGCTGAGGGGTCAGACCTAGAGATAGGGTTTGTCCGACCCCTCGGCCAGGGTCGTGGGGTGTGGTGGTCTCCTATACACAGGTCTTCGGGCTTCGCCCTCGACCTGTGCCTATTTAGCACGGACCTCTGCCGAGGTCCTTTTTCGGTGGGTGCTCGAACGTCCTGTGTATTGCTTTGGGGATCAATTGGCGATGAATAGGGAGTATAGTTTTTGGGTGAAGCTGGTGGGGGTAACGTGGAGGGTGGCGGTAAGTTCTTGGACGTGGAGAAATGTGGTGTCTGTGGGTGCTATCAGGCAATTAGCTTGGTATGTATTGATGCTGTCTACTTGAGTGATGCTGAGAAGTGTGGCGTTGATAACTCTTTCATCTGCTCGTAGCTGAATGGGAATGCCGGAGGAGTGCATTAGGTGGTTAGGTAGCTCCTCTTGGAGCTCTAGTAGGAGTACTCCCTTGATACTGTCGTTGGAGGGGGTTAGATCGCTGAGCATAGCTGTACCAGTCATCTTCCTCTCGTAGGGTAGTAGGTAGGTGGTGACGATGATGCCGACCAGTGCGATAGCAATGAGTGAAAGCCCTACTATGGTAAGGCTAGAGGGCACTTTGCCTACAATATCTATCTCTTTATTACTTTTCATGGTTATGCTCCTTAAGAACTTGTCTGTAGTATTCGCCTTTTTTCTCCATGAGCTGTTGGTGGGTACCACGCTCTATTATCTGCCCCTTGCTGAGGTATATGATTTGATCGGCCTGCTGAATGGTGGCTAGTTGATGTGCGATCACAATGATCGTTTTGCCCCTAGTGTGGCGATAAATCTGCGCTATCAATTGGGTGGCTCTATCTTTATCAAGATGACTTGTAGCTTCGTCTAAAAGTAGTATGTCTGGCTCTTTGTAGAGCATCCTTGCGATGAGTATTCTCTGTTTTTGTCCCTCGCTAACTCCTTGCCCTTCTCCGCCTATGAGGGTATTGATGCCGTGAGGGAGCTGGGCGATCCAGTTCGAGAGGCCAACTAACTGGATCACTTCTTGTAGTCGTTTTTCATCGGGTAGGATATTGGTGGGCGCGATATTCTTTGCTACGGTGTCGGAGAATAGGTAGCCATCTTGCATCACTACGCCGCACTGACTACGCCACCACTCTAGGCAGTATTGATCTAGAGGGGTGGAGCCTAGTTTTACCTCCCCTAGTGAGGCTTGGTAATAGCCTAGAAGTAGCTTGAGGAGGGTGGTTTTGCCACTTCCACTTGGTCCTACGATGGCGGTAATCTTGCCGTGAGGTATGGTGAGTGAGATATCATGGAGAGTGTCTCTTGGACTATTGAGTAGATATTTGAAGGAGAGATGGCTGAGGTGGATATCGCTCTTTATTTGACCAGTGGGGAGGAGGGAGGTATCGCTATCCTCATCCTTATGGTGGTGAATCTTTTGGACTCTATCAAGGCTGATGCTGACATCTTGCCATGAGTAGATAAATCCAATGAGTTGCTCTACGGGGCTATTGAGTTGCCCAACGATGGACTGGATGGCTAGCATCATACCGAGTGTTAGATCTCCATTGATGACGGTTGTAGCGGAGATGATGGTGATGATGACGTTGCTGACCTCTCTAATGGCTGTGCAGCCAGCGGCCTGAGTTTGTTGGAGGTTGAGGCTTTTAAGATGGATTTTGAAGAGCCCTGCTTGAGCATGCTCCCACTCCCACCGCTTTGGCTCTTCGCACCCTTGTATTTTTATCTCTTGCATGCCATTGATGAGCTGGTAGGTGACGTTGCTATTTTCGCTCTCTTTTGCGAAGAGCTGATAATCCAGTTGCTTTCGCTTTTTGAGGAAAAGGGCTTTCCATACGACATAAACTACTGTCCCGGCCACGAAGATGAGGAAGATACCCCAATGATATAGGGCGAGGACGATGCTGAATAGTAGAAATGTGAAAAGGGAGTAGAGAAGGCTGATGGGACTATAGGTGAGGAAGTTTTGCACCCTCTGATTGTCTTCAATCCTTTGGAGGAGATCGCCTAATTGTCGCTGATCAAAGAAAGCGATGGGCAGTCTCATCAACTTGATGAAGAAGTCGGAGATGAGTGATATATTGAGTCGGCTAGCGATGTGAAGTAAGATGATATCTCGGTAGAGGTCTATAGCGGTGCGGCTGAATATCAGCATCAGTTGTGCGATGAGTATGAGCCATACAAAGCTGATCTGTCGCTGTCCGATACCATAGTCGACTACTGCCTGTGTGAGGAATGGAAATAGGAGCTGAAGTAGTGCTACAACCCAAAGGCCTAGCATAATCTGTATGAATAGGGAGCGGTATCGCTGTAGGTAGCTCCAGAGAAAGGTGAGTTTGCTTTGGGTGATCTTGGGTGATTGTAGCAATGGTGATGGCTCTAGTAGCAGTGCAGCACCAAGACCTCCTTTGCCCCAATGGGAGATGAAGTCGCTCTCGTCGTAGCATTGGTAGGCTTCTTTCGGGTTGGAGGGGTCAATGATATGGTATGTACGCTTTTTCCTCCACTTTTTAGTTACCTTCTCAAGTAGCACGAAGCCACCATTGCTCCACGGAATGATGCAGGGGAGCTGGGCTTGGGCGGCTAATTTCTCCTTTGAGATGTGACCTCCAACACTTCTCAGCCCTAGGCTTTCGGCATGCTTGGCGAGGGTGGTGAGGGTGCTTTGTGCATTCTGCTCAAAAAAGGATGAGGGTAGGGTGATGTGATAGTGGGTTGCCACCATAGCTAGGCATGCAAAACCGCTATCTCCATTGGTTGCGTATGAGGTGATCAATCGGCTCTTTTTCATATTGAACTTGATTGGAAGTCCAAAGTTAATCATTTTTAGAGGTTCATCTTGTGGCGGATGCCAACTATTTTGCTACCTTTGCCAAACAAAAGGAATTATTAATATTATCGCTAGATAGTCGTGGAGAGATTTGTGCTTGCTTGCAACCACGGTAAAAAATGCTAAATGAGTGACCCTGCCAGTCACTGTATCTTCTGACGGACTGGTTTTTGACACCCCTTTAGCTATCTGTGGAGAGTTCTTGCCTCGTCTATTTGGCCTTATATAAGACAGATGGTTTTATTATGAGTTATTTATTTACTTCAGAGTCGGTAAGTGAGGGACATCCTGACAAAGTGGCCGACCAAATTTCGGATGCAATCCTGGACCAGTTCCTCGCTTTTGATGAGGAGAGTAAGGTGGCGTGTGAAACCCTTGTGACCACTGGGCAGGTGATGATTTCGGGTGAGTTTTCATCGCAGGCTTATGTGGATATCCCTTCCGTGGTGAGAGGGGTGATCAATGATATTGGTTATAATAAGGCGGAGTATCTCTTTGATGGCAATTCGTGTGGTATCCTCACGGCGATTAAGGAGCAGAGCCCTGATATCCACCGTGGCGTGGTGCGTCAGGACCTTGCGGAGCAAGGTGCAGGTGACCAAGGAATGATGTTTGGGTATGCCACTAAGGAGAGTGACAACTATATGCCACTCCCTATTGAGCTATCTCACACGATCCTTCAGGAGCTCTCCCGTATCCGTAAGGAGGAGCCAGACTTGATGCCTTACCTTCGCCCCGATGCTAAGAGTCAGGTGACGCTAGAATACAACCTCGACCGCACCCCTGAGCGTGTGCATACGATTGTGGTGAGTACGCAGCACGATGACTTTGTGAAGCCTCATGCGGGGCTTTCGCAGGAGGAGGCGGATAGGATCATGCAGGAGCAGATCAGGCGGGATATTCACTCTATTTTGCTCCCTCGTGTGGTGGAAAAGTACTCACCAGAGGTGCAGAAGCTTTTTGATAATAAGGTGATTCTTCACGTCAATCCAACTGGTAAGTTTGTAATCGGTGGTCCCGCTGGTGATACGGGGCTAACGGGTCGTAAGATCATTGTGGATACCTATGGTGGTAAGTCGTCGCACGGTGGTGGAGCCTTTAGTGGAAAGGATAGTTCGAAGGTGGATAGATCGGCTGCCTATGCGGCACGTTTCCTCGCTAAGAACCTTGTGGCTGCTGGAGTGGCTGATGAAGTGAAGATACAGGTGGCTTATGCGATTGGTATTGCGGAGCCGGTAAGTCTCTTCGTGGATACCTATGGCCGTAGCAATGTGGGGTATAGTGACTCTGAGATTGCACGGAAGCTACTGGAGGTTTATGACCTTCGCCCTTACAGTATCGTGGAGTCGCTGAAGCTGAAGCACCCAATCTACAGGGAGACGTCGGCCTATGGTCACATGGGACGTACCCCTCGCAGTGTGGTGAAGCACTTCGATGACCCATACGGACAGGCTGTGGATAAGGAGGTGGAGCTCTTCACTTGGGAGCAGCTATCATTGGTAGGTGAGATAAAGAAGGCTTTCTTCTAAGAGACATAGCACGAGGGTGCTTTTTAGAGTGCTTTATCGGACGAGTCGGACGAGTCGGACGAGTCGGACAAGTCGGACGTGTCGGAGCACCCGCGAGGGTGCCACTCAGCTAGCCCCTGGTCGAGGCTCGCAGAGCCGATGACCAGCGGGATAAGTGACGGTCAATATAATTCGACCCTTGTGGTCGCACTTGGATAGGTTTGTGCGACTACAAGGGTCGTGTGTTGGGGTGGGTACCTCGTTTCCCGCCGGTCGTTCGGGGGCTTCTGCCCCCTCCGACGCGGGGGCTATCTGAATGGCACCCTGTCGGGTGCTCTTTTTGGGGGTGCCTTATCGGACAAGTCGGACAAGTCGGACGAGTCGGATGAGTCGGACGAACGATACTGTCCCAAAAAAGTGTGTAAGCCCCAATAATGCTATCTTTGTAAAGTTGTAAATTAATAACAAAGGAATAGACATTAGTATGAGACTTACACGAGTGCAAGTTAAGGAAATTCTTTCAAACTTTATAATTGAAGGGCAAGGAATTAAGGGATTGATGGAGCTGGTTGTAGAGATCGTGATGGAAGGGGAACGCGAACTTTACAAGGAAGATACCGGAGATGTTAGTAATGGCTACCGAGGTCGTCGTATTTTTGCGAGTGGTAATATGCTTGAGTTGCGAGTTCCTCGGACACGTCAGCGTGGTTTTATGCCCGTTATTTTAGGGGTATTAAAAGAGCAAGAGAAAGAGATGGGAGAAGTTGCGAGCTATCTCTATAGCTGTGGTAATACGATGAAGGACATCTCAGGTGTTTTTGAGCGTTTGTATGGCAAAAGTTATAGCACGAGCCAAGTTAAACGTCTTGCTCTCTCCACGCAGAAGGCTGTCCTAGAATGGCGTAAAAGGGCGCTTCCAAGTGAGCTGGAAGCACTTATGATTGACGCAACATACCTCCCAGTAAGGCGAGGAGATAGCGTTAGCAAGGAGGCGTTCTTTGTTGTAATGAGCTTGGATGCAGACGGTCGTAGAGATATCGTTGGAGTGTACAACAATCCCACAGAAGGAAGTGGNATTTGGAATGCTTTCTTTGAAGACTTAAAGTCTCGCGGACTAGAGA
>NZ_AQVC01000005.1 GCF_000372405.1 Porphyromonas somerae DSM 23386 | reverse complement strand
GTTTTACAACACAAAAAGGCCTCACATGAGTCTCGACTATAAGACACCTGTTGAAGCCTCAAAGTGCAAAGGGAAAATCCCCAAGAGGTGGAAAAGCTATAGAGAGGAGTACCTTGAAAATCAAAAAATAGGATAGGTGCCCAAGTTTTGGTACCTTTAGTCCTGTGAGGGGTTTCCTTCCGGGCTACGCCCTCCAGTCAACCCCTCACAGGACTAAAGGCTAGAAAGTCAACATAAAGCAGGATTAATAACAACGTAACATTAACCGAGTCAACCTTTTTCAGGAAACCACAATTTTATGTCCGAGATCATATTGTCCGACCCGCAAGGGGTCGTAAGGTGGGGAGGGGCTTCAAAACCCCCGAGTCGTTCGAGGCATTCGCCTCTCCGACTCGGGGCTAGGATCCGTCTGACCTCCCACGAGGGGAGGTCATTCATGGTAAGACTCTTTCTAATGCGTAACCCCTTGGCAATTATTTATCTCACATGCCCCAAAAGAAACCGAGCCGATACACTCATGGGAGTATATCGGCTCGGTTTAAATCTGTAAAGGTTGCTTATTTCTTCAGCTCTAGAGCTTGGAGAAGCTTCATAGCTTCTGGCAGGCTGGCTGAGTTTGGATACTTATCAATGATCGCTTGATAGCTAGCCTTGGCATTGTCGGTCTGCCCTAGTGCCTCGTAGGCGATGCCTGCTTTGATGAGGTAGATAGGGGATAGCAAACCGTTATCGGCCTTCTTTGCGGCCTCCTCGAAGTACTTAATACCCTCAGCGGTCTTATCAAGATTGACGTAGCAATCACCGATCAAGCCGTAAAGACTAGGATTGGCCATGGAGTCCTTGCTCTTGAACTTCTTGAGGTGGTTGATTGCCTCATCGTACTGGCCTAGATTGTATAGGCAGATACCGGCATAAGCCTCTGCGAGGTTGGCACTCGTGGTACCACCATACTGATCGATCACCTCTAGGAAGCCTAGTACATCGGCACCATTTCCATTGAGTGCGATCTCGAATGAGTCGCGATCAAAGTACTGCTCTGCCTTGTAGATCGCCTCTTGTGCTTTGCTAGCTCGGGGAGCCTTGTAGAGATTCTTGTAGGCAATGATACCGCCAATCACGGCGAGTAGCACTACTACTGCTATGATCAGGGTGTTGCGATTCTTGCGGATAAATTCGTCCGACTTATTGATCACCTCAATGGCACCCTCTTCAATCTTTTCAGTGGCATCAGGCCTATCTTGCTTCTTATTGCTCATATCTTATTCTGTATAACTTGGTTAGAAACCCTAAAGATTGTGCAAATCTACATAATTATTAAGAATTGACCAATAATCGGGTGGTTATTCATTAATTACTCGGGTACCAATGGACAGTTCCTCTACTAGGAGCTTGGTGAGATTGCCAGGTGTATCCATATCGAAGACCACGATGGGCTGATTATTCTCCATGCACATTGTGGTGGCGGTAAGGTCCATCACCTTGAGGTGGCGGCGGAGAATCTCTTGATAGGTGATCTCCTCAAAGCGTGTGGCGGTAGGATCTTTCTCGGGATCGGCGGTGTAGATGCCATCGACGCGGGTGCCCTTGAGCATTGCATCGGTCTCGAGCTCTATCGCACGGAGTGAGGAGCCAGTATCGGTGGTAAAGTAGGGATTCCCGGTACCGCCTGAGCAGATGGCTACTTTGCCACTCTCTAGTGCCTCAATAGCATCCCACTTATTATAGTGCTTGCCGATGGGGCTCATAGGTGTGGCGGTGAAGACTACATTCTTCTGCCCCTCAGCCTCTAGGGCGGAGCTAAGAGCTAGGCTATTAATGACGGTAGCCAACATACCCATCTGGTCGCCCTTGACGCGGTCAAACCCTTTGGTGGCACCGCTCAGGCCCCTAAAGATGTTGCCACCACCGATCACGATGGCTACCTGCACCCCACTCTGCACCACTTTGGTGATCTCACTTGCATACTCCTGTAGGCGAACTGGATCAATGCCGTAACCCTGTGCCCCTTGGAGCGACTCGCCACTCAGCTTGAGTAGCACTCTTCTGTATCTCTTCATCTTTTTCACTTTTATCTAGCTGTGATTATCTGCCGCAAACTTAATCATTATTTCAGAAACTCCCTCCCTCTTGCCTCTACGTTGCTTAACTTGACTGAACATCCATTAGGAGCTTAATTAACAACAACTATGACAATAGTTTAACACTTAGTGTCAAACATTATGGTTATCTTTGCCAAAGAATAGATATATCTAACGTTTTTAATCCACCTTGTTGGATGATTATAGAATTTGATAATAGTACTATACGCAAAACCTGCTCTTCTGTGGCTAATGCCGTAAAGGCCCATGGTAAGATACGAGCCGACAAGTTGTTTTTAAGACTAGCACAGATTAAGGCGGCCAATACGGAGGATGAGTTTAAATATTTGCCTGGACGCTTTCATCAACTCAAGGGGAGTAGGATTGGTCAGTGGAGTTGTAGCCTTGATGGAAATTGGCGCCTCATCTTTAGAGTTGAGCTTCGAGATGACGGTAGCTACGCAGTAATTATTGAAGTAATTGATTATCATTAATTGATATTATGGCAACGAATAAAAGAGAATATATAGTTCCAGTAGCAATTCACCCTGGAGTAATGCTTTCCGAATGGCTTGAGGAGCGGGAGATGACGGGGAGAGAATTTGCTCTTCGTTCGGGGAAGCCAGAAAAAACAATCAGTAAGATACTAAATGGTAAGTCTAGGATCACTGATGATACAGCAGAAAGTTTTTCTATCGTCACAGGTATACCATCCAATTATTTACTGAGATTTCAAGCTGAGTATGATGTGGCTATAGCTAGACAAAGCAATGTAAATCCTATGGAAAATCTATGGGATACATTTGGGTGCCTATTTCCATATTCAGAGATGTGTAAAGCGGGTTGGATTGACAAGAAGGAAACAAAGGTTGAGAAAATGTATTGCTTGCTCTCCTTTTTTGGACTTACTACTCATGAGGCATTTGAAATGACCTATTCACACCAAATGTTTGGAGTATCGTTCCGACAAGTTGGGCGGTCTAAAAGAACAGAATTTGGTGTTGCTGCTTGGGTACGGCAGGGGCAGATAATTGCCGACATGATGAGTACCGAAAGAGAGTTTTCTGTAGCTAAAGCGATGGGGGAGATTGATAGCTTCAAGTCGGCACTAATGGCTCACGATCTGCCACTTCTTATTAGCCTATGTAGCAATGTAGGTATCAAACTTGTTTTCGTAGAGAATATCCCTAAGGCCTCAACAAGTGGAGCTGCCTACTGGCAGGGAAGGACACCTATTATACAGCTGTCTGGAAAGGGGAGAAGCCTTGACAAACTAGCCTTTAATTTCTTTCATGAGTTGGGTCACATTATCTACAAGCATGCCAAGAAAGGATTCTTGCTAGACGATATGGAGGAGGACTCTATAGAAAAGCATGAGATGGAAGCTAATGAGTTTGCAAGCAACCACTTGTACAAAGGGCTTAAGGAGTTCTCAACAAAGCCGACTTTGCAAGAAATCAAGGAGGAGGGAAGGCGTCTGGGTCTATCGCCATGCGTCGTCCTTGGGCATCTCACCCATAGCGGGTTAATTACCTATCCAGAGGCGAATACGAGATACAAGTCTCTCCAGTGCCCTCTAGAAATAGACTTTAAGAAGCTGCTGCCGAAAAATCCTTATTTATAAGGGTCAGTTCCACGTTTGCAGAGGAGAGGAAGTATAAATATTGGGGTGAGATTATTGTAAATCATCAAAATAGTGTACCTTTGCAACGTCAAACTTAAAGGATTAAGTTGAACACATTTATTAATGAAAGAAGAAAGATGAAAAAGATTAGTTTACTACTTGTAGCAACTGCTACATTATTCCTTGCCTCTTGCTCTAGCAAGGAGTCTAAGACAACCGAGCAAGAAGAGGCTACTCAAACCGAGGTGACCGAAGAGGTAGCTACACCTGCATACGTAGGCACTTACGAGGGAACACTCCCTGCAGCCGACGCAGCTGGCTTTAAGACTACCCTTACTATCAATGCGGATATGACTTACCAACTTACTCAAGTAGCTGAAGGTGGTAAGGAGGAGAACAAGACTGAGGAGAGCGGTACTTACAATCTCCTCGAGAATGACGTACTTGAGCTGATCACTCCTTCTACTGGTGCTAAGACCTACTACAAGGTGCTTGATAACTCTGTAGCACTCGTATCTGATGCTACTGGCACTCTTGCTGAGGGCGAGCTTGCTGATAAGTATATCCTTAATAAGGTAGTTCTATAATCAGTAGCTATTTACCAGAAAAATAGAGAGTGGGCTAGATACCGGTTGGTGTCTAGTCCACTCTCTTTATCTCTCCAACTACTCGTATAAGTTAGATGAGCTGCTCCCACTCGGACATTGCCTTTTGGAGGGCTTTGGAGGTGGTATCGTAGTCGGTGAGGAGCTGGGGTGTAGATTGATGCGATAGTTGCTCCTCAATAGAGGCGAGTTGCTCCTCGAGCTGGGTGATGGTTGCCTCAATCCGCTCCAACTGTTGCTGCTGGCGTCGCTCCTCTCTCTGCTGTGCCTTTTGCTGTTCGTAATCAAGGCGCCCCTCACTCTTTTCGAGGGGTTGATTGCTCTGAGTAGGGGCTTCTTCGCCCACGGCATTGGCTTGTAGCTTGCGGATATACTCCTGCATTCCGCCGAGGTGATTGACCACTCCGCCCTCCTTAAATTCAAAGACCTTATCCACCAGACCATCAAGGAAGTCTCGGTCGTGGCTAACGATCAGCACCGTGCCATCGTAGTTTTGGATCGCCTCCTTGAGCACCGCCTTACTAGAGAGGTCGAGGTGATTGGTCGGCTCATCGAGAATGAGGAAGTTAGAAGGGCTGAGCAGCAGACGGATCATCGCCAATCGGCTTCGCTCTCCTCCGCTCAGCACCTCCACCTTTTTCTCAGAAATCTCCCCACCAAACATAAAGGCACCGAGGATGTTATTGATCTGCAGTCGGATGTCTCCTACTGCCACTCGGTCGATAGTCTCGTGGATCGTAAGATCGGGATCTAGTAGGGAGGCTTGATTCTGTGCGAAGTAAGCGGTCTCCACCTGATGCCCCAGCTTCAATTCCCCTTCGTGTGGTATCTCGCCCATCACCGCCCGCACAAAGGTGGTCTTGCCACTTCCATTCTTTCCCACAAGTGCGATCTTATCGCCCCGCTCTATGGTGAGGTCGATATCATGTAGCACTCTGTGAGTACCATAGGCGACCGATAGCTCCTTAGTGATCAAAGGGTAAGCGCCACTCGTCACCGACATAGGGAAGCGGAAGTGTATCGCACGGTGGTCGAGCTCCTCCACCTCAATTCGCTCCACCTTCTCTAACTGCTTGATGCGCGACTGCACTTGTACCGCCTTAGTGGCTTTGTAACGAAAACGCTCAATAAACTCCTCGGTATCCTTGATCATCTTCTGCTGATTTTCATAGGCACGAAGCTGCTGTTGGTACCGCTCCTCTCGCAACTCTTCGTAGTGCGAGAAATTGGTCTTGTAGTCGTACGCTTTGCCGAGGGAGAGCTCCACAGTGCGGGTGGTGGTATTATCCAGAAAGCGGCGGTCGTGGCTCACCATAATCACCGCGGCACTACTTCGCTTGAGAAACTCCTCCAGCCAGACGATCGACTCCATATCGAGGTGGTTGGTCGGCTCATCGAGGAGAAGGAGGTCGGGCCGTCCGAGGAGGATCTTCGCCAACTCAATACGCATTCGCCAGCCACCACTAAATTCACTCGTTGGGCGGTCGAAGTCGCTTGGTTCAAAGCCCAACCCCTTGAGCGTCTGCTCTATCTGTGCGTCCTGCTCCTGAGGAGCATAGAGTGCCAATAGCTCTGTATGATTGGCGAGCCGCTGCACCAGCTCCATATAGCCATCTGAGTCGTAATCGGTTCGCTCCGCTAGCTCTTGGGTGAGCCGGTCGACACTCTTCTGTATTTTCAATTCCTTATCAAAGGCGAGGCGTACCTCCTCCCGCACCGTATGCCCATCCTGAGTCAGTAGGTGCTGTGGTAGGTAGCCGATCGCCATATCGGTAGGATAGGAGAGAGCCCCTTCTGAGGGCTCTCTCTTGCCTGCTATAATATTGAGTAGGGTAGTTTTTCCTGCCCCATTGCGTCCCGTGAGGGCGATACGCTCCTTCGGATTTACCTGTAGAGAAACCTCCGAAAAGAGTTTATCCGCCCCAAAGGAGACGCCTACATTATTCAGTGCTAGCATCTAGTCTCCTTATGGTCTTGTAATCTTAACAAGTTCAGTAGTCATTACCTGACCCATAGTAGTCATCTCGGTTTTCACCACACCCTTATTGGGCACCACCCAAGTGATTTGCTTATTCTCCTGAGTTTGGTTCATCCCCATTGCCTGAGTGGTGGTCTTTACCTCCTGCTCCACCTTGATGGTCTTGAAAGTACCGGCTGGAGTGGTCACCTCTTCGTCTACGGCAGTGATCTCATTCCTAGTTATCTCAGTGATGACGTTTAGATCCATCCCTTGTACCTTAGCGGTGATGGTAGCCTTGGTCAGAGGTAGCTTATCCCCTACATTGCCTTGGAGTGGAGTAAAGCCAGCATCGCCATCAAAGGTCATATCAATATTTGAGCCCATACCAGCCTGCTCCATAGTAGCCTTGCTCTGAGCCAAGAGACTTTCCACACTATATTGGATCTTACCATCTGCAAAGGTAAGGGCATTCTCCATGGTCATTGGCTGCTTCATGCCAGGCACCTTGGTGACCACTTCGTAGGTGATGACGTTGCCCTCCACCTTTTTCAGTGTCTGAGTAACCGTAGAGGTACCCATCAGTTTATTCGACATCTCGTACTCATATACCGTGCCCACAGGGTCATTATCATAGTACTGTGCGTAGCTAGCGGTAAGGGTAGTAAGGGCTAAAACAAGTGTTGCTATTATCTTCTTCATAAGTTTGTTGTAGCAAATAAAGGTCGGGGGGTCTCTTGTGGAAGTCCCCCGACTCTTAGTGGATAATTATATGGTCTCTGTATTATCGTCGGTAGGTACGCTATTGGCATTAGGAGTGATGAGCTTGTACCCCTTGCCATGCTTATTCTGAATCTCCACACGCTCATCTTGAGCCAAGTGCTTACGCAGCTTGGTGATGTAGACATCCATACTACGGGCATTGAAGTAGCTATCCTCACCCCAGATGGTCTTGAGGGCATAGTTACGCTCCATCAAGTCATTAGCGTGCATACAGAGGAGAGTCAGTAGGTCGGTCTCCTTAGTGGTGAGTCGCTTTGGCTCCTCATCTCTGAAGGTAAGCATCTGCTTCTGCGTATCAAATACAAAGTCGCCGATATTGTAAAATGCTACTGGCTCTGGCTTCTTGCCCTGTACCCTGCGGAGTACCGCATCGATACGCATAGTGAGCTCAGCGGTATTGAAAGGCTTCTTGAGGTAGTCATCAGCACCGAGCTTAAATCCCTGCTCTACATCCTCGCTTAGGGTCTTGGCGGTGAGGAAGATGATGGGTAGTGACTCGTTTTTGCTCTTGATCTTTTGTGCTAGCTCAAACCCATCCATCTTGGGCATCATCACGTCTAGGACGCAGATATTCCAGTGGTCTGGTTGTTCCTCAAAAGCCTCCCAACCGGCCTGTCCATCTTGGAAAAGATCGGTTTGGTACCCCTTGGTATTTAGAAACTCGCTGAGTAGAGGACCCAGGTTTTCGTCGTCCTCACATAGAAATACTCTTACTACGTCTTCCATCATAATCTTTATTCTTTAATTGGTAATGTAATAATAAACTTAGTTCCCTTGCCTAGCTCGCTCTCCACAGCTATCTTCCCGTGGTGTAGCGAGATGATATGCTGCACATAGGCCAGCCCTAGGCCGTATCCTTTGACATCGTGCCGATTGCCCGTCGGCACGCGGTAGAAGCGGTCAAATATCTTCTTGGCATGCTCCTTTTTCATTCCGATGCCATTATCTTGGATATATATCTTTACGTTTTTAGCATCGTTACTGGTACCCACTGTAAGGTGAGGTGGCCGCTCAATGCTTCGGTACTTGATCGCGTTATCGAGGAGGTTGAAGATGATATTGGTGAGGTGCATCTCATCGCCCTCTACAGTGGCCTGTTCTGCCCCTAGGTCCACATCAATCTCTCCCTCGTAGCTCTCCACTTTGAGGCTAAATATATTGGTAACATTGAGGAGAAGCTCCTCCATATCTATTTCCTTCAACTTTAGCTTTACCTTATCGCGGTCGAAGAAAGACATCTGTAGCACCTTATCAATCAGCAACTCCAGTCGCTGACTCTCCGCCATGATACTTGAGATCCACTTCTGTCGGCGCTCGGGAGAGGTCTCCGCCTGGTCTGCGGAGAGCATCTGGCTCGCCACCATAATGGTGCTGACAGGCGTCTTGAGCTCGTGCGTCATATTATTAACAAAGTCCTTACGCAGCTCCTCTAGCTTCTTCTGCCTTACCAGTGAAACAATGGTAATCGTAAACACCACAAAGAGTAGCAGCGTAAAGCCAGCCGAAGGGATAATAAACTCATACGAACTAGAGATGAGCTGCCGCTTCCCTGGGATATAGAGCTTCACGAAGTACATGTGCGAGGGGTGGTCATTGGGGAATAGCACCTGCGTGTAAGTGGCATCGGCATCATCGGCCGGTATCTTGCCACTGCTATAGTACGCCCGATGATTATTATCCACCAACTCATAAATGTAAGGCAATGTGATGCCGTTATTGGTGAGGTAATAGCTAAGGAGCAGATCCAGATCTTTCTCCGAAATACGCTCGTAGATAGGGGCTGGATTATTGTCGCGCACCGACTCTATGGCGAGCTGAATCACCATCTCACGCACCTCGTTATACCGCTCCGTGAAGGCCTTCATCAGTTCCCGAGAAGCCTCCTGAATCCTATCGGGGCTCTGCTTCTTGGCTATCCTCAGAGGGTCTTGTGGCAATTGGTCTAGGCCGAAACGCAGGCTATCAATCTGTAGCTGCTTGTTTTTCTCCTTCAGGTTGTTCTCTAGCGAAAGAAGGCTCGACGAAGTGGAGAAGCCAAGGCGGTCCGAAACCAGACGTGACATCTCGTCGCGCTCTACATCCTGACTTACCGAAGAGAGTGCCTGACGTACACGACTATCAAACTGCTCATTTCGGAAGCGGTAGACCACGTCGACATAATTGAGTTGCATCAGTAGCAACCCAATCAGGGCTAGTGCCATAGCCACAACGATTAACCAAAGCGTCCACTTCTTCATAACGTGAGCAAGGTACGCATTATTCTCTTTGCATTAACAAAAAGAACGTTAAATATTTAAGGCACAAATGTTAATTAAAGCAGACAGCTAAGGCAGTAACCCTATGGCAATAGGGTAGTTACACTCATTTATAGCGTGCGAGTGCCCCACGAGCCACGGTCAAGCTTGCGGTAGTTGATCGCCTCTCCGATATGCTGGATCGTGATATCTTGCGAGGCATCGAGGTCGGCAATGGTACGGGAAACCTTTAGAATACGGTCATACGCTCTAGCGGAGAGCTTAAAGCGCTCCATCGCCTGCTTCAGTTGCATCAACCCATTGGCATCTACATGGACAAACTCCTGCATCATCGCTGGAGTCATCTGCGCATTGGTATAGATCCCTGGCATTCCTTTGAACCGCTCCTTCTGTATCGCTCTCGCCTTCATCACCCGCTCACGGATCGCCTCACTCGGCTCGCCACGCTGCTTACTCGATAGCATCTCAAAGGGCACAGGCAGTATCTCCACCTGAATATCGATTCGATCGAGCAGCGGGCCAGAGATCCGACCGAGATAACCCTTCACTTGAGCCTCCGTGCAAGTGCACTCCTTGAAAGGGTTGTTGTAGTGACCGCAAGGACAAGGGTTCATTGAGGCCACCAGCATAAAGGAGGCGGGGAAAGTGACCGTCTGCCGAGCCCTTGATACGGTGATCTGTCGGTCCTCTAGTGGCTGACGTAGCACCTCCAATACATTACGTGCAAACTCAGGTAGCTCATCGAGGAAAAGCACCCCATTGTGGGCAAGAGAGATCTCACCTGGCTTGGGATAAGAGCCCCCGCCTACCAGAGCCACATTAGATGTACTGTGGTGGGGTGCTCTGAATGGTCGCTCCTGCATCAGTGCGATGTGCGTTGGCAACGTCCCCGCCACCGAGTGAATCATGGTGGTCTCCTGCGCCTCCTCCTTGGTAAAAGGCGGTAGGATGCTTGGCACCCGCTTAGCCATCATCGACTTACCACTCCCTGGAGGGCCTACCATAATGATATTGTGCTGACCACTAGCAGCCACCTCAATCGCTCGCTTCACCATCTCCTGCCCCTTCACCTCCGCAAAGTCGGCATAGTGCAGAAGTGGGTGATGAAAGATCTCCTCCTCATCGTATAAGTACTCCTTCAATACCGAGCTTCCCTGCGAGAGATAGTCTACCACCTCAGCAAGTCGCTCCGCACCAAATACCCGAATCCCCTCTATCACAGAGGCCTCCTTGGCGTTGGCTCGTGGCACAATGATATTCTTAAACCCTTGCCGCTTCGCCATAATGGTCATCGGTAGCACTCCATGAATCGGCCGAAGGGCACCATCCAGTGCCAACTCACCCATAATCATCGTATCGGCAAGTCGCTCTGTAGGGAGCTTCTCACTCAGCGAGAGGATCGCAATAGCTAGGGGAAGGTCGTAGGCAGCCCCCTCCTTCTTGAGGTCGGCCGGTGCCATATTGATGATGTAGCGATGCTCCTGATAGGTATATCCACTCTCGGCGATGGCCGCTTGGATACGTTGGTGGCTCTCCTTCACCGCTGCATCGGGCAATCCCACCAACATAAACTTAGTGCCACTACTGATTTGTGCTTCAATCGTCACCTTACACGCCTCAATACCACTGACTGCTGCGCCATACACCTTGACCAGTGCACGCTCCACCGAGGTCTCCTCCCACAGCACGCTATCATCCATCATTTACTTCTTTTGTTGTTTAATATAGTTGATCAGACTATCAGGGTTACTCCAGCTACGCTCTATATTTTGTAGGCTATCCACCACCATAAAGGTTGGTAGCTCATCGATGGACTGCTCCTTCAGAAAAGTCTGCGACTGCCCGATGCTATCAATGAGGAAGTATTGCTTCGTCCCCTTGCTTTTCGTCTTCAAGCTCTTGGGGAGAGAGTCATTGAGCAGCACGCTATAGCTAGGCACACCTAGGCTATCGAGTAGATGAAAGTACCGCTTTTGCTTGGCAAAAAGGACAGAGTCCAGTGGTGATAGCTCCATAATATTAAGGGCGACGAATCGATTTTTCCCCACAAAATCCTTGAAGTTGACCCGATCCTTCATTCCACTGACCACAAAAGAATAAGGAACTACTGGACCTCTATTCCAACTATTATCACCAGCCATTCTCCAACCCAAAAGCCCAGCAAGATCATACTGGTCTCTAGCCAATTGAGCAAAGAGACTCCACCAAGTCTGATGATTCTTTCCACTTTGGTATTGCTCCATACCATCCTCCACCAGGAGGAGCGTAGGCGATTCCTTACTGTGGGCACTCAGGAAGTCCAAGAGTTGCTCCTCGCTTTTCTCCCTCTCTGCGTACCACTCCTTCAGCAAAGACTCATAGAGTAGACCCTCCAGCGACAACTCTTTATCACTAATCTTAGCAGAATAAGCCTCAGCATCACGGTCGGGAAATAGGGGGAGTTGCAGTCGCCCCTCTCCATTCCTCAAGAGGAAAAGGTCAATCGTATCTAGGTCAAAGACCTCTTGATAGCTAATCTTACCCTTCGGGCTCACTTCCAAGGTATCCATAGTGATGCTCTGGGCACCGTAGACCAGCAGGTACCAAGGACCTGACTCACTATCTTGGTGACTTGCCACAATCTTGATCGGCTTTACCGACTCACTCTTATGTCCCCTTCCGCAGCCACAAAATAGCAGGGCTATAAATAGGCATATCCCCAGGGCTCCTCTCTCTATCCTCATTACTCCTTACTATATATGATGTCCTTGATGAGCGATTGATCGCTTGTGCTGTAGCCATAGGCCGAGAGAAGTTGTAGCTTTGCCAGCAAAGTAAGGTCGGGCGACCCACCCTTTGCCCATCGGCTCAATTGCTCTATCCCCTCCTTGCGTTGGCCCTCGGCTAAAGTAGAGAGTGCTCTCCAGAAAAGCAGTGCCCCCTCGCCACCATTCGTCGTCCGCTTGAGTAGCTCCTTTGCCTCCTGAGCTTTACCAGAGAGGAGTAGCAACTCCACAATCATTGATAGGCTCTTGGCATTTTTACCATCGGAGAGATAGTGCGCTTTGTAGGCCGCCTTCATCGCCTCCTCATTCCGACCTGCCTGATAAAGCAGCTCAGCACGTAGTAGAGGAAGCCGATAGCTCTCCACCTGCTCCTCACTCGTCTCCAGCCACTTGATCGCCTCGCCCCTACGACCAAGCTTAATCAGCAGTTCGGCTATCTTACTCGCCGTTATAGCTGTTGGTCCCTCCAGTTCCACCGCCTTTTGCAGCTGCTGCAGTGCCCCCTCGTGGTCGTTACGCATTATACTTGCCACCGACATCCCTCGCCACACCTCAGCGGTATTGGTCAGATAGTCCGCCACCACCCGCTCATAAGTGCGGCCTGCGGCATCGTATTGCCCAAAGCCCACCATCATAGTTGCGAGCTTGAGCAACCCCTCCTCGCTAAGTAGTCCTCGCCTGGAGAGGAAGGCCCCATCAAGCAGATAGGGAGAACGAGCAAATGGGCTCACCAACGTATGTCGATGACTCGAAAGCTGGTAAAAGCGGTAGGCACTAAAGAGGAGTTCCCTCGCACCATCTACCTCGGTAGGTGCTGGCAAAGGAGTAGCATCGGGCATCGACTGCTCTAAAATATCGGCCTCCATACCACGAACCACCTCTCTCCATGCTGGCACCAAGGCATACGAATACATGTCAGCGCTAATCATTCTACGCCCTTGCGACATAAATGGCAGGATGCGAGTAAAGACCTCCACATTCGCCTGGTCGAGGTCGGGATACTGCTCATCAAACCTCAGGAACCAGTGGCTCATCTTACTGAAAAAGGCAAAGCCTTTGAGCCCTGTGACTAAGTGGTAGGCGGTATCCTGCTCCGCATCTTGTAGCATCTTCAATTGATCTGGCACCTTAGCCATCAGCTCCTCCATCTCCTCGAAGTGCTCCTTATCAATCGCTTTCTTCTGTAGCTCTGCTATTTGACTACTGAGTGAGCCGGTACCACCCATAGACTGCCGAAACTTATCACTGATATTCTTTAGCTCAGGCACAATCTTCTCCTCATAGGTCTTGTGGTTTTCGGTCGTCTTGTACGATATCTGCACCACCTTAAGTAACTCTAGCAACAGCTCTTCACGAGACAAAAGGAAGGTCTCTACCTCCGCAACCAAATCGAGGTGAAGGGTACTCAACTCTGCCTGATGACGGCGACCCAATACAAGGAGTGCTGCCATGGCGGCGCCTCGCACAATAGGATCGTGATGCCCCTTGCCAAAGGCGAGGAGTAGGGAGATCTTTTGCTCATCAAAATACTCCATGCTCCCCACAAAAAGGGCAGAGACAACGCTCTGAGCTATAAGTGGTGGCAACTGTGTCACCTCAAGGGAATATTGCAGACGCTCACTCACCGACTTGGGGAGCCGTGGTGTAGCCCAGAGGTAGTTGAAGAGTTGGTCCACCTTATCAAAGAAGCTCTGCTCTCTCTTGGATACCTCCTCGGATAGCTCATCAATTAGATGAACTATTTTCTCAGCATTGAGCTGGTAAATCTTGAGCCTCTGTACGGTCTCGCAACGAGTGTCATTTGGTCGCTCCTCCTCCTCGATATGAGCCGCATTGGCACGGAGCAATTGCATCAGAGAGGTACCGATCCCTCTCAGAATCTCACTGCGCTTTGGGTCGTCCGTACCTTCCTTATAGTAGTAAGTAAGGTACTTGTAAGTCTCCTCTAGCTGCTGGATCTCTCCACTCTCCGCCAACGGTAGCGACCGCATATCTTTCAGTACCATGCCGTAGAGCCCCTCGAGCGTTTTACTCACATGCCACCGCACTCGGGGAGGGTAATACTCCTCCACTCCATATTCTGATAGAGAAATCTCTCTTTTTTTCATTCTTAAGCTCCTTTCATGATTCCCATTGGGTCCACAACTACCAACACTGCCGCCGCGAGTAGCAACAGCCCAACTAATACCATCGCTATCCTGGCACCACCCAAACCTATCTTCTTGGGGAGGAAGCCGTAGGAGCGACTATTGAAAAACCAACGGCTACCCCTCAGCCCGACCCATAAGGCCATAAGCCCAGGGAGAACAAACATTAGCCCGAGGGCTATATAGACCAGTCCCGCTTTCGTCATTACCGTGGGTCGTAGATGAATGGCTCCTCAGCACTAAGCAGAGAGAGACGTCGGTGGTCACCCTCCATCTCAATTCTTACACGCACTACTTCGTCTTCATCTGGCAGAAAAGGCGTGAAGAGTGCTGGCCACTCCACAAAGCAGTAGTAGCCACTGTAGAGGTAGTCGGTAGCACCAATGTTTTGCAAATCATCGTGTGTCTCGAGGCGATAGGCATCAAAGTGGTAGATAGGATCGCCACTTTCGGTGTGATACTCATTGACAATGGCGAAGGTAGGGCTACTCGTCACCTCCTCCACGCCAAGCTCTTTAGCCAGTTCCTTAATAAGCGTCGTCTTACCTGCCCCCATCGGTGCATCAAATAGCCACACAGGCTGTTCGCCCAGCTCCTTCAGTAGAAAGTTTGCCACCTCCGGCACCTCACTGAGCTGATACTCTATGCTCTTTCCCTCGCCCCACTCTATTTGTTTAGTCCCCATATTTATCCAATATATCAATAAGAGAATGTTGCACGAAGTGCCATTCTCGCACATTTGATCAAATGTGCTGAGACTTTGCACGAAGGATGAGATGCAAGGCGCTGAGGATGAGGCCGAAGGGAGCGTACTAACGTACGTGACCTAGGCCGAACTCCGAAAGCAACGCAGCAGATCGCCTTCGTGCAACAGTCTCAATAAACAAAACTACCTATTTCCCAGCCAATAGACAAATATTCCCCCGATTCACCATTAACCATCACCCAAAAAGAACCTCCGCAGAGGTCCTTCTCCCATAAGACCCGTGTCGGAAGGGGTGCTAGTAGCCCGAAGGGCTTACATGGTCTAATAACCCAGCCTTCCCCCTCGGTAGGTAGGCGAAGCCTGCCTGCCGAGAAGAAGGTTGGGTAGAGGCAAGGAGCACAACTAGCTACCCCGAAGGGGTTGCATATCCACAATAGCCTATATAATATATATGTGTATCAAAGTGCAACCCCTTCGGGGTAGCGAGGTTGTGGTGACCTTGCTACCCAAGCTTCACCTTCAGGCTCGCTTACACTCGCCTTCAGGGGGAAGCTTGGGTTAATACACCATGAAACCCCTTCGGGGTTTTTCTTGACAATCAAGTACCGGTGATTCCTTATCGACACCCCATCAGCACCCGACAGGGTGCTCCATTCGAGCGTCCGACCTGTCCGACTTGTCCGAGAAAGGTACCTAAAAAGTAACTCTCCCAAAACGGGATTGCCACTTTGGGAGAGTACATAAATGTGCGAGCCTGGAGCCGCGATCACAAAGCGATATTTACAACTGGATCTGGTCCTTCGGGTAGAGAGCCACCACCTTTACCTGGGTACGTGAAGCGGAGGAGGATCTCGTAACTATGGTTACGTCTGATCTCTCGCAGTCCATCGGCACGCTTGGTTCCAAATGGTATCTCATAGTACTTATAGCGTCGCTTCCCAACGATCGCATTAGTGGCAGGGTCGAACTTAGTGATATAGACCAGCATGGTCGCCTGCTCTGAGGCATTGGTAGGGAAGTTCTCTGGCATGTAGAAGTGCTCTGTCCCCCCCCTCATCAATGCCGTACCTACAGATTCATCATCAATGTACGCAATGTTGGGGTAGCTTCGATAGAACGGCATATTCGCTGCAGGCTTACCCACTTTCTCATAATGACTCTTGAGTGCTGCCCAGTTATTAGGAACCACACTGGTGATATTGGCATACTGCCCAGGATAGATATCATCAAAGAAGTGGTCCTTGACAGGGTTTACTTCTTTAGTGCTTCCTGCTGGGTAATACTCATACTCCCATCGTACAGTCACTTTAGCGACAGCCCGCTCTAGGTAGATGCTCCTGATCTCATGCACTGGTTCAGTAGAGCCACTCTCACGACCGTCAATCCCCCGCTTATCATTGGGCTTCACATCCACTAGACGACTAAACATTGGCAGATAAGAAGACTCAAATAATTGACTATTACCACCAAGGTCACTACCCGGGAATATATTTTTCGAGTCAAGCCACTTACGCTTTGATACCACGTCCTGCTCATAGCTAAAGTCTGGATTTTCGCTGATCAAGAAAGGGTTTTCCAGTGTGAGTGGAGCCAAATTTTCGTCACGATTGTAGTAGGTATGGTACGCCTTGCTATTGACCATAAAAGAGAGGACACCTGAGGTGGGGAGTTTATAGAAAGCGATGGTTACCTTGGAGTATGGGGTGACATCCACACCTGTAGAGAATCGACCAAAATCACTATAAGGAACCAAGCCATCCACCTTATAATCCCCCTCTCGAAGCTCAGGGATATGGAGGTCACGGATCCAATCCTCACCACCATTGGTATTCCAACTTTGCCAGCGATCAAACTCACGTTGATAGGCTCTATACTCGTCAGAATAGTACCACTGCCAAAACTCCGCAGTGCCATAGCTATAAGGATTACGAGGAGCCGTTGGGCTATCTGCAGGCTCTGGGGTATTCACCGTAGCTCGAGCCCGCTCATCTTCACTATAGATGCCATCAAAGTCACCGATATCTGCTCTCAGTGTATTATTGACCACACGCGTTGGGGCTACAGAGATATCAAGCGTGATGGGCTCTGGTAGGATAATACGCGTGCCATCGGCCGTCTTCTCATACCCTTCCCATGGGTCCACCTCAGGAGGATCGGGCATCACCTCCGCTCTATTGGCACCTTTCTCGCAAGAAGCAAATATCATTGATAGCCCTATAATGGTGGCTACTTTCAGTATTCTATTCTTCATAATGCTTATTTCTTTATGGGAATTACAGGAGGTGTCTTTGCATCATCGATATCCACCTCAATGGTTTCGTTTTCCACCTTCCAAGGGAGCACCTTGATGCCGTCGTTGAGGATGAGGCGACCACCACGGAAGGCAGCGTAGATGCTGTAGGTGGTATTGCGCCGTACCTCAAACTTCTCCTCTATACCACCCCCCGCTGCAGAGACGAGTGTGGTGATGGGGAGACGGAAGTAGGTCATCTGTTCGGCAGCTGCTGGAGCATCCTCTGGGATATCCTTGCCAGTGGTATTAATACCAATCAGGATGTAAGGCATATCCTCCTTCTTTAGTCCGTCGATGCACATCGGCGGGATATAAAGGTAATACAAGTTGACAGTGAACTTAGACCATCGTGTTTGGGAGCGTTGATGATACATCTTTCCAAAGCCAAAACCATCAGGGATTTTATTCGTACTATCAAGATTTTCAGCATATGGAGTAGTGACTTGAGTCCTGTACGTGGCACCATTGCGGAAGTACTGCAGATAGTCCGTCGAGGTACGGTCGCTATAGAGTCGGCTATCCTCGGGCATATTCCTACCAGTGGCAGTGTACTCCCCACGAGTGGGAAGCATTTCCAGGGTGCCAGCACGCCAGTCAGTGTCCACAAGATCCACGAATTTGCCCTTAGTCAACCTACCGGAAGTTGTGCCATCGAAATAATCACGATTATCTATTCTATAATTTGCGATCTCAGGGCTTAAATACTCTGTTTTCTCCTTATTCGCCGTCGTGAGGATTAACTCTACCCTCGCAAAGACACGCTCGAGGTTGATGGATGGGGTCACGGTTTTGGGCGTACCGTCGTCATTACCCTTAGGGATGGTAAGCATCGCCTGACCAGTCATCGGGATCAATCTAGGGTGGAGACCTCTCCTGTACAAGGTAATTGAGTTTCGAGTGTTTTTGAAATACAACATTTCAGTATTGAGCATCCCCGTCTCTTTGGTCATCTGACTGAGATAAATCTTCTGAGGATCTCGGATATTGCCGTTCTTCGCCTCCTCGTAGGACTTCGGGTCATTGACGAGCAAGACGAAGCGGTAGCGCCCAGGGGAGAGCATCAGGTCGAAAGTAAAGATCCCGTCCGCCTCTGTACCAAAATGTTTCACCTCAAGCCCATCAAAAGCTACTGGCATACCTGCAGTAATCTTTGGAGCGTGGTAGAAGACCGCTCGGATCAGCTTATCATTGTCGTAGACATAGAGCATCACGTGATCAACACGATCTTCGTGTAATTGGGACTCCGGATCAACAACCTCTGGGTCGAAGGGAGTGTCTGGATCATCTTCCGTATCATCCCGCACATCACCCATAGCACGTAGAGGAGCATCACTAGGGAGGATCTTTGCCGTAATACGAACCATCTGCTCACAGCCATCACCCAGCTCCTCATCTGTCGGGAACACACGCTGGTGGCATCCAGTCAGGCCAAAGAGCAGTAGACCCAAGAGAAGGATACGGATGGTATATTTCATATTATTCATCATAACTCATTTCATGCTAACTTCATATTAGTTCCATAGAGCGTAGTGCTTCTCCACCAAGTTCCACTTAAGTATCTTGGCAGTGATACGCATGAGGTAGTCATTTTCCTCTACTGGAATCTGTGGGTCCGTAGGAGGCTCGAAAGGATTATCCTCTGGCTTAGGGATATTGGGGTCGTCGGGGTCCACGGGGTCGTGATTCAATCCGATGCTGTTGATACTAGCAATGTTGAGGTCGTAGATATTATTTCTCCGTGTGTCGCAGTAATTGACAAAGCCCTTGGCACCGTCCAACTGCCTATTGAGCGGAATGAGGTAGACCATTCGGCCCTCATCGTACTTACGGACAGATTTATTCCCCATCAACACTGCATCACGTAACCTTAGGTAAAGTAGCCCATCATCTCCACCGACGTAGAAGGTGCCAGGCTTATCTGTCACTTGAAGATCATAAGACTGGTAGCCAGACCCACCTGGTTTAAAAGTAAATCCAGAGGATAATCGGCTACTGTATGCTGGGTCTTTTTTTAGTTTTAAATAGAGCTCCTTGGAAATCTCCATGGTATAGCTCTGCTTTTCAGTAAATTCCTCAGGGCTAGCTAATACCCTTTCATAGTTACCATTTTTATAATTGGTCGTATAAGCATGGGTAGGGGTGAGCTTGGTGTAGACCTTTGCATAGGCGATGCGATTGTACTTAACCTCGCCCTTCTTAGAGGCCACCTTATTATTGCCATACATTGAGTTTTCGAGGAAGTAAAAGCCGCCATCGATGGAGGTCCTTTCGGCAGTGCCATCTTTCACCTCCTTAGGGTTCCGGTAATAGCCGTTGAGAACATATGCCTCCCCCTCCTTATCCGATACTCTTTGTAGGAAAGGGTGTCCCTTCTTTGGATCCCAATCGGTAGGCACCGATTGGTCATCAATCAGTGAGATATAATCTTTATAGACGTTGGGGCTACTCTCCGAAAGCGTCCGCGAACCGGCATGGTCGCGGAATAGGTAACTCTTCTTCGCCGAACCCGCCATACTGTAGGTAAGAGGAAACTTCAGTGTACCGACATCCTTCAATTCAGCGGTCACACTGCTCGACTTGGTGATTTGCACCTTAGCCACCACACGCTCCACGTCAAAAGGGAAATTGTTTTTACTCCCTTGCAATACCTCTTGCTCAGTTGCCTTGCTATCAATGCTCACGATGTTGTGTGCTGGGTCACTTACAGTAGCGGTCATCAGCATCCCCTCCCCTGTGGTTCCAGCAATGCCCAAAAGATCCTTCAGCTCTATTACTCTATCCTGAGCGAAGTCGGTGCCAGTGAGTGTACCGAGTGAATTGCTATTGAGGAGCAACGTCATCGACACCTGAGTAGACATCTCGGATTGCAATGCCATAGGGGCCGATTTCCATATCCCTGTACCTGCGCTCTCCTCGCTAAGCGTTGCCTGCATGCTAGGGTAGTCCTTGAAGAGCACCAACCCCTGCTTTATGCCTTGCTCACTCTTAGTTCCAGACTCATCTTTCTGTTCTTGATTGACCCCACGCAGGGAGCGATCCATCGCTACCCGCACAGCAAAGTGCATCGAGGTCTGGGAGTCCCCCTTATTGATAGCCTCCTCACTAGGGGATTGCTGGCTGCAAGCTCCGAGTAAGAGGGTGCCTATCAGAAGGGCAACGAGGTGATATATTCGATTTCTTTTCATCTCCTTAGATCGCTATATAATTATAGGTGGGCGTCGCGGAAGACGAGGTTCCAATTCTGGATGGTTACCTGTACCGCCATATAGGTCTCCGTGTATTTCTGAAGGAGGATACGGATATTAAAGTCGTGGTTGAGGTCGAGGTGATCCTTGAATGGGTTAGGACTGCTCATCGCCACACCACTATATAGGATATAGTCGTGCAGTGGGTCGAACTCATAAACCACTTGACCACTCTCATCGGTGATGGTGATGAGGTAATCGCCACGCTCCCCAGGAACCAGACGAAGGATATCGTAGGTAGCACTAACCGTAACGCTCTTACCACTCTCGCTCACCTTCTGCTCAAAGGTATCGGTGGTCCACTCAAATGGAGTATCGGGGAGTAGCTGCCCATCGTATCCGTAGCGGCTATTCTTGGCGGTATAGGTCATCTTGTATTGGTGACCAGGTGCCAACCCTCTAATCTCGATATTGAAGTGGTTGGTGATCTGAGTGAGTGGGAAGTGCACACGGTCTATCACCGTCCCCTTACCATCGCGGTCAATCTGATTCAGTGCTCCCTCCTTAGGAGTCCCGACGTAGAGAGGACCTGCGGTTGCCTTGATCTTATCGGCCTGCTTAGCCATAAATAGGACGAGGTCGGACTTCTTGGCACCCACCTTGAAGGCAGAGAGGTCGTACTGGCTCATATCCTTAGCCGCCCACGCCACGAACGTGGTGGTCTTGCCTGGGCGGTAGTGGTTGGTCCGCATCTCGTAATCGGGTAGGAAGGCTACACCGCCCTCCTTCCACTCTCCGATCAATTGGTCGTTTTCGTCGAAAGCGAAAACTCGGATATCGTCAATCTTACCATCTGGATAACTGATCTCATCGGGTGTCCGGACATCGAATGTAAATATGGTGTACTGAGGACACTCTGAGAGGTCGCTCATAATGCCCTTCTGGCAACTAGCAAGTGCCACAAGTAGCAGAGCTGAAAGTCCAATCTTTGATATAAGCTTCATCTTACTCACTAAATTAATTAGTTTACTCCTTCTAAGAGTGCTGTTGTATGGCACCGCTGCCACGCTCTTCCACTCTCTTTATTTATCGCGGATAGGGGGGCGTTCAAGCCCACCCTACCCTAAAACTTCGTATAATGGTTACCTACTGCGTTACCTGCGGGTCACGGGCTGGGTCATGTACGGAGGTACACTCCCTGCACCCTTGCCCTTGGTGCCTTGTAGCTCATCCATTCTACAGTGTTTTGAAAAACTTGCTCTACTGCCTAGGCAGTTTAGAGCAGTTGTGAATACCTAATTATAGGTGAACGTCACGAGTTACAAGGTTCCAAGGAAGTACCTTAGCCTCTACACGCATAAAGCCCTTCTCTGGCTCGAGGTCATTATCGTGGTGGTCTGGAGTTGGGTCCTCGTCTGGATCCTTTGGATCTGGCTTTGGAAGGTTAGGGTCGTTAGGATCGTTAGGGTCATAGTTAAATCCACGGCTAGAGAAGCTAGCAATAGATAGAGCATAGATATTGTTACGACGAGTGTCGGCATACTTAATACCCTTCTCTACCGTACGGTTCAATAGACCATAGTAACCGCAGCGACCATCCTTATAAGTGTGGACCTTGGTATTGCCATTTGCTAGGGCAGCCTCGATAGAAATGTAAGCTGTATTATCAGTAGCACCAATATAGAAAGTAGTACCAGCAGTGTAAGCTACCTTAACGATATCTGCCTTATCATAACTTACGCGACCCTCAACCCACTCTTGGTTAGCCTCAACTGCAGCAGTTGGCTTAGCGTCAGAGATAGTACGATCGCTATAGGTAATAGTTGTCTTTTCTTCTGTACCAACCGTTTCCTTAGTAGTAGTCTTCTTGTACCAAATCTTGGTACCTGCCTCAGCAGTAAAGGTTTGCTCAGCATCAGCCTTAACACCATAAACAGTCTTTGGTACGAAAGTAGCATAAACCTTAGACGTAGCTACACGGCTGTAACCCTCCTTACGGTCAGCTACATTAGTGAAGTCTGTGCTACATGAGTTCTCAAGGAAGTAGATACCAGGATTTGTCTCATGACCACCAGTAGCATAAGCATTCTCATTAACTGCAATCGCCTTGTAACCACCAAGCTGGTCATTAGGCTTACCAAAATCACCGATACGAATCAAGAAGTCTTGACCTTCAGCCTGAGCCTCAGCAATAGTCTTGGTGTGGATAGCAGACTCATAATTTTTGTAATTACCAGCATCTTGCATAGTTCTATCACCAGCGTGGCTAGCAAGTACGTAAGTGCGAGCAGCACCATTCATCACTGAGTAGGTCATGTCAGTTAGCTGTACCTCACCAGAACCATCAGTAGCCTCACCCTTAAGACCAGCCTTCTTAGATACGAAAGCTTGAGCTACTACACGCTCTAGGTCAAACTTGAATACGTTGGCAGTCTCATCAGATCCATCCTTAGCCTGTTGCTCAGTAATACCAGCGATTACAGTCTTCTTAGCAGCAGCAGAAGTCATCACAAACTTACCATCAGTAGAAAGCTTTGCGATATCCTCAATAGCAGAAGTCTGAGCACCGAATGGGTTCTCTGGAGTGATAGCGATAGAGAGGTCACCCTTATTAAGTGCCATAGCAAGGTCACCTGTACCAGCCTTCACCTCAAATGGAGCGATGGTATAATTGCCATTAGCAGCTTTCCAGAAACCATCACCATCAACTGCTGATGGATTCCAGTCCTTAGTTGCGAAGCCTACAAGGTGCATCGTTTTGATCTGGCTCTCAGCGTCACGACCAACCTCATCAGTTTGTGGCTGTGCCTTAAGGCTAGATGGGGTAGCGATGCTTACAGATACACGAGCACTGGTATTACCAGCAACAGTACCCTCGTCAGGGGCAAATCCCTTTTCATTGTTACAAGCAGCTAGACCGAAAACGGTAGCACCTGTAAGAAGAAGTGTTGAAATCTTTTTCATACTTTTTCTTTGTTGATTAAACATTAATATATTACTTATTATTACTTCTCAAAAAATGATTCGTTATTAAAAGCCGAGTTCTGCGAGGTTGTGCTTCGCCTCTTCTGAGCCAAGAGAGGCAGCCTGCTCTAGTAGGGTGCGTGCCTGCTCTCTATTACCTGCGAGGGCGGTGGCAACACCTAGGTTGTTGAGTGCCTCAGGGCGGTTACGCAATGAGGGGAGCACCTTGAGGGCACGTGCGTAGCTTCCTACCTCTAGCTCTGCAGCAGCTGAATTGATCAGTGCCTCGGGCTCGTTGGGGTAGAGACGGCTAGCGATATCAAAGACCTGCTTGTACTCCTCGGAGCTAGGGTCGTAGCTCTTGGCTACGAGGTACATCTCGTTGAGGGAGAGTAGCTTTGGATTGGTCTTGATCAGTTGCTTTGCCTCCTCTACGTTGAAGGGGCGTACGGAGTAGCTAATAGTGTACTCGGTACGGCGGATCTTTGGCCACACCTCGGTGAGGAGTCTTTTGTAGGTGACCCCACCATCGATCGCCTTGATCTTGGCATCACGGGCATCGACATCGGGAGTGGACTGAATGATATCTAGCACCTGCTGGCGTGTAGCATCGGCTAGACCAATGCTATTCTCACGGATTAGCTCCTCGGCTCTATCCCAATCCTCGCCATAGCCCTGAGAGGTGAAGTGGCGAGCATCGACCGCATAGCGGGAGGAGAGATAACCAGCAAAGGCAGCGGCACGCTTCTCAGCGAGTCGCTTATTGTAGGCTGCAGAGGCCTCTGGAGAGGCGAAGCCGACAATCTCGATCTTGGAGGTATTGAGGTCTTTATTATTGAGGATCTCTACCACCTTGGCATCCACCTCGCTGAGGACCTCTTTATTATTGCCGAAAGGAGCCTTGATCACATCGCTATTGACTGGGAAGCCAATGGTAGCGGTGTACTTATCGGAGCGTACCTTGAGCTCCTCAACCTTTGGGGAGACGTACGCCAACTGGAAGTTGGGCTCACGTAGGATCCGCTCTGCCAACTGTGTGGTGGTCATCCCTTTATCACAAGCAGCACAGCCACTCGCCCACTCGATAAGCTCGAGGTGGGCATCCATCATCCAAGGCTCAAAAGGCACCTGGGCTGAGTAGTTGAAGATCTGTGCGAGACCGTTATTGCGCACCACAATGTGGGGGTTGGTTACCATGTAATCGGGCTGGTTGCCGTAGCGTTCGTTGCGCTCAAGGACGATTGCACGGGTTTTGCCGGCTACCATAAATGGAGGGAGCTGGCACACCTTATTGGCATCAACATTACTTACTAGCTGTGGGGTAACGAGAAAAAAATCGTTGGCCCTGACTTTGCTCTTACCGAGATCAAAGTCCACAGCAATTGCCACCTTGTCGCCCTCACGTGTATAGAGGGAGTGGGTGGGGGTCATCTGTCCACTCAAGCCCTGGGCTGCTGCAGTGCAAGCGAGGGTGAGTAGTGCCAGTGCAAAACCGAGACGTATGTTCAAGTTATTTTTCATCATCAGAGTCTTTTATTTAAGGAAGAATAGAAGTGAAAGAGTTGCACGAGTGACGCCAAAGTAATCGTACTTACCGTCAGATATTTGTCGACCACAGGTGGCGCAGTCGAACTTCCGGTAGTCGATGCGTGCCCATCCTCCTCCTACTGAAAGCTCAATATTCATCAGGGGTGAGAGGACAAACTGATGGCCGACGCTGATGCCCGCACCATAGAAGGTGCCTTCGTAACGGTGGTCTTTGAACCTATCTAGGCGACCAATGGGGATATTCCACCCGCCAACATTTGCCTGACCTACATGGCCGTGAAGCCCAATGAAGGTCTGATTGAAAGATTCACAAAACCAATAGCGGAGCTCGGGCTGAACTACCCAATGACGAAATTCGCGCGGCTCGCTGAACTTCCATAGATTGAGACCGCCATCAACATCTAGTGTCCACTTAGGACTCAAGGCAAATTCTACTCCTGCATTAGGAGAGCCCATCAATGCCCAGTGGGCAAGGTTGCTCTTAAGTGCCACTTTCTGCCCGTAAGCCTTGGGGTTGAACGCTAAGGCTCCAGCCAAACACAAAAGCAAAAATAAAAGTTTACTTCTCTTCATAATAATATCTCTTGAGAATGTACGATACAAACTCTTTTAAACGAATAATTCGTTACTCATAGCACATTAAACTGCATGCCAGTGCACAAAGATAGCAATAAATTTATATACAATACAAAGTCGTGTATTACTTAACATTTAATTATTGGATAGTTGTTATTGAAAACTGGCACTATAAACTGATTAAATGTAAGGAGAAAGGGTAATGAAGAGTTTTATGATCCGAATGTTAATTCGGTGGGATATCAGGGGTTACGCATTAGAGGAGGTCTTACCATGAAGGAGGCTGTTGCACGGAGTGTCTACTATTTCAGGAATAGAGAACACGAAGTGTCTACACTTTCAGTAATACCATACCGCCCCGCCCCCATATTCCGTATGCGTGCGGAACGTATTCCGTAGCCCTGCGGAATCCATTCCGCACGCATACGGAATATGAGGTTGTTACAAGAAAAGAAAGGACACTCCGACACGTCCGATAAAGGTGCCACAAAAAAGGACCTCGGCAGAGGTCCCTCTTAAATAGGCACAGGTCGAGGGCAAAGCCTGATGACCATGTATAGCTCGCCCGTCTGACTTGTCTGACCTGTCCGATAAAGCACTTCCATATCAGCACCCGACAGGGTGCCATTCAGATAGCCCCCGTGTCGGAAGGGGCAAACACCCCCGAACGACCGGCGGGAAACGTTATGGCTCTTGGGCACCACCTATTGATCCGACCAAAAACGGCGACTGGGTCTCGCCAAAAGTTTAGTTGCAACTAAGCATTTGCTTTGTTGCAACTCGCCATTTGCTTAGTTGCATCTCGCCGATTGCTTAGTTGCAACTCAACTTTTGCCTCCTCTTCACTATGTTACCCACACGCCAGCGTGTATATGCAACCCCTTCGGGGTAGTGAGGTTTTGGTGACCTTGCTTCCCAAGCTTCACCTTCAGGCCGCTTACGCTCCCCTTCAGGGGGAAGCTTGGGTTAATACACCATGAAACCCCTTCGGGGTTTTTCTCGAATAGGTGGTACCCCATCAGCACCCGACAGGGTGCCACTCAGATAGCCCCCGTGTCGGAGGGGGCAGAAGCCCCCGAACGACCGGCGGGAAAAGGATACAGCATATATAATCGACCCTTGTGGTCGCACAAGCCTATCCAAGTGCGACCACAAGGGTCGTTGGATTGGGGTGCCTCTAACCCGCCGGTCTTCGGCACTACGTGCCTTGACCGGGGGCTAGCTGAATGGCACCCTTCGGGTGCTCCAATCCCCGCCCGACCTATCCGATAAAGGTGCCACAAAAAAGACCTCGGCAGAGGTCCCTCTTAAATAGGCACAGGTCAAGGGCAAAGCCTGATGACCATGTTTAGCTCGCCCGTCTGACTTGTCTGACTTGTCTGACTCGTCCGACTCGTCCGACCTGTCCGATAAAGGCACCACCTCCTAGTGTTCAGAGGTCATTGCGGTAGCGGAGCAGGTCATCGAAAAAGGAGGGATAGCTTTTGTGAACTACGTCGGGGGTGAGGATGGTTGTCTGGACCTCGCTCTGGTTACTTCCCCATATCCCGAAGGCCATTGCTACTCGGTGGTCGTTGTGCGGGTGAATAGAGACCTCTTTTGCCCCAGGAGTTCGTGTGCCACTCCACGCAATGCGATCCTCTGTAAGCTCAATGCCGGTCACTCCGTAGGGTTGGATATTTTCGATTAGTGAGGCGATGCGATCGCTCTCTTTATTCCTCAATAGGTGTATCCCAGTGATTTCAAAGGGGCAATCCAGAGCCACAGCGGTAAGGGCGATGGGGAGAAAGAGGTCGAGGTTTTGGGAGAGATCCATCTCTATCCGTTGGGCAATGCACTCCCCCACCCGAGTTATCTGCACTCCCTCGTTGCTTTCTTTTGTCTCTATACCAAAGGAGCGGTACAAATCGGCAACGGCTCTATCGGGTTGGACGCTATCAAGGTTCAATCGAGGAAAGACTATCTGCTCTACCTGAGGGTTGGTGGCGAGCAACTGATACCAAAAGGAGGCGGCACTCCAATCCCGCTCTAGTGGGAAGTCATCTCCTTTTGAAATGACTGATTTGGTCAGTTGGAGGTAGGAGTAGGAGGGGCTATCGGGGGAAAAGTGGTAGGCTATCTTTGTGCCATAAGCTTCGTTGCAGAGCTCAATAGCACTGAGGTACTGGCTACTGCTCCAGCGATTGGTAAGGGTGGTGTCGGGCACCTCCCTTGGGGGGATAATAATAAGGGTGCTTTCTTCGGACAACCATTGGTAGTCGCCACCTAGTTGGGTGATAAACTGGAGGTCATCTCGCTTAATTCGCTCTATCAATCGTGGCGACCCTACAAGTTGGGTGTCTCCTGGCTCAAAAAGTGAGGCGATGATTAAGAAGCGAATGGCAGTGCCACTCTCTCCACAATCGACTTTGCACGAGGAGCTGCCTTGACGCTTAGCCAATTGCTCCACAGCATGGTAAAGCACCTTGAGGTCGTCACAAAAAAAAGCACCAATCACTCCCGAACCGATAAGGTCGGAAAGCGACTGGTGCTTGAGATAATGTCTTAGTATCTGCCTAGCAGCTACACTCTTACTATAGGGCAGCTCTATCTTGAGCTGGCGGGGAAAGGTGAGCGGTGGAAGCTGTAGGAGACTGTTGCACGAAGGCGATCTGCGGCGTTGCATTCGGGATTCGGGCTCGGTCACGTACGAGAGTACGCTCCCAGCACCCTCTCCCTCAGCGCCTTGCATCTCATCCTTCGTGCAAAGTCTCAGCACATTTGAATCAAATGTGCGAGAATGGCACTTCGTGCAACATTCTCGTAGAGGCATAGGGTTGGCTCGCTTACTTCAAGTGCTTGAGCAGATCGCCCTCTAGGGAACTGGCTCCGATGCGGAAGAGCTTATTGGTCATCCACTCATCGCCTAGTATGCCTTTGACGATGCAAAGGTACTTAATGGCATCTTCGGTAGTACGGACTCCGCCAGAGACTTTGAAGCCTTTTCGGACGCCATACTTATCGTAGTACTGCTTGAGTACTTGGCACATGACATAGGCGGCCTCTAGCGATGCTCCGGGGTAGCCCTTTCCGGTAGAGGTCTTGATGAAGTCGGCCTCTGAGAATAGTGCCAGTATGCTTGCCCTCTGAATGCTCTCGGGGGTCTTAAGAGCACCGGTCTCTAGGATCACCTTGAGCACCTTGCCCTTGGTGACGTCTCGAAGCTCCTCTATCTCGTCGGTAACGGCTTGGTAGTCGCCACTGAGGAAGTTGCCAATATGCAGCACAATATCTATCTCATCGGCGCCATCGGCAAGGGCAAGAGAGGTCTCTGCCACCTTGATCTCTTGGAAGGTCTGCGAGCTAGGGAAGCCTCCCGATACACAGCAGACGTGCACATCTTCGACCATTAGGGTCTCCTTGACCGTCTTGGCAAAGTTGGGGTAAACGCAGATACTTGCTACGGGAGGAATGGTAGGATTGGTATCGTCGAGGTCGTTGACACTCTTGACGAAGTTGTATATCTGATCCGTATTATCCTCAGAGCCCAAGGAGGTGAGATCGATGGTGCTGTGGAGGAAGCTGATGGTATCGTGATTATTGAGTGCATCGTAGTGGGTATCGATCAGCTTCTTAATCTCGGACTGGATCTCTTCCACTGTCTGCACAGGTGCGAAAACTGAAAAAGCCTCTTCAAACTTGCTCTTACCTACATGCTTGTGTGGCTGTTGATTTTCTAATGTCATAACCTTTATTTATATAGCTTGTTGTTATTAATATGTCTATCTCTATCGCGTTGGCTCTTCTTCTGGATATTCTTCTGAAACGCCTCTGTGAGGTCGCAACCTGTCTGATTGGCAATACAGGTGAGCACCCAAAGAAGGTCGGCCAACTCATCAGCAAGGTGCTCTTGTGTGATCTCCTCACCTGGCTTCTGGCTCTGTTCGCCATAAAGGCGTGCCATTACCCGAGCCACCTCCCCCACCTCTTCGGTGAGGATCGCCATATTGGTGAGGGGATCGAAGTAACGAACGCCATACGCCTTAATCCATTCGTCCACAGTGGATTGTAGCTCCTTTAGTGTCGGGCTATTCATCTATTTCTACTGTCTATTACAATGGTAACAGGGCCATCATTCTGTAAGGTCACCTGCATATCTTCCCCAAAGATACCTTTTTGAACTGGTTTACCCAAATTGTCGGACAGCCGTTGGCAATATTTATCATACATTGGGGAGGATAGCTCTGGTCGCTCTGCCTTGATGTAGCTGGGTCGATTGCCTTTTCGGGTATCGGCAAGTAGGGTGAATTGGGAGACGCATAGGATCTCGCCCTCTTGCTGCAATATGCTCTCATTCATCACCCCATTGGCATCATCGAAGATGCGGAGGTTGAGGGTCTTCTTGAGGATATACTCTAGGTCTTCCTCACTATCGCCTACCTCAACGCCGTGGAGGATAAGCATTCCTTTGCCGATCTCGCTGATGAGCGACCCTCGCACCTCTACTTTGGCGTGTGTCACTCTTTGTATCACTACCTTCATCTGTCGTTGCTATTGAAATGTTGATATACGGTCTCCCCTTTTACCTTGCCAATAGAGGCTTGGAGTGCCTCGAGGGAGGCCTCTTTGATGTTCTTGACACTCTTAAACTCCTTGATCAGCTTCTGCTTATTCACCGGTCCGATGCCTGGTATCTCGTCCAGTTCGGAGTGGGTTTGTCGCTGACTACGGAGCTTCCGGTGGAAGTTGATGGCAAAGCGGTGCACCTCATTCTGTATTCGCTCTAAGAGATAGAAGACTTGGCTACGCTGCATAATGCCGACAACTTGAGGTGGATCTCCATATAGCACCTGATTGGTATTGTGCTTATCGTCTTTGGCGAGACCCATCACTGGGATCTCTACACCCACCTCTTGGAGTGCCGCTTTCACTACACCCATTTGCCCTTTACCGCCATCGGTAATGATGAGGTCGGGTAGCTCCCCACCCTCTTCCTTTATCCTCTGGTACCGCCGAGTCACCACCTCGTGCATAGAGGCGTAGTCGTCGGGACCGGAAACGCCCTTTATCTTATAGAGGCGATAATCTTTTTTACTTGGCTTGGCACCCTTAAATACAATGCAACTAGCCACTGGGTCGCTCCCTTGTATATTGGAGTTGTCGAAGCTCTCCACATGGTAGGGCAGTTTGGGCAAGCCCACAGCATTCATTAGCTCACGCAATATCTGAGTATTCCGCTGCTCGGGATTCATCTTCTCGGCCTGCTTGTGCTTGTCTCGCATATACTGGGTCACGTTCTGCAGACTAAGGTCGAGCACCTTTCGCTTCTCCCCACGCTTGGGATGGGTGATGGTGTAGTGAGAAAAGTCGCCGAAGGTGGGTGGCTCCTCGAGTATCAGCTCCTGGATATCGTAGTGCGTACGACTAAGCAACTCGATGAGAGCCGAGGATAGAAAGTCGCTCTCCTCCTCTTCATCCTCAATCAAACGCCGCTTAAACTCTAAGGTACGACCGGCAATGATACTGCCATCATGTATCTCTAGATAGTTGATATAATGGGCATCCATATCGGATAAACTACTCACTACCAATGCATTACCTATCAAATTGCTGATGATGGTGCTCTTAGCTTGGTAGTTGGAAACATCCGTTATCACCCTTTGTATCTCCAGTGCTCGCTCAAAGTCGAGTTCGGCACTCGCCTCAACCATCTTTTCATTGAGTAGCTTCTTCACACCCGAGACATTGCCCCTCAATATCTCTATCGCCTGAGCTACTTGTTCGTCGTACTCTGCCTTCGTGATGTACCCCTCACAAGGGGCGTTGCATCTATTGATATGGTACTTAAGGCAGACACGGAACTTCCCCATCTCTATCCCCTCCTCGCTGAGACGCAAGGCACAGGTGCGGAGCTTATAAATACGCTTGAAGAGATTAACCAAGGTCCACGCCATCCCTTTTGAAGGGTAAGGACCGAAGTATCGACTTCCATCCTTTATATACTTAAAGGTGACAAAGATCCGAGGAAACTCCTCTGCTTTCACGCAGATATAGGGGTAGGCATCGCCATCTTTTAGTAGCACATTGTACTGCGGTTGATACTGCTTGATTAGGTTATTCTCCAGTAGAAGGGCATCGAGCTCGCTCGCTACCACCACATACTCTATCGTCTCAAAGGAGCGTAAAAGGGCACGCACCTTACGCTCCGGATGCTTCTTCTGAAAGTATGAAGCGATCCTCTTGCGGAGGTTCTTTGCCTTCCCGATATAGAGCACTACCCCCTCTGCATCACGGTAGGTATAGCAGCCAGGAAGCTCGGGAATGATACTTATACTCTCCTCTATTTCAGACTTGGTCAGTAGCATGTGTATGTTCCACGTGAAACTATCTGCCGATAAGAGTGAGCAGAATATTAATATCCGAGGGAGATATGCCTGGAATTCGTGAGGCTTGTCCTATCGTAGAAGGCTGAATCTTATCTAGCTTTTGTCGTGCTTCTATAGAGAGACTATTGATAGAGGGATAGTCGAATCTTCGCTCAATGTTGATGCCCTCTAGGCGTTTGGCTTTATCCGCCAATTGTTGCTCCCGCTTGATATAGCCATCATACTTATATCGAATCTCCACAGACTCCACCACTTCCTCGGCATTCTCTTCCTGAAGGTAGAAGCGATTGACCCCGTCACAAACCTCGCGAAGGCTCTCGTAAGTGATGCCAGGGCGAACAATCAACTCCTTAAGCCTCACCTTCCGTTGAATGGGTTGGCTTCCCAAGGAGGTCAGCCAGTTATTTACTGCAGTAGTAGGTTCAAGCGACACCTCCTCTGTAAGCTTGCGAAGCTCCGTCTCCTGTCGCTTTTTATCTTGGTACCGCTTCAGTTGCTGCTCGCCTACCAATCCCATCTCATACCCTAGCTCAGTAAGTCTTTCATCCGCATTATCCTGACGCAAGAGTATCCGATACTCGGCACGACTAGTAAACATTCGGTAAGGCTCATCTACCCCTTTCGTCACCAAGTCATCTATCATCACGCCGATATACGCCTGCTCTCTCGTGAGCACAAAAGGTTGTTCCACGTGGAACGATAAGTGGGCATTGATGCCAGCGACTAGACCTTGTCCTGCCGCCTCTTCATAACCCGTAGTGCCATTGATTTGTCCGGCGAAGTAAAGTCCCTTTACTAGTTTCGTCTCCATGGTATGGTGCAACTGTGTCGGGTCAAAGAAGTCGTATTCAATGGCGTAACCAGGTCTTAGAATATGTACATTCCGTAAGGCAGGTATCTTTCTGATCGCCTCTTCTTGCACCTCATACGGCATCGAACTACTAAAGCCATTGAGGTAGCACTCATTGGTATCTACCCCCTCTGGCTCGATAAATATCTGATGATGGTCGCGCTCCGCGAAGGTGACGATCTTGGTCTCTATGCTTGGGCAATATCTTGGACCTATTGAAACTATCTGACCATTATAAAGAGGAGCCTCATCGAGGTGGTCACGAAGAATTTGATGTGCCTCCTCGTTGGTATAAGTGATGTAGCAGGAGCGTTGTGGCAAATCCTTATTAGAACAATTAGAGTCATAACTAAAGTGATGCCACCCCTCATCACCCGCCTGTTCCTGACAAAGGGAATAGTCAACCGTGGTGCCATCAATACGCATCGGCGTACCCGTCTTCATGCGATCCGTCTTAAAGCCAAGCGAAAGCAACTGCTCCGTAAGTCCGTAGGCAGCTGGTTCGGCAATACGTCCGCCTTTAATCTGTACCTCCCCGAAGTGCATAACGCCATTGAGGAACGTGCCATTAGCCAAAATCACCTTTGGTGCCATAAACTTTGCCCCAAGATGAGTTTGTACCCCTTTTAGTACCCCGTCCTCAATCAATAGCCGCTCCACGCTATCTTGCCAAAAAGAAAGATGCGGAGTCTGTTCTAGCTCCTCCCGCCATAGGCGAGAGAATAACTTACGATCGGTTTGGGCACGTGGGCTCCACATCGCTGGCCCTTTGCTCCGATTAAGCATCCTAAATTGGATCGTACTTCTATCTGTCGCCCTTCCCATAAATCCCCCAAGAGCATCTATCTCACGCACAATCTGCCCCTTCGCAATACCGCCCACTGCGGGATTGCAACTCATCTGTGCTATCCGCTCCATATCCATAGTGATGAGCAGCACCTCCGAGCCCAGTAGTGCCGCAGCACGTGCTGCCTCACAGCCAGCATGCCCTGCTCCCACTACAATAATATCGTACTTCTTATTCATTAGCTAATCAATCCCCAATCCTTTTCATTCACTAGCATCTTATCCAAACGCAGCCTTAGCAGGCGGTTTTTATCCAACCGAAGCTCCGGATCCTCCTTAAGGATATGTCCGACCAAGTTGCTACAAAACTGCACATACCTACCGTCCTCCGACAGATCCGCGATACGTAAGTCGAGCCCTACCCCACTCTGGCGTGTCCCCTCCATATCACCATGTCCCCTGATTTTTAAGTCCTGCTCCGCCAAGTAAAAGCCGTCCGTACTCTGGCACATAATCTGAATCCGCTGCAACGATGTTTCCCCAATCGAGTCACCACTTACCAAGATACAATAGCTCTGATGGCTTCCTCGCCCCACACGACCTCGTAGCTGATGGAGCTGAGAAAGCCCAAACCGCTCCGCACTCGTTATCACCATCACCGTAGCATTCGGTACATCCACCCCCACCTCAATTACCGTTGTAGCGACCAAGATATTTGTCTCCCCGCTAGCAAACTTCCGCATCTCCTCCTCCTTCACCTCTGGCTTTAGTTTGCCGTGAACCATTCCTACCTTATGTGCCGGAAAGGCGTGCTTAAACTGCTCATATCCCTCCTCCAGACTCATCAAATCCACCTTCTCACTCTCCTCAATCAATGGGAAGACAATATAACATTGTCGCCCCTCCGAGAGTTGCTGGAAGATAAATTGATTGACGTCTGCCATCTGATGCGTATAAGCGTGCTTCGTAATAATCGGCGTACGCCCGGGCGGTAACTCATCAATAATAGAGACATCCAAATCGCCATAGAGCGTCATCGCCAAGGTACGAGGGATCGGTGTCGCCGACATAATCAAGATATGCGGATTCAGGTGTCGACTCTTCTCCCAAAGAACACTCCTCTGATAAACCCCAAAGCGATGCTGCTCATCAATGACTGCAAGACCAAGGTTATGAAATTGTACATACTCCTGAGTCAAAATATGAGTGCCCACAAGGATATCTATCTCCCCATTGGCAAGGGCTTCTAGCAGAGGCTTCCGCTCCTTCTGCTTCATTGAACCCGTCAGCAGTGCCACCCTAATATCCTTTTGCGACGCCAGCATATTGGAGATCGACTTAAAGTGCTGCTGTGCTAGGATCTCCGTCGGCGCCATCATACAAACTTGATAGCCACTATCCATCGTGGCCAACATTGAGAGAAGAGCGACCACCGTCTTACCACTTCCCACATCCCCTTGCACCAGGCGATTCATCTGCTGGCCCGACGCCATATCAGCTAGAAGTTCTCCTACCACCCGCTCTTGAGCACCTGTCAGTTGGAACTTCAGTCCTTCCCTCTTAAATTTCGTCAAATGACCATCGTCCTTAGGAGTCACCACCAGTCCAACCGTCTCCTCCTTACGTTCACGGTGCAGATACTGCATCCTCAGCGTAAGATAAAAGAGCTCCTCCATCTTGAGTCGTGCCTGCGCTCGCTGAAGCATACGGGGAGAAGTGGGGAAATGAATCATACTCAGCGCCTCCTCTATAGAGAGCATCTGGTACCCCTCCACAATATATTGTGGCAACGTCTCCTCCAACTTCCCATGCACCTCCATCAGGATATACTTCTGTAGCTCACTGATGTTCCTCGAATTGAGACCAGAGCGCTTCATACGCTCCGTAGCAGAGTACATCGGGTAGAGCTTCCCCACCGAGCTCAATGGTCCCTTTGCAGGCTCCACCTCAGGGTGCGGTATGCTAAAGGTATCGCCAAACTTATTGGGCTTTCCAAAAATCGTATAGGGCGTATTGACCTTAAGCGACCTAAGGATATAACTCGCTCCATTAAACCAAACCAGTTCAATGACCCCAACAGCATCCTTGAAGTAAGCCTTCAAACGCTTCTTAGCACCTCTTCCCTCCTCCACAAAACCGATGATCTCCCCTTGCAGTTGCACATAAGGCATCCCATCAATCAGTTCATTGGTGGTATAGATGCGTGTCCTATCCACGTGGCGATAAGGGAAGTAGTAGAGCAGGTCCCCCCACGTCTCCACTTCCAATTCCTTCTTTAGGGTGGCAGCTTTTCGCTCCCCCACTCCTCTTAGAAAGGTCACATCACGCTTCAGGATATCATTCATTGCTGACTCTCTCCTCCATAATCCACTCCGCCAACACCCTATCCTTAGGTGTGGTGAGTTTGATATTCTGTTCCTCCCCCTCTACTATCGTCGTATTCAGTCCACCATACTTCTCCACAATGCTTGCATCATCGGTACAAGTAGGGTCAGGCTGTTCATTAAAGGCTTGGTAGGACTTCACAATAACCTCTCTATCAAATAGTTGAGGTGTCTGTACTAGTCGGATGGTACTTCGGTCTATGGCCTGATTTGCCCCATCGTGTTGCACCAAACGGATAGAGTCGGTCGGGAGAATGGCAGGAATCACCGCCCTAGATTGCCGAGCGCTCCAAAGGCGTTGCAACATTGCACGCGTGACAAACGGACGTACCCCATCGTGAATCATCACATACCGCCCAGTGGCGAGTGCCAAACCATTCTGAACACTATCGGCACGTTCCTTACCCCCATCGGTGATCTTAACCTGTATAGAACTCGGAAGGTAACTACGGAGTAGCTCCTCCACATAAGCCTGGTCACCGCTGGGTCGTACCAAAATCAATTCGCTATCCACCCAGCCCTGAGTCGCCTCAAAGATATTGAGGAGCGTCCAGATAATGATCGGGTGATCCTTGAGCATCAGATATTGCTTAGGTAGCTCCGTACCCATTCTTCTGCCACTGCCACCTGCCACCACTACTACCGATAGCTCCTTCATGGTCATTTACTCTATCTCCCTCAATTCACTTAGATACCACATCACAATCCCCCCGGCGACACTGACGTTCATCGAGTGCTTGGTGCCATATTGCTCTATCTCCACCACTCCATCCGAGAGGTCAATCACCTCTTGGTCCACGCCATCCACCTCATTGCCTAGCACAATGGCAATCGGTTGGCTCTTGCCTAGATGTTCCTTGAGCTTGGGCAACTTCACCGAGCCTTCCGCCTGCTCAAGCGACCAAATAGTATAGCCCTTATCTCTTAGGAGCTTAATTGCCTCCTGCGTCCGATCAAAGTGCCACCAATCGACCACCTCCTCAGCCCCGAGAGCACTCTTATGTATCTCAGAGTGAGGTGGTTGACCCGTAATACCACAGAGATAAAGTCCCTCTAGCCTTAGAGCATCCGCCGTGCGAAAGATAGCCCCCACGTTGTGCATACTTCGGATATTATCCAGTACCACCACAATCGGTCGCTTCCCAGCCTTGGCATACTCCTGAGGGCTGATACGCCCCATCTCCTCTATCCTCAGCTTCCTCATCACTTCGTAAGGTCGGGCAACTGATGATATGAGTAGAGGTCACGAATCGCCTCCTCATAATACTTCTCCACTACTAATCTCTTGGTCTTCAAACTATTCGTGAGCATGCCATTGTCTATTGACATCGGCTCTGTAAGGAGGTAAAACTTCTTGACCTTCTCAAACGAAGCCAGCTCCGCGAGTTGAAGATCAATCCGCTCCTCCAATAGCGAGTACACCTCAGGGAGCTTTGAAAGTACTTCAAGCTTCTCTGGGATATTCTCCACCCCTCTCTTCTTGAGCTCCTCAATCACTAACGACCACGATGGGTAGATCAAGGCACTCACAAAGCTACGACCATCGGCAATCACTACCGCCTGCTCAATAAAGGCATCAGAAGTGAGTAGGTTTTCAATCACGTTAGGGGCAATATACTTTCCATTCGCCGTCTTAAAGAGATCCTTAGCCCGCTCCTTAAAGAAGAGATTCCCCTCAGAGTCCATAGAGCCGAGGTCGCCCGTACGGAACCAGCCATCACTAGTAAACGCCTCAGCATTCGCTTCTGGAGCCTTATAGTAACCCTTGGTGACGGTATCTCCCTTGACTAGTATCTCTCCGCCGGCTTGCTCATCAATCTTCACCTCAACACCACCTAGCGGGCGACCAATAGAGCCAAATTCAAAGCCATCCATGTGGCAATAAGTGACCGTGGCAGTCGTCTCAGTAAGACCATAACCATAGACAATCGGCACCCCGATGCTGAGCAAGAAGGCTTGTACCTTATCGGCTAAAGCAGCACCAGCAGTAGGGAAAACGAGCCCTCGCTCTACCCCCACCTTTTTCTTCACCCTATTCAATAGAATCATAGAGTAAAAGCCATATTGTAACTTGAGCCAGAAAGGTGGCTTCCTCCCCTTTGCCCGATACTCAAAGTGGTACTTCCGACTTACCCTGAGTGACTCATCGGCAATCTTCTTGAGCAGTGGAGGGAAGCTCTGCATCTTTTCATAGACACCCACATAAACTTTCTCCCAAAAGCGGGGTACATTGCACATATAGTGCGGACGCACCTCAGCCAAACTATCTAGAATCTTCTTTGGATTGCGATTAATGGCTATCTTCACCCGCATGGAGAGGCAAAGGCAGCACCACATCGCTTCGAAGATATGAGTCATGGGCAAGAAGTTCATACTGACATTGCCTGGCTTAATCTCCTCAATCTCCTTGCTGTGCTGTGTGATCGCCCACTGAACACTGCGGAAACTGATCTGCACCCCCTTAGGCACCCCACTGGTACCACTCGTATAGAGGATAAGTGCCGTATCATCAAGGTCCCACAGCTCCCGACGCTTCTCCAGCTCTACCTCCAACCCTCTACCCTCAGCGATGCGTAGGAAGTCCTCAATATATAGCGACTCCTTATCCTCCCCTATTCGTTCAATCGCACGATCAAAGAGTACCAATTGTACCTTTTGCTCCATCCCTGATATCGCCTCAATAGCAGCAAGATACTGATCCTGCTCGCCCACAAAGAGAAGGTGCGTCTCACTATGCTCCAGCATCATACGCACTTGGGTGGCAGAACTAGAGGCATAAAAAGGGATCGCAATGCTCCCCACCTCAAAGGAGGCAAGATAGGTGGCTAGAAATAGCTCGGAATTCTCCGAAAAGATAGCAATACGGTCGCCACGCTCCACACCATTGTGAAGCATCGACACCGCTATCCTCTGCACAATGCTCCCAAACTGAGCCCACGTCATCTCCTCCCAACTCCCAGAGAGTGGGTTACGGGTTAAGAGACAAGTCTCCTTGGCATACTTCTTAGCATACGCCCTAGGAACATCTACAATCGGTAAAAAAGGGTCGGGAAGTCTCATAGCTTACATCACATCATCAAAAATTGTATTACCTACAATCACAAAGGTACAAAAAATCTAAGAAGCCCTATTCACACGTGTGCCACAAGCCAGGGGAGGACGTGATAGAAAGCTCACGCCGTATGATTTTAGCGGGGTTCTATGAGTAAGGACCTCGGAGAGGTCCGTGCTAAATAGGCACAGGTCAAGGCACGCAGTGCCGAAGACCTGTGTATAGATGGTGTAAAATACCCTTACGACCCCGGCTGAGGGGTCGGACAATCCAATCTAGAGGTCTGACCCCTCAGCCGGGGTCAAGGAGGTGGTGAATATGCTCTTACACACAGGTCGTTCGGGGCTAACGCCCCTTCGACCTGTGCCTATTTAAGAGGGACCTCTGCCGAGGTCCTTACGCCATTATCCTCTACAGATTGTATTTCATCATTCGTACAACTGTCTCTTCTAATGCGTAATCCCTGGCAGTACCTATAAATAATTTGCCATCAAGGTTATATTAACATTTAAGACAATGAAACGGGAGATAAAGAAATAGCTAGATAGAGAGTCCCCCAAAAAGGGCAACGTTGCAGATTCGCTCACTGCAACGTTACTATCATTGTCCCTCATCTGTCACGTACCTGAGCACAACTCCTTCACCCAGATGAGGGCCTGCTGTCCAGCATCCACCCACTCCGCATCCTTAGCCCTTGCATCTCAACCATTCTGTACCTCCTACAGACGCTGTTGACTATGCACACGCAAAGTCATTTGTGATAGCTTTGCGTGTGCACTGTCTTAACCCTTGTTTTAATGGAATATATACTCTGAAACGAAATCTCGAGAAAAAATCCAGCAGGGTTCACTGTGTCCTAATCCTTGTTCTAATGGAATATGGTCTGCGACCGTTTAGACTTGTCTAGCTTTGACACAAGCAAGGTAACGTCTTAATCCTTGTTCTAGTGGAATATGGTCTGCGACCCCTATTGGTAGGCGGTCAGGATACGTTTATAAAGTCTTAATCCTTGTTTTAATGGAATATGGTCTGCGACAGCACCTCTCTTAACTCTATCTATTTGAGTGACTTATCTTTTTGAACCCCCTAAAAAGTGGGTAAAAAGGGGTCTCTCAAATTGATGTGCAAAGTTACCAACTATTTTTGAATGATGCAATAGGTTAATTTTGAATTGTCCATCACCAATTTTTAACGGTCTATAAAAGTAGAATTATACCCCATTTCAATTGTTGGTAGAGTAGAGAAAAAGTTGAGATGCAACTAAGCAAATGACGAGTTGCAACTAAGCATTTGCTTTGTTGCAACTAACCGATTGCTTAGTTGCATCTCATTTTCTGTCTATATAGGATACTGTAAATCAGCAAGTTATAAATTAGTCAGAAAAGGATTTTAAGGGGCAGTAGATTTCGTGTAATAGAGACTATCACACAAGGACGAATAGATGTAAACCCAATACTGGCTTAGCGGAGGTGGTAGATGGGGGAGCACTCGCCACGTTTGAGTACAACTACCTGTAGGTCTGTAAGCTCTCGGTGCTGGAGGGCATTGAGGTGGGTAGTGAGGGCGAGTTCGGGAGTATTATTTTCGCCACTGAGGTGGCAGAGGGCTAGGAAGCGGAGGCGGTCGCTGATATGCTCGGAGAGCATCTTTGCCGACTCGTGATTGCTGAGGTGCCCTATTCCACTAGTGATCCGCTCTTTGAGATGAAAGGAGTAGCTGCCATTCTGGAGCATCTCACGATCGTAATTGCTCTCAAAAACGAGGAAGTCGGCAGCAGCTACCTCGGCCACCACCGTCGGGGTCACCTGTCCTATATCGGTGACAAAGGTAAACCGACCTACCGGGGTATCTATGGCATAGCCTACATTCTCTGTGGCGTCGTGTGGCACCTCAAAGCTTCGAATACGTAGGTTACCAAGAGCCACCTCTCCGCCCACCTCTATGCGCTTCATATAGGCCGATAGTTCGGCGCTCGCCATACGGTGATATAAAAGGGAGCGCACCACGGCAGGACTAGCGTAGATGGGCCATTGGAACTTATGTGCCAATCGTGCGGCTGCTCGGGTATGGTCGTTGTGGTCGTGGGTGATGAATATCCCCACAATCTGCTTGGGATTGATCGCCAACTGCTCAAGGTGCTTTTGAAACTTACGGATACCGATTCCCGCATCTAGGACAATGGTCTGCTCGCCATAGGTGAGGAGCCCACAATTGCCACAGCTTCCACTGCTGAGGCTCACAAAGGTGAGGGCTGGCTCACCATTGCCTTGACGAAATAGCGGGCCTAGTATCTCTTCAGACAGCTCCATGCATCAGAAAGGCGAAAATTCGCCTCTGAGGTTGACGCCCATATAGTGCTTCACCTGCTCGCTATCCTCCAGCAGTCCAAGGAGATACATCAGCTTAGCTACCGCTGCCTCAGCGGTCATATCATAGCCACTGAGCACGCCGGCACTGAGGAGTGTCCGCCCCGTCTCGTATCGCTTCATCTGAACTTTGCCCTGAGGGCATTGGGTGACGTTAACGATGACGATGTCACGTGCCACCCCCTCTCTCACCACTTTCATAAAGCGCTCATTGGAGGGGGCATTGCCACTGCCAAAGGTCTCTAGCACTATTCCACGCAGACCAGGGGCATTGAAGCAAGCATCAATCACCTCGGGTGATAGGCCAGGGAATAGCTTGAGGAGGAGCACATTGGTATCCAACTTAGTGTGGGTAGTCAGTGGACCAGTGGGATGTGGTAGCATTGAGTGCTGATTGAAGTCGATCTCAATCCCTATCTCCGCAAGATTGTGGTAGTTGGGCGATTGGAAAGCATTGAATTGGTCAGCACTCACCTTGGTAGCTCTATTGCCACGGATAAGGTTGTTATTGAAGAGGATACACACCTCATTGACTGCCGCCCTACCCTCACTATCCTTGCTCGCTGCCACCTCAAGGGCGGTGAGTAGATTTTCCTTGCCATCGGTCCGAAGCTTGCCAATCGGCACTTGAGAACCGGTTAGGATAATTGGTTTGCCAAGGTTTTCGAACATAAAGCTGAGCCCAGAGGCGGTATAAGCCATGGTATCGGTACCGTGAAGTACTACAAATCCATCGTACGCATCGTAGTACTTGGTCACCATCTCAGCAATCTGCACCCATAGGTCTGTACCCGCATCGCTAGAGTCACAGGGTGGCTCAAAGGTGAGGGTATCAATACCGAAGGGGAGCTGACTGATCTCCTGCACATGCTCTGCCACATAGGCAAAGTCGCATACTTCCAAACCCTTTGTGATGGGGTTTTCTAGCATACCTATTGTGCCACCTGTATAGATAAGTAGCACCTTGATCCCATTACTGGAAGGGGTTGTGGTCTTGATAGTCATAATAGTATTATTGGTTTTTTCTGACTACAAACTTACAACAAATAAATCAATTGAAGGTGAAAGCCCATTGGTGTGTTATAGGATTACGAGGGTGAGCGCCATGATGAGCATGCCGGCGATCACACCGATGATGGCGAAGTGGTGCTTGCCGTACTTCTCGGCTGCGGGAAGGAGCTCATCGAGGGAGATGTAGACCATAATGCCGGCAATCATCGCATTGAGTACGCCAAAGAGGCTTGGGGTGAGGTAGGGCCGAAGTAATAAATAGCCAATGAGGGCACCCAATGGCTCTGCCAACCCACTTGAGAAAGAAATCCAAAAGGCTTTGGCACGATTGCCAGTGGCGTAGTAGATAGGTACTGAGACTGAGATGCCCTCTGGGATATTGTGGATCGCAATGGCAATAGCAATCGGTAGCCCTAGGGTTGGCTCTTCGAGGGCGGTGAGGAAGGTGACCATTCCCTCGGGGAAGTTGTGAATGGCAATGACCACAGCCGAAATCAGACCAGTACGTGCGAGGGCTGAGGTAGATAGGGGGGTGGGTTTGTGAGGTTGATTCATCATCTCTACCTCTACTATCTCGTGTGGGTTGTCTCTCTCGGGCACCAGTAGGTCAATCACCATAATCAATAGGATACCGCCGAAAAAGCTGAGAAGGGCATAAAGGTGACCCATGGACTTTCCGTAGATATCGGCCATATTGGCGAGCGATGTGGCATAAAGCTCTACAAAGGAGATGTAGATCATCACTCCTGCCGAGAGCCCTAGCGAGAGGGAGAGCATGCTAGTATTGGTGCGCTTGCTAAAGAAGGCAATGGCACTTCCTATTCCGGTGGAGAGGCCTGCAAAGAGGGTGAGCCCAAAGGCAATAAGTACTGCGTGGTCCATAGGCTTTTAACTATTGATCATCGTTTCAAGTAGTGGTAGGAGCTTCTCTAGCCCTATCCCATTGGACCCTTTGACCAGGATAACGAGGTCGGAAGGAAGCTCTTTGATCTCCTGTAAGTGGTGCTCTAGGTCGCTATTGGTGGGGAAGTGCTGCATCCCCTCCTGAGCCACTTTGGCAAACTCTTCGCCACAAAGAAGTGGGGTGATCTCGGGGTGGTGGGTGAGCCAATCTATTATACTTTGGTGCTCCGCTAGGCTATCTTGCCCCAGCTCTCGCATATCGCCGAGAAGCACCAGCTTGTGGGCGGAGTGCTGTGCCAAGATATTCTCGAGTGCCTCCATCATACTGGAGGGATTGGCATTGTAGGCATCGGCAATGATTTGACGTCCTTTTTGCCCCACCACCAACTGCGAACGGTGGTTGGAAGGGTGGTAAGAGGCAATCGCCTCAGCCACTTTTTCTGCGGAGATACCACAGCTTGTGGCAAGAGCGGTGGCGGCCAAAATGTTGTAGGCGTTGTATTTGCCCACCAATTGCGAGGTGATGTGCTGGCACTCGCCATGGATAAGCAGCTTCATCTTGAGATATGGGTTGCACGCCACCTCAGCCCCTTGTATTGTGGAGTGCGTGGTGATGCCGAAGCCGATGCTTTCGCTCCCTTGCCACCGCTCCCGTAGGAGTGGGTCGTCCATATTGAGGATGATCTTGCCGTGATGTGCCAAAAGGTAATCAAAGAGTTCGCTCTTCGTCTCTAGGATACCTTGTTGCGAACCGAAGCCCTCGAGATGGGCTCGCCCTACGTTGGTGATGACGCCTACCGAGGGGTGGGCAATCTCTACCAATTCCTTGATATCACCACGTTTACTGGCACCCATCTCGATGATTGCCACCTGATGCTCGGGGCGAAGTCGTAGGAGGGTGATCGGTACGCCGATGTGGTTATTGAGATTGCCCTCAGTGTAGAGGGTCGGCACCTCGGCGTGGGTCAGGATCGTTGCGGTGAGCTCCTTAGTGGTAGTCTTGCCATTGGTACCGGTGATCCCTAGCACCTTAAGGTGTGGATATTGGTCGCGGTGGTGGCTGGCGAGGGCTTGAAGTGCCACAAGGGTATCCTCTACCAGTAGGCATCTAGGCTCCCGCTCTGCCAGCTCGGGGCGAGAGACCACCGCAAACTTCGCCCCCTTCTCGAGGGCCGAGAGGGCATATTCATTGCCATCAAAGCGGTCGCCCACCAGAGCGAAAAATAGCACCCCCTCCCCTACTCTGCGACTGTCGGTGGAGACCTCCATACCACACTCGAGGTAACACCTATACAGCTCTTCTATCTTACTTCTCTCCATTATATTATCTATATCTTATCGTTTTGTCCGACCTTTTGTGGATGGTTTATGGGTTCGAATCCCATCCCAATCACAGACGCTTAATCGGGTCGGACAACCTATATGACCACCTTTTATTCATTCTATAGGTCAAAGGTACTAAAAATAATTGGGCTGATATTTGGTAAATGTGACAACCTTTTTGTAACTTTGGGAAGACGTAGCAATACGAGTACAACCTAACTGAATATAATAACACTTAAAAACCAAAACCACATGACTAAGACAGTAAAAGGGACCGTGGTGATCGACCAAGTTCGCTGCAAGGGGTGTAACCTCTGTGCCGTGGCTTGCCCGACAGGTACCCTAGCAATGCACCCTGTCGAGATCAACGACAAAGGGTATCACTTCTCTTATATGGCTAATCCCGAGAATTGTATCGGGTGTGCCAATTGCGGGCTAGTATGCCCCGACGCATGTATCACAGTCTATAGAGCTAAGAAGTAACTAACGAAGTAGACATTAACCTATAAGAAAAGTATGGAAAAAGAAGCAAAACTATTGAAAGGTAATGAGGCACTAGCCATCGGTGCGATCCGTGCTGGTGCGGATGGATACTTCGGGTATCCTATCACCCCACAGAGTGAGGTATTGGAGTGCTTGATGGAGCAGGCTCCTTGGGAGACCACCGGTATGGTGGTGCTTCAGGCGGAGAGTGAGATCTCCTCTATTAATATGGTGTATGGTGGTGCTGCCTGCGGTAAGCGTGTGATGACCACTACCTCTAGCCCAGGCTGGAGCTTGATGCAGGAGGGGGCTAGCTACTTGGCTGGTGCCGAGCTTCCTTGCGTCGTGGCCAACGTGATGCGTGGTGGCCCTGGTCTGGGTACTATCCAGCCTAGCCAAGGTGACTACTTCCAAGCTACTAAGGGTGGCGGTCATGGCGACTACCACTTCCTAGTACTTGCCCCCAACTCGGTACAGGAGATGACCGACTTTGTAGGCCTCGGATTTGACCTCGCCTTTAAGTATCGCAACCCTGTGATGATCCTTTCGGATGGAGTGATCGGACAGATGATGGAGAAGGTTCACCTCCCTGAGCAGAAGCCTCGTATGACGGAGGAGGAGATCCGTAAGAATTATAAGTGGGCAACGATCGGTCACGATGGTGATCATAGAGCTATTGTCACCTCTCTGGAGCTGCAGTCGCAAGTGATGGAGGAGAATAACCACCGCTTCCAGGCTAAGTACCGCGAGATGGAGGAGAAGGAGGTACGCTATGAGGAGATCCAAACGGAGGATGCTGAGTATATCATCGTGGCCTTTGGCTCTAGTAGCCGTATCGCTCAGAAGGTGGTAGAACTCTGTAGAGCTGAGGGTAAGAAGGTAGGATTGATCCGCCCAATCACCCTTTGGCCATTCCCCACTAAGCGTATCGCTGAGCTAGCACAGAAGGCTAAGGGCTTTATCAGTGTAGAGCTCAATGCTGGCCAGATGGTAGAGGATGTACGCCTTGCCGTTAATGGCAAGTGCCCTGTATATCACTACGGTCGTATGGGTGGTATGATCTTTGCCCCAGGCGAGATCAAGGAGGCTATGGCTAAGAGCTTTGGCTGGTAATCATATTGGATAAGTGACCTTTTTTAGAGACCACCAACCGATGTACGTTAGCGATAGTATAGACCAGCTACTCACGGTGCTATTTATGCTCGTGGCAGTCGCTGCCTTTGTGATCTTCTTTACCATCTCCGACCGCACTATATTTCTATATGTGGGTGGGGTGGCAGTGGTGCTTCGCCTTTTTCAATACGGCCGGCGCTACTATATGAAGCGTAAGCTACGTAAGGAGAGAAAGCAATCGCTAGAGAATGAGATCTCTAAAAAGGATATTTGACCTATTAAATAGATAGATAATTATGGAAATCAAACAACAGATAATGGGCGAGACCTCTGTGGATGTATCACAGCTAGTAAAGCCCGAAAACCTAGTATACGAGAGACCAAAGCTACTCACCGATGCGGTGATGCACTACTGCCCTGGCTGTAGCCACGGCGTGGTACATAAGCTGGTAGCTGAGTCTATAGAGGAGATGGGAATGAAGGACCGCACCGTAGGTGTAGCCCCTGTGGGGTGTGCGGTATTTGCCTACAACTATATAGATGTAGACTTTCAGGAGGCAGCTCACGGACGTGCACCTGCACTTGCTACCGCTATCAAGCGCCTGAATCCTGACCACTTGGTATTTACCTACCAAGGTGATGGCGACCTTGCTGCTATCGGTACTGCCGAGACCATTCATGCTGCTAACCGTGGTGAGAATATCACCATTATCTTTATCAACAACGCTATCTACGGTATGACAGGCGGTCAGATGGCTCCTACTACCCTAGTAGGTATGCCTACCACCACTTGCCCTGCTGGGCGTAATGTGGAGCTGAATGGCTACCCACTCAATATCACCAACCTCCTCAAGGAGCTACCAGGTGTATGCTACGTCACTCGCCAGAGTGTGCACACTCCAGGTAATATCCGCAAGGCAAAGAAGGCGATCCTGAAGGGATTTAACAACTCTATGAATCGCAAGGGTACCTCTATCATTGAGATAGTATCTACCTGCAATAGTGGCTGGAAGAAGAGCCCAGAGCAATCTAATAAGTGGCTGGAGGAGAATATGTTCCCACAGTATCCACTCGGAGACCTCAAAGATATTTAACCCATTAAATCGATAAGCGAGATGAAAAAGAGTTACGAGATAGTTATTTCGGGATTTGGAGGACAAGGAGTCCTCTCTATGGGTAAGATCCTTGCCTACTCAGGACTAATGGGTGGCAAAGAGGTGAGCTGGATGCCATCTTATGGCCCTGAGCAGCGTGGTGGTACTGCCAACGTGACGGTGATTATCAGCGAGGAGGGGATCAGTTCGCCTATCCTCAATGAGTATGATGTAGCGATTGTGCTCAATCAGCCATCCATGGATAAGTTCCTACCTATGGTAAAGAAGGGTGGAATCGTCCTCTATGATAGCAACGGTGTCTCCCACGTACCTGAGCGTGATGATATCAATGTATTCCGCGTAGATGCCGTGGACGAGAGTGTAAAGATGAATAATACCAAGGTATTTAACATCATCGTATTGGGTGGTCTGCTTAAGGTAGCCCCAATGGTGGATATCAATAATATTGAGGCGGGTCTCAAGAAGAGTCTTCCTGAGCGCCACCACAAGTTGATCCCACTCAACCTCGATGCCCTCAAAAGAGGTATGGAGATTGTAGTACAGGAGCGTGTAGCTAAGTAAAGCTCACCCCTGTAGAGTAAGTAAAAAGCCCCCTTCGGACTTATAATAGTCTGAAGGGGAGTTTTTTGTATATCGTATGCTTTTTGTATATTTGCAAAGATAATAATAGGACTTTAAGTCGCTATTCACTAAATCATATTGTTACTTCTGAAGTGAGTGGGGGCAAAGGGTCTGTAGATATTTTTAATTTTTGAGGATACATACTATGAGCAATAGATGTCAATCAAGTAGTACCCTACTCCTTCAGAGACTAATTTTGGGAGTGGCAGTGCTACTTATCGGAGTATCCACTTCGTATCGTGCTGAGGCACAGACAGTGGCACTCAAAAACAATCTCGCCTACGATGCACTGCTGACGCCCAACCTATCGATGGAGGTGGCTTTGGGAAAGCAATGGACCATGGACCTGCAGTATGGGGCGAACTTCTTTTTCTATGAGAATGATGCCACTGCAGAGAACTACAAAACCAAAAAGTGGAGCCACTGGATGGTACAGCCAGAGCTGAGGTATTGGTTCTGCGAAGCCTTTAACGGCTGGTTCTTGGGTCTGCACGCACAGGGTGGTCAAGCCAATGTGGGCGGTATCTCTATCCCCTTTGTATTGCAAAATAAAGATGGGGTGATGAAGGATAATCGCTACGAAGTAGACGCCTTTTATGGCGGTGGCTTGGCAGTAGGATACCAGTGGCTGATTACTCCCCGCTTTAGCATGGAGTTTGAGCTAGGTGCAGGATACAATCGCATCCACTACAACAAGTACCCAAGTACTACATGCGGTGCCTGTAAGGGCAAGGGTGAGGCCGATTATGTAGGCCCTACTAAGGCAGCTATCTCTTTGGTCTTTTTCTTGAAATAACAAATGATGATGAATATGATAAAGCGACTAAGTGGTGTGCTACTAGCCCTTTGCTTGGTAGCCCCAATGTTAAGTGCTCAGAGTAAGGGGAAGCAATCCACTCACCTTTGGAACTATTCTGAGCCAGTGATGAAGTATATCGCTGCTACTGAGCACGACCCTATAGCTCAGCTTTCTATACAGCTGGAGGTAACTCCAGAGAGAGAGCTGAAGAGTACCGAGATCATTAAGGTGCAACCTCTTCTGGTCTCTAAAGATGGAAGGCATAGATGCCAACTTCCAGCTACTTTTGTGGCAGGGTCCAACCGATACAAGTATATCAAACGAGCTGATAACCTCGGACACTCAAGGGTGTACCCCGAGGTAGCACTCAGTGATATACGCACGTGGAGGGAGGTGAAGGCTTCTCCTTTCGCCATTGCACAAAAGGTGCCATTCGAACCATGGATGGCAAGTGCTACCCTGATGATACAAGAGGAGCTATCGGGATGTGCCTCTTGTGGTGTACAAAACTATAGCAATCCTCTAAAGGCTGTGGATATTCCGCTATTCATTCCTGATATCAGCAAGATGGCTTATCACCAGCCTATGGTGGTGCGTCAGAAGGAGTATGAAGAGGAGTTTGTAAGCTATATCAACTTTAAGCTCGACCGCTATGAATTGCTGAAGGATTACAAGGATAATCAAAACGAACTCCGACGTATCGATGAATTTATCACTAAAGCACTGAAGCTAAATGAGCTTGGAGCTACCATCGGTAAGGTAGAGGTGACTGGTTTTGCTTCGCCTGAGGGTAACTTTGATTACAACCGCAGACTTTCACGCAATAGGGCCAATACTTTGATGAATCACGTGAAGGCTACTTATCCAGACTTGCTGAAGGCGGCAGAGTTTGAGGTGATAGGTGGCGGTGAAGACTGGGCAGGCCTTCGCCACGCACTATTCAATTCAACTGCTTCATTCAAGGATCAAGTGATCGCAATCATTGATAAGTACGATACCGATCTAGAGCGTGAGGCAGATATCAAGGCAATTGATGGAGGAGCTCTCTACAAGACGCTCCTTACTGAGTATTACCCACCACTCCGCCGGACTACTATTAAGACAAAGTACAAGGTGCGTAACTATACCACTGAGGAGCTACCTAAGGTGTACCAAGAGAAGCGTGAGCTGATGAGCCATAGCGAGTTGCTAGCACTAGCTATCAATCACTATGAGCAGCAAGGTAAAAGCCCAGTAGAAGTGCTTCGCTATGCCAATAAACGATTTGGTAAGGAGGATCCTATTGCTCGCTACAACCTAGCCCTAGCTATCCTCAAGTGGGAGCCTGAAAAGAGCAAAGAGGCACTGGAGCTTCTGAATACTCTGCCTAAAACCAGTGATGAGAACTATCTACGTGCAACGGCTCTATACCAATTGGGTGACCAAGAAGGAGCCTATAAGTTGATGCACTAAAGAGAAGGTAAAAGGGCTATATATACACTATTTTTGAGAAAGTATTCATTACTATTCTATCTATTTTGTTGAGTGATGTATAGCCCACTTATAAGGAATGGGAGTAGTGTAAAACCACTGCTCCCATTCCTTTTTATATAACATTGAAAATGGTTAAAAAAACACCGAAGTAGAGGATTTTCTAACCCACTGATATTCAATACCCTCATCTCATAAAAAACTGAGTTGCAACTAAGCAATTACTGAGTTGCAACTCGTCGATCGCTTAGTTGCAACTCGCTAATCGCTTAGTTGCAACTCAACTTTTACCCTCCTACCAAGAAGAAAAAAATATAGCGATACAAAGAAGTTAAACTAACTGTTAGGGAGTTGAAGAGCTGGGCATATCATTCTCAGTATAGCTTAGTCAATATATATTCGTCAAATAAACTCATTGGAGTATTATTGGGGAAAGGACCTCGGTAGAGGTCCGTGTTAAATAGGCACACCTATAAATGCCCTACGGCAAGACCTTCATAATGCGTGAACAAATTCATTGTGGATAGAGGTGTGAATAGAGTGTGAAAAACTTCTTGATAACTTTTGGGCTAAAAAATAGGTATTCTCAATTAATTTCTTACTACAAAAAGGTTGGAGAATCACAATAGTTATCACGAAAAAGTTACCAACTAATTACACACACATTCCCCAACACCCTCACCCACTATCATTAGCTCTCTAAAAGTTATCCACAGGATACTATAGCGTTATTCACATAGATGCTTCTTTTCTGAGCATTATAGGGGGAAAGGAGTGTGGGTAAAATGTGAATAGATTGTGGAGATAGGTGCAAAGCAAATACATCGCATTGGTCATAGCTTCGTAACTTCACCGTAGCTTTTACTCTACTCACACAATCCACAGGCTTTATCATATTCTATTACCATCTAAACAAAATCCCATCTATATATTCCCTTCCCCTACTCCCAACCAAATATATAAATAGAATAAAGAGGCGTGTGGAAACGGTGGAAAACCTCTGCAGACGAAAGTAGAGAGCACTGGGATAAACGGTATTCTATCCTATTCACTTTTTCCAATTTCTATACGCTTTAGTTATACATTAAAAATAAACCAGAGATAACCTACCTCTATTTTCCCTGTGATTTTAGCGTTTTTTTTTTTACACAAATTTGAATATAAGAAATATTATACCTATATTTGAGTTCTTAAGTATTCTGAGGACTGTGAAAAGACCTCTTTAACCTGAACAATTAAAAGCTAATTAATAACTTTTTTACTGAATTTATGAGAAGAATAGAACGCAAGGCTTGGCTACTTCCAATAGCCTGTTTTCTGCTCCCCGTCGTAAGTAACTCATCTAATGAGCTACTTGCCAATGACGAGAGTTCGAGCAAAACTTCAGTGGAGGTACAAGCTAAGACCATTACCCTAAAAGGGGTGGTACTCGAAGCTTCTAATGGTGAGCCCATACCTATGGCTACCATTCGTATCAAAAACCAAAACAAAGGAACCAATACCAATCTCGATGGAGAGTTTTCACTAGAGTGTAAGGTAGGTGATGTCTTAGTTATCTCCTTTGTAGGACTAGAGGAGCAAGAGTTTACCGTGAAAAACGCAGGCCCCGTCACTATCAAGCTCAAAGAATCCGCCGAGATGCTAGAGACAGTAGTAGTGACAGGTATGGTTGCTCAGGATAAACGTCTTTTTACAGGAGCTACAGATAAGCTAGATGCAAAGGATGTCAAGCTAGATGGCGTTGCGGACCTAAGCCGTGGTCTCGAGGGAAGATCAGCTGGTGTAACGGTTCAAAACGTATCTGGTACTTTTGGTACAGCTCCAAAGATTAGAGTACGTGGTGCCACTTCTATTTATGGTGATTCAAAGCCTCTATGGGTAGTTGATGGTGTAATTCAGGAAAATGTGGTGGAGGTAAGTGCCGATGCTCTTAGCTCGGGAGATGCTACCACATTGATCAGCTCTGCGATTGCAGGGCTTAACCCTGATGACATTGAGAGCTTCCAAATTTTGAAGGATGGTAGTGCGACTTCTATTTATGGTGCCAAGGCGATGGCAGGTGTGATTGTGATCACTACTAAAAAGGGTAAATCGGGTACGAGTAGCTTTAGTTACACGGGCGAATTTACCTCTCGATTAATTCCATCTTACAATGAATTCAATATTATGAATTCTCAAGACCAGATGGGCTTTTACGAGGAGCTACGTCAAAAGGGATGGCTTACTTTTGCAGAGACTTTCAGGAGTAGCACCTCTGGAGAGTATGGTAGAATGTACCAACTAACTCACCAATACAATCCTACCACTGGTCAGTGGGGACTGCCTAATACACCTGAGGCACGTGCTGATTACCTCCGTGCTGCTGAAATGAGGAATACTGACTGGTTTGCGGAGCTTTTCTCACCAGCTGTAATGATGAATCACTCAATCAGTATGAGTTCGGGTACTGAAAAAAATCAGACCTATGTATCCCTCTCTGTAATGACTGACCCAGGGTGGATGGTGGCAAGTAATGTCAATAGGTATACCGCTAATCTCAATAATACTTATCACTTCAGTGATAAAGTGAATATCAATGCGATTGCTAATGTCTCTTATCGTAAGCAGAAAGCACCAGGTTCTCTAAGTCAAGGAACGGATGCTGTAAATGGTACAGTATCAAGAGACTTTGATATTAACCCCTATTCGTATGCACTCAATACGAGTAGAACTTTGGATCCTAACGTAGCTTATACCCGTAACTATGCTCCATTTAATATTCATAAGGAGTTGGAGAATAACTATATGGATCTAGATGTATTTGATGCTAAGTTCAGGGCGAAATAAGTTACAAACCTATACAGAGTCTTACTTTTAAGGCACTTGGAGCATTTAAGTATTCTGGTACAAAACAGGAGCATAAGATTAAGGACGGCTCCAACCAGGCTCTTGCCTATCGTGCAATGGGGGATGCGACCATTGTAGATCGGAACCCATGGCTATACACCGACCCAGATAAGCCCAATTCACTACCATTTAGTATACTTCCTAATGGTGGATTCTACAACATCAATAACTATAAGATGTACAGCTACGACTTCCGCCTATCAGGTCAGTACAATACAGTATTTGGTGAGAGCCACATCTTCAACACTTATGCTGGTATGGAGCTCAATGCTCAGGATAGGTCTAGTGATGGATTTGATGGATGGGGTATGCAATACTCCAATGGTGAAGTACCTTTCTGGGAATATAATGCCTTTAAGCACATGAAGGAGGGTAATTCAGATTACTACTACCTATACAATACACGTGTACGTACACTAGCTTTCTTTGCTACGGCTACCTATTCTTATCAAGGTAAGTATACATTGACTGCTACTGGACGCTATGAGGGTTCTAACCGTTTGGGAAAAACACGTAAGGCTCGCTGGTTGCCTACTTGGAACGTTGCAGCCGCTTGGAATGCTCATGAAGAGGATTTCTTCCGCGATCACCTTTCGGATGTGCTTTCTAACCTAACGCTTAAAGCATCTTACTCACTGACTGCAGATGCAGGTCCACGCTGGGTAACCAACTCTCGTGTGATCATTGGAAGCTATAATCCATGGAGACCATCGGCAAGTGTAACTGAGTCGGGACTAGAGGTGCGTAATCTAGAGAATAGTGGACTTACCTACGAGAAAAAGCACGAGCTCAATGTGGGTGCTGATGTAGGTTTCTTGAATAATAGGATTAATCTAGCTGTTGACTGGTATAAGCGTAATAACTTTGACTTGATTGGGTATACCAATACTCAAGGTGTAGGTGGTGAAGTTAATAGAATCGGTAACGTAGCCTCTATGAAGAGTCACGGTCTAGAAGTTTCCCTATCAACTCAAAATATCAAGACAAAGGACTTCGGCTGGACTACTAGCTTTATCTTTGGTTACAACTCCAATGAGGTAACTAAGCTTGATAATCGTAGTCGTGTGATCGACTTTATTACTGGTACTGGATTTGCCCGTGAAGGTTACCCAGTACGTGGACTTTTCTCAATTCCTTTTGATGGACTTGATGAAGAAGGATTCCCTGTATTTAATATCAATGGGAATAAGATTACAAAAGACAATTATGGTGCTATCAACTTCCAGGATCGTGAGAATATCGATTACCTGAAGTATGAAGGACCAATTGATCCTACTATTAATGGTAGTTTTGGTAACATCTTTACCTACAAAGGCTTTCGACTCAACGTATTCATTACTTACTCAGGTGGAAATAAGTTGAGGCTTAATCCTGTATTCAGAAGCTGGTATAGTGACCTAGACGCTACACCTAAGGATTTCCAAGACCGTTGGATGGTGCCTGGTGATGAAAAGATCACCAATATACCTAAGGTGCTTTCTCAACTAGATGTGTACTATAATGGTAATAGCGACAGAGGTTACAATGCCTACAACTACTCTACAGCTAGGGTAGCAAAGGGTGACTTTGTACGTCTTAAGGAGCTATCACTCTCTTACGATGTACCACGTGACTTCTTAGAGAGCCGCTTGAATTATCTCAAGAGTGCTTCTGTAAAGCTTCAAGCTACCAATCTGCTACTTCTCTATGCTGATCCAGAGCTGAGAGGGCAAGACCCAGAGTTTTTCCAATCAGGTGGTGTCTCTGCTCCTGTACCTAAGCAGGTGACCGCTACGCTAAGACTTGGTTTCTAATCGTGATAGAATGATATTTGATATGAAAATAGTAAATAAAATAATAGCTACTTTATCGCTCTGCTCCCTAGTAGCCCTATCTGGATGCAATAAGTTTCTTGATACTATGCCAGATATGCGTGCAGAGCTTGATGAGGAGCAAAAGGTAACGCAGATACTTGTGGCTGCTTATCCCACACTCTTTCCTCTAGGAATATTGGAGCACCGTACCGACAACGTCGATGATAATGGAGATGCCTATCCACTTCCTGATATCTTTATCCAAGAGAATTATCATTGGAAGGGCAATACAGAGCCCGATTGGGATACCACTCAGAGACTTTGGCAGATGTGTTATCTGGCCATCTCCAATGCCAATCAAGCCCTAGAAGCTATTGAAGAATTGGGAGGTGCTACCACCCCTAGGCTCAAAGCTGCAAAGGCCGAAGCTTTAATGTGTAGAGCATATAGCCACTTTATATTGGTCAATGTATTTTCACAAGCTTACAATGGGCAGACCTCAGATTCTGATCTTGGTATACCTTATTCTACTGAGCCTGAGACTGAAATCGGTGTGAAGCATGAGCGTCCCAGCGTAAAGGAAAACTATGAGCAGATGGAGAAGGACATTCTAGAGGCACTCCCCGAAATATCTGAAGACTTTTATTCGGTACCTATGTACCACTTCAATAAGAGAGCTGCTCTAGCATTTGCTACACAGTTTTACCTCTATTACGAAAAGTGGGATAAGGCCGAGAAGTATGCTACAGAGGTACTAGGTACCAATATTGCACCTACTCTGCGTAATATCTCGGAGTATGCCAAGAAATATACCAATACCAAAGAGTGGACTTATGGCTATCACAGTGCTAAAGAGCCAGCCAATCTAATGATCGTGGCTACTCGCTCTCGCTGGGGTAGGAGGTACACGGATCGTAGGTATGCACATACTGGTCAGATCGCTAGTAAGCAGACACTTCGTAGCCCTGGTCCATGGGGTAGTCAATTGGTGGATTATGATGTACTCTACTACAGAGGCAATCCATCGCACATGGTGTGGTTACCTAAGTATCAGGAGATATTTGAATACACAGATGCTGTAGCTGGCATTGGCCAGCCTCACGTGGTAGTATTCCCATTCACTACGGATAAGACCTTACTCCTCCGAGCTGAGGCTAGAGTGATGCTTGAGAAGTATGATGATGCCGCTAGCGATCTATCTATGTGGTATCAATCCAAGGGTGGAAATGGTGCGACGACCAGTGATATTAAGAGTTATTACAAAGGTTTGATGGAGGATCCGGAAGAGGTGAGCCCAGTGACGAAGCCACTACATCCTAAATTTGAATTGAAGGAGGGTGATCAAACTTATATGATGCAAGCTGTATTGCATGCCAAGCGTATCCTTTCGGTACATAGTGGCGAAAGGTGGGATGATATCAAGAGGTATGGTATAGAGATTACCCATAATCTATTCCAAGAGAATCCTATCACCTTGAAGTCCGATGATCCTCGAAAGGCACTTCCTATCCCTGCCCCAGTAGTGGCAGCTGGACTAACTCCTAACCCAAGTAACAATCTCTAAATATTTAAGTGTGTTATGAATAAACTAATTAGTAAATATACTTGGTCGGTACTACTGATAGCCCTTATTAGTATGATAGCTATGGGCTGTAAGGGTGACCAACCTGATGAAAATAAATCGGTCGTAAAGAAGCCCACGACGGAGAAGAACGCCTTTGATAAATGGTTGGATAAAAACTATGTCAATGCCTATAATGTAGACTTCAAGTATCGTATGGAGGATAATGAGCGGGATCGGTCAAAGCAGCTAGTCCCCTCAACCATCGAAAACTCAATGAAACTGGCCAACATCTTCCGCCATTCATGGTTTGGTGTCTATGATGAGGTAGCAGGCATGCACTTTATGCGTCGATTGGCTCCAAGAATTATACATATCGTAGGCTCTGCATCGTGGAATAATGATGGAACCATCGTCTTGGCTACTGCTGAGGGGGGGCTTAAGGTGACCATTTATCGTGGTAACTGGGTGAATGAAAAAAATCCCGACAACCTCAACGAGATGTACTTCAAGACTATGCACCACGAGTTTACTCATATCCTTCACCAAAATGTCAAGTGGCCACAAGAGTATAATACCATCAGTGCAGGTGGTTATGCCCCTTCTTCTTGGCACAATCGTAAGAAGATGAGTGAATATGCAGAACTTGGCTTTGTGACGGCATATGCAGGCCACTCTCCTAGCGAGGATATCACAGAGCTTACCGCCTGCTATATTACCTATAGTCAGGAGCAGTGGGATAAGATATTCAAGGCTGCAGGAGAAGAGGGTAGTGCCAAGATTCATCAGAAGCTAGAGATTATGAAGACCTATATGAAGGATAATTGGAATATCGATATGGATGTCCTTCGCGACGTCAATAATCGCCGACTTCATGAGATCCCACAGATGCAATTGATCCTTCCTGATTGGGAGCCACTATTTGCCAATGTAGAGGTGCCAATGGCTGCTCCTACCAAAGCTGCTCAGGAGGCCTACTATAAGGCAGGTAGGATAGCACTTGAGAAGCAAATAAAGGTAGAGCCTAAGGACGCTAAGTTTGGTTCTCCTACCTTATGTTACATAGCTACTCAGATGGGTGATCATCTTGATGACGAAAGCACAGAGGCAGCTACTTCTAACGATTAAAACAATCAATTGACCTATGAAACGATTTAATATATATAGTTTGATGGCGGCACTATCACTCTTGATACTGGGTGCTTGTACGCCAAAACATGAGTCACTTTTCGACGAGTCCGCTAGTGAGCGTACTGCCAATGCTATGGCCGCACTTCAGGAGAAGCTACTCAGCTCTCCAAATGGCTGGATAGCCGAATACTATCCAGGTGAGCCAAGTGGTGAAAAGCAGTACGGTGGCTATGTGATGAGCATCATATTTACCAAAGATGGTGAAGCATTTATTTCCTCCGAACGAACTAGATCTAGCGATCATAAGTATTCGCGTGGTCAGTATGTGGTTAGTTCGGATGCAGGTGTGTCGCTCAACTTTGTTACCTACAATGAAGCACTACACTTCTTCGCTGACCCAGATTATCGTGTAGGGGCAGGTGTAGGTTTTGGCTATGAAGGTGATTTTGAATTCCTTCTAAAGGAGGAGACTAATCCCGATGAGATCATCTTAAAGGGCAAGAATAAAGGACAGATACTAAAGCTTATCCGTCCAAAAACCAGCTCCGAGGATTATCTTGAGGCCTGTATGAAGAGTTACGATAAAGTCTTTGATTGGAATTTGATCGAAGAGCAGGTCAAAGACTCCTACGCAGGTAAAGTAGGTGGTAAAGATATGGTGCTGTTCTTTGATAAAAACAACACCTTTTACTACATCAATGACGAGGGCAATGAGGTGATTGTTCCCTTTATTCCTACCGATAAAGGCATCAAGTTTCAATTGCCACTCAATGGTGTTACTGAGCTCACCTACGATGCCAGTACTGCTACCCTCAATGCTGAGAATACCTCTTTATCTCTTAGAGAAGACCCCAATTACAAGTACTATGCAGAGTATCTTGGTGAGTATATCGTGAAGGATTCTAAGCATGAGTATAATGTCACCTTCGAAAAAGCAGGAAGCACTAAGTACAAGGTTACATGCCCAGATTGGAATTACTACTTCTATGCCAACTTTGATGCAAAGAATAGACGGTTCGCAGTCTATGTCCAGGAGATTGAGTCCAAGCCTGGCACTAAGCTAGCTATGTGGGATACTACAGAGGGATATCTTACATGGGGTAATGAGGAGATCGGTATGTACTCAAAGCAAATTGAGACGGCTGATGGCTCTATTGCCTATAAGCTGGTGGACAACAAGGTTTGGGGCTCATATAAGGCTGATTCCTTCTATCTGCGGGATGTTAAAGGAAAAAAATTGGACAAAACTCTCAAACCTAATAAGATTATTAGACCTATCTTTATTAAGAAGTAATGAATATGAAGAAGATAATTAATATAGCCAGTATAATTCTCTCCCTCATCGCTTTGATAGGGCTTTCTACTAGCTGTAAGAAGTCCAATGAGAGTGAGATAAATCCATTCAACCCTGCTGAGATTGATCTTCAAATAGTATCTGCCGATGTAGAGTATCAAGCCATCGGTGGAGTGGGGACAATCAAAATGAATAGCAGTGATTTCACTATCTCCTGCGAAGAGTCTTGGCTTACTGCTAAGAAGGTAGGTGATAAAATAGAAGTAACGGTCACTCCAAATGAGAGCCCAGAGCTTCGTACTGCTCTATTGCTCATTAAGGAGTTAGATGGTAAATCTGGAGTTTCTGGTACCCAAAGGGTTTCTATCAGCCAATTTGGTACGCGTAATATTATGGATGCTTCACCTATCTTTATGGCGCTTGTAGGTGGTAAAGTCTCTTATGATATTTCCCAGGTGGTGGATCCTATTACCGTTACACTACCCGATGGTGCTGATCAATGGATCAAGTATACGATCCATGACGGTATACTCGAGATAGAGGTATTACCCTCAGGTAAAGACCGTAAGGGGACCATCAATGTATCTGCAGGTGTTATGAAGTTAGCAATACCAGTAACGCAGCAATTGCAGTATGCTGATCTTATAGGTGACTACAATGCACATTATTGGTTAGAAATTGACTGGACCGAGCGAAATAAAACCTGGACCCTTAGCCCACTCGTAGAGAATGAGAGCTTTATTCTCTCAGGGTTTGGTCTTGATTTGATTGTCAATTATGACCCTGCTACACGTACTATGACTATTCCTTGTGGCACTCACGATCTAAAGACCAATCCTAGTGGCTATTTCTTGGCTGCTTGGGTCGGATTTGAGTTCGGTTCAGGTAGTCTATGGGGTCATGGTGACTTCTACTTTGAGGCACCACTCAATACGGATTCCGATACCCCTCAGTTCCATTTCGTATTCAAGACGAAGGGTAAAAAGTATACAATCAAGATTGATGGTAAGGAGACTGAGGTATTCCCTAAGGGTATGATAATATGGAGTAGTGAAGGTCAGCTAAAGCTTGCTGATAAAGACACTCAACTCTTTGATCTTACCATCACTAAGAAATAAAGGACGATCATCCTTTACTTTGTAATTGTTTGTTTAGGTACCCACCTATGGATTCGTCCGTAGGTGGGTACCATTGTTTATAGTTGATTATCTATTACTTACAACTTCCATTATGTGTTTTTGGGGCAATCTATTACGTGTTTTTGTGGTGGAGGGGGTAGGTAATAGGGAATAAGGGGGAGAAAATAGGTTACTTTTGGTATCTTTGTGTCTATGGATTTAGTTTGGAAATATGAGCCATTGGGGAGCGATGAGCAGGAGATAGCTGAGGGTTTGTGCCGAGATGCTAAGCTTCTGCCTTCGACTGTGGAGGTGGTGATGAAGCGAGGCATTCGCAGTAGTGAAGAGCTCTCTAGCTACCTTAAGCCATCGCTTAGAGAACTCCATGATCCCTTCCTGATGCCTGATATGACCAAGGCTGTTGCCCGCCTAAATAAGGCGATCGGCAATAAAGAGAAGATCATCGTTTATGGCGATTATGATGTGGATGGCATCACCGCCGTTACCCTAGTTTATAAGTATCTGCGGTATATTACCACGGCGATAGAGTATTATATTCCCGATAGATACGAGGAGGGGAGTGGCATCTCACGTCAGGCGATTGAGTATGCTCATGAAGCGGGTGTGAAGCTGATGATTGTGCTCGATTGCGGTATCAAGGCCAATGACATGGTGGCGTATGCCAAGAGCCTAGGCATTGATATCATTATCTGCGACCACCATGTCCCAGATGACGCCCTTCCCGAGGCAGTTGCCAACCTCAATCCTAAGCTCAAAGGCTCCCCTTACCCTTTCAAAGAGCTATCTGGCTGTGGGGTAGGGTACAAGCTGATGCAGGCCTTCGGATTGAGCAATGGCACCGATAGGCGCCTTCTGGATAATATGCTCGACCTTGTGGCGGTAAGTATTGCTGCCGACTTGGTGCCCCTAGTGGGGGAAAATCGGATCCTCGCCTATTATGGTCTGAAAAAGCTCAATCGCCGACCCTCTCTTGGCCTTAAGAGCATTATCAATGTGAGTGGCTTGCAGAGCAAACAGCTCGATATGAGCGATATCATCTTCAAGATTGGTCCTCGCATCAATGCCTCAGGGAGAGTGCAGAGTGGTCGAGAGTCAGTGGACCTACTACTGGCACGCGATGCCAAGGAGGCACGAGAGATGAGCTATCATATCGATGAGTACAATAACCAGCGGCGTCTGATTGACCACTCCATCACACAGGAGGCCAATGAGATAGTGGAGAGCTTCACAGATATGGAGGATCGCAAGATCATCATTGTCTACGATCCTTCGTGGCACAATGGCGTGATAGGGATAGTGGCATCGCGTCTTTCGGAGCGGTACAATCGTCCCACCATCGTCCTCACCGATACCCAAGACGATCGCGTCAATGGTTCCGCCCGAAGTGTGATGGGCTACGATATCCACACCCTTTTAGAAGCCAATAAAGATATCCTCGATAACTTTGGTGGTCACCCCTTTGCAGCAGGGCTCACGATCCAAAAGAAGTACCTCCACCAATTTATTCAAAATGCTACTCATCAAGCCGATGAAGAGCTCACTATGGAGGACCTCCAGCCCCGCCATGTCATCGATTATCCGCTAGAACTATCCGATATTACCCCCAAGCTACGTAGGCAATTGAGGAGCCTTGCCCCTTATGGGCCAGGCAATGAAAAGCCTCTCTTCATGACTCGTGGTGTGGTGAGCGTTACCCCTCCTAGATTGATGGGCTATAAAAAGAGCCACCTCAGGCTGATGATCTCCATGCCCAATGAGATGCCTATCTACCAAGCCGTTGCCTACAATCAGGCAGAGTTGCTTCCCTTGATTGCTAGCGGCCGACCCTTTGATATCCTCTATTCGATTGAGGAATTTCAGCGGAAGGGTCGCTTCGCTGTGCAGCTCTATATCGTCGATATCCATATAGATGGTAGAGAGAAGTGCGATGAAACCCCAGCTATCCACTGACGCCACCCCCCTAGATACCCTAAAGCAATATTGGGGCTATGACCGCTTCCGTCCGATGCAGGAAGAGGTAATCAATAGTCTCCTCGAAGGGCACGATACCCTCGCCCTGATGCCTACTGGCGGTGGCAAGTCCATCACCTACCAAGTACCTGCTTTGATGTGCGAAGGGGTAGCCCTAGTCATCTCCCCTCTTGTGGCACTGATGAAAGACCAGGTCGATGGCCTCCGAAAGCATGATATTCGTGCCGGCTACCTTCATAGCGGGCAGAGTAGGGGAGAGATGCTGGCAGTGCTAGATAATTGCACTTTTGGTTATTACAAACTCCTCTATGTCTCCCCTGAGCGACTCACCAATTCCCTCTTTTTGCGACGGTTAGAAAGTATCCCCATCTCATTTGTAGCGGTCGACGAAGCCCACTGTATTAGCCAGTGGGGGTACGACTTTCGTCCGCACTATACCCGCATCAAGGAGTTCCGTCAACGCATACCCCACCTTCCTTTCCTCGCTCTTACCGCTACCGCCACCTCTCTCGTGGTGGAGGATATCAAGCGACAGCTACTCTTCGAGGAGGGGAGTCGCTTCTTCAAAAAGAGCTTCCACCGCCGAGCCCTCACCTATGTGGTACGACAAACAGAGGATAAAGCTCGGGAATTGGTACACATCCTCTCCAGTGTTGAGGGGAGTGCCCTCGTTTATGTGCGAAGCCGTAAAAAGACCAAGCAGATCTCCGACCTCCTCAATTCCTTTGGACTTAGTAGCGATTACTTCCATGCCCTCCTTCCGCCAGAGGTGAAGGCACGTAAGCAAAATGCGTGGCAGTCTGGCGAAGTGCGGATTATGGTTTGCACCAACGCCTTTGGTATGGGTATCAATAAAGAAGATGTGCGGGTAGTGGTACACCCTGCACCCCCTCCTTCTCCCGAATTTTACTACCAAGAAGCGGGTAGGGCGGGAAGGGATAATCAGCGTGCCTTTGCCGTACTTCTCTATGAGCCGATACGTGATGAGCGATACCTGTGGAATATGCTCGATAGAGAGTTTCCGCCCGAGGAGACCGTAAAGCAGGTGTATGATACACTCGGCAATTACTTCCAGCTCGGTGTGGAGAGTGGGGAAGGGGCAATCTATGAGTTCGACCTCTTCCACTTCTGTACCCAGTACAAAATTCCCAGTCATGTAGTTACCGCATCGCTAGCCATACTACAGCTCTCGGGCTATATGGAGTATTTAGAGAATCACGATAAGGCGGGCCAATTGATGATTACTACCGATCGCAATCAGCTCTACACCCTGTTTGATGAAAAAGAGTCTCTCTACGATGACCTCCTTGAGTTCCTGATGCGTCGCTATACCGGTCTATTTACTGCCTATAGTGCTATTGACGAGCGAGAAATTGCCAGTGCACTAGGCATCCGAAGGGAGCAGCTCTATTTCCTTTTGATTAACCTCAAGCGATGGCACGTGATAGATTATATCCCAGGCAAAATAAGTAATTATATCTACTACATGGAGCAGCGGGTGCCTGCCAAACAACTGGTTATCCCAAAGGAGATCTACCAAAGCCGCTACAACGCTGCCCGCGAACGTGTGGAGGCAATGGAGCAATATATGACCACCTCCGACTGCTGTAGAGCGATGCAATTGGTCAGTTACTTCGACGAAACCAATCCCCTTCCTTGCGGTTATTGCGACTACTGCCTCAGTCACCCGCCTAAAGGACTTTCGTACAAGGATATTGACGAAATAGAGGATTACCTCAAAGCCGAAGGGAGTACCTCTCACGAGCAATTACACAACCAATTTCCGCAGCTCTCACCCGACGAACTACAGAGTGCCATCGAGCACCTCAAGGGTGAGTACCACACCATTGTGGTAAAGGGTAGCACCATCACCTACCTCTAACCCATATTATTTCATTGATTGTTTTGGTGCCTTATCGGACAAGTCGGACAGTTCGGACAGTTCGGACAAGTCGGACAGGTCAGACGCACCCTCATGGGTGCTCCTTTTGTACCTTATTGGCGGGCTGGGTGGGTCCGATAATATACTCTGATAAGGTTCACCAAAAGGCTCATTTGTAATCCATTGATATACAATGTGCTATATACCTGCTTTTTTAGATGCAACAAAGCAAATGCTTAGTTGCATCTCGCCGTTTGCTTAGTTGCATCTCGGCAATTGCTTAGTTGCATCTCAATTTTTGCTCCGCTACCACTTGGTTTTGAAGTGGCAGTTATGCAGGCTTTCTTTTAGGACCTTATCGGACAAGTCAGACAGGTCAGACAGTTCGGACAAGTCAGACGCACCCTCGCGGGTGTTCCATTGGTGCCTTTTTGAACTCCGACTTGTCCGACTTGTCTGAGCTGTCCGACTTGTCCGATAATAGCACCACTAAAAATGTGTGGTACCTCGCTGAAAATAGTTAGCTTTGTGGTACAAGAAAAATATTACAACTTTATTATTGACTAACGATGAAACAACTACGACTATCCCTAGCGATGGGTCTCTTACTCCTTCTTGCCCCAATGGCAAAGGCAGATAAGGGAATGTACTTGATCAATTCGATCAAGCAGGAGAATATGGATCGCATGCGTGAGCTCGGACTGAAGCTCTCTCCCGAGGAGCTATTTAGCGCCGATGGCAATAGCCTCTCTAGTGCTGTGGCGATCTTTGATAACGGCTGTACCTCTATCACGGTATCCAATCAAGGACTACTCTTTACCAACCACCACTGTGGTTACCGCTCTATCCAGAGCCAGAGTAGTGTGGAGCACGACTACCTGAGAGATGGTTTTGTAGCACACAATATGGCGGAGGAGCTTCCTATTGAGGGGCTAGAGGTGAAGTACCTCAGAGAGTTTGTGGATGTGACCGACCAAGTGACCGAAGGTACCGAAAATATGACTGATGAGATGGCTCGTATTCAGGCGATTCAAATGGCAAGTAGTCTTTTGGTAGCCAAGTATGCCGATGACCCTCACACCGATGCCGATATCTACTCGTTCTACGAGAATAATAAGTTTTACCTAGTGGTCTACGACGTCTTCACCGACGTCCGTATGGTATTCGCTCCACCTACATCTATGGGTAAGTTTGGTGCCGATACCGACAACTGGATGTGGCCACGCCACACCAACGACTTCTCGGTATTCCGTGTCTATGCCGATAAGGATAATAAGCCAGCCGACTACTCAGCCGATAATAAGCCCTACCAACCTCGTCACTTTGCCAAGGTATCGATCCGTGGTATCGAGGAGGGCGACTATGCTATGACCATTGGCTTCCCAGGAAGTACCGACCGCTACCTCAGCTCATGGGGTGTAGAGAATCGTATCGTGAATGAAAACGAACCTCGTATCCTCGTACGTGGCATTAAGCAGGAGATTTGGATGAAGCACATGAATGCTGAGCAAGCCATCCGCATTCAGTATGCTAGCAAGTATGCCGGTAGCTCCAACTATTGGAAGAATTCAATCGGTATGAATAAGGGGCTCCGTCGCCTCAATGTGGTAGAGAATAAGCGTCAGATAGAGCGTCAGTTCAGCGAGTGGGTAGCAGCCGATGCTGCTCGTACAGCCAAGTACGCTGGGGTATTGGATAGCCTGCGTATACCACTTGAGGCAATGGGTAAGCTCTTCTACAACTTCACCATCCTCTCTGAGGCTATGAGTGGTACCGAGTTCCGCTCTTTCGTGGCGATGCCATCGCCCGATATGGCAGAGTTTGATGCCGATGCCCTCTACAAGGACTTCAGCACCAAGGTAGGTAGAGCTACTCTTCCAGCCATGCTCAAGGTAACTAAGGAGCAGGTAGCCCCTGAGTACTTGCCTAGCATCTTTAGCGAGATCGAGAGTAAGTTTGGTGGCGATTATGAGGCTTATGCACAGTATGTTTACGACAATTCTGTAGTGCTCCACAAAGATCGTATGGTAGAGGCACTCAAGAATTATGAGCTATTTGCCAAGGCACACGATACCGACCCTGCTGTGGTGATCAGCAATAGCTACAGAGATGCATTGATGAAGCTATATGGCGAGATCAATAACTATCAATATCAGTATGCCAAGGGGCGTCGCCTCTTTATGGCTGGCCTGCAGGAGATGAGTGATGAGTACCTACCTAGCGATGCCAATTTCACCATGCGTCTCAGCTACGGTTCGGTGGGTGGCTATCGCCCTTATGATGGTGCTTATTACGACTACTACACCACTGAGGAAGGGGTATTGGAGAAGCAAGATCCTGAGAGCACCGAGTTTGCAGTGCAGCCCGAGATCCTCGATATGATGCGTAATAAGGAGTTTGGTGAGTATGCCGCCAAGGATGGTCATCTACACCTCTGCTTTATCAGCAATAATGATATCACTGGTGGTAACTCCGGTAGTCCTGTCTTTGATGGCGAAGGCAATGTCATCGGCCTAGCCTTCGACGGCAACTGGGAGGCGATGAGTGGCGATATTGAGTTTGAGCCAAATCTTCAGCGGACCATCAGCGTAGATATTCGCTATGTGCTTTGGGCTATCCAGCACTGGGGTAAGGCCGACTACTTGATCAATGAGCTCACCCTTGTGAAGTAATCTAAGTAATTATTGAATAGACCCTGGTGACAGGCGTTACGCATTAGAAGGTTCTTACCATATAGTTTTTAGTGGGGTGTCTATGAGCAAGGACCTCGGCAGAGGTCCTTGCTAAATAGGCACAGGCAAGGCACGAAGTGCCGAAGACCTGTGTATAGATGAGACTGTTCCTTTCCCCTTGCACCCTGCAAGACTATCGGGACAAAAACATTATCCCTTACACCCAAATCGCAGGGAAAATCCTCTATCGGCTCTCAGACATAAACAGAATACTGAGTGAGAACTATGTCAACAGAAACCTTCATCGGTAATGATGTAGGTCTTCCTTTGTTTTTATCCATGTTTTGGTCAGAGTATCGCAAAAAAGCTCTACCTTTGCCATTGAGTATCTGTGTATGCTCTTGCCTCTTGATAAAGGAGGCAGGATATTTTCTTATATGCTCGAGAGTAGAGAAACTTAAATAACCAATTAAATAATTGGGCATTCTATTATAATATGAATCGATATATTCTCTTTTTCTTCTCGCTGTTGCTGAGCCTTTCGGTATCGGCTCAAAAGGTGATTCTAAGCGATGAACTCTTACCCCTATCGGGCGAAAACAATACGACAGTTTATTTCGAAAAGGACAGCCGAAAACCCTTGCAGGGAGAGTGGCGTATCAAGCGGAAGCTTGACGAAGAGACTATTTCCTTTTCTAACGGACTGATGGATGGCAAGTACCACCGCTATCGGGATGGTGTACTGAGAGAAACGGGAGCGTATGACCAGGGGAAAAGAAATGGGGTGTTCACGGAGTACTACCAAGACGGCAAAACTGTCAGCAAGATTACCCCTATGAAGAAGGGCAAAATCGATGGCTGTGTAAAAACCTATTTCAAAGACGGTCGTTTGGATTTGGAGAAAGAATACCAGGAAAGTGTGGAAAACGGCTTTGAGAAGCGGTATGACAGCCAAAACGGTGCTCAAATACTTGAGACCCGTTGGGTAAATGGGAAGAAAGACGGGGTCGAGTGGAAACTCACGAAACAGGGAGATGGCGTTGAAAGCAAGGTCACACGAACTTATCGCATGGGCGTGCTACATGGGGCGTACAAAGAAGAAGTTTTGCGCAACGGAAATCCGATTTTGGTTGTAGAGGGACAGTATGCCGATGGAGAACGTTCGGGGGTATGGAAAGAGTACGACGCCACTATGAAGACGACAAGAGTACTAAGAAATAATCATTGAGACAAGCGAATTTGTATGACTGCATCAATAATTGCCGGGAGTGTCCTTATCGCAATAGCTGTGCTTATACTGATTTGGGGTATAATCACCTCTAATAATCTCATTGCCAAGAAAAACAGGGTGGAACAATGCCGGAGTGGCATTTGTGTGGCACTCAAGCAGAGAAATGACCTTATACCCAATTTGGTGGCATCTCTTAAAGCGTATATGGGACACGAAAATGAAATCCTTACCCGCATAGCCGAACTAAGGTCTCGAGCAGACGGAGCCCCCGAAGCAGAACAAATCAAGGACGGGACAGAAATCTCCGCTCTTCTCAAACAAGTTAAGGCCGTTGTTGAGAGTAATCCGGATCTCAAAGCCAATGAGCAGTTTGTCTATCTCCAATATCAGATAACGGATATGGAGAACGAATTGCAGGCTATACGCCGAACTTATAACGCAACCGTAACGGATTACAACAATGCCGTAGAAATGTTCCCGTCTTCATACATCGCTTCAAGAAAACATCTTGGGAAAGAAGCATTGATACGAATTCCTGAAAGTGAGTTGGGCGACATTCATATCAAGGAGATTTTCGGATAAATGATGAAAGAAGACCACTTGATAGACTTCAAGATTGTCGCTCAACAAATGAGAGGGCAACTAACCCACATAGCTATGTGGCGTAAGATTGTTAGGCTTCTCATTTATTCCGTTTACCCTTTGGCTCTGCTTTGGCTTGCATTCACTATATTCGGAAGGTATATCGTCGATGCGGACAATTATGAAACCTCACAATTAACGGCAACGTATGTCGTCATATTCTTTGTCACCTTTGTGGTCCTCAATACGCTGTTCTCTTTATGCCTAAATGTACTGAAGCAGAAAGAGGAAAAAGTAATGGGGCAAATTATCAACCAGCTATTTCCGGATGCAAATTATTCTCCGACAAAAGAAGTAAAGGTGTCCGATATTCGGGCAAGCAGACTATTCGGAACCCCAAATAGGTCGGAGGGTACTCTTCAAGTGGCAAGTTACGGTGCATTGAGTTTCCCAACTCAGCATCAAGCATTGACAATAGCCGATATAGGAGTAACCGCAACCAATGAACAGAATACTAAACCATGGAGATCCTTTAGGCTCCTCAATCGGGCGATTTTCAGTCCGATGTGGGGCGCACAAGTAGAGAGCACGATGTTCAGCTTTAGGGGAATGTTTAGTTACTGCCGTCTTCCAAGAACTTGCAGGGGATTTGTTATGCTGCTTCCCGACCATTTGGAGGATAAGTTGGGCTACTTCGCTCTGACGATACAAAAACTGAGGGAGAGACATAAAGCAAAGTTTGTTTATTTGGAAGACCCCGAGTTTGAACGTCTCTTTACCGTATATGCTGATGACGAGGTAGATGCCCGTATGATTTTGACCCCGGCAATGATGAAGAAACTTACCGCTCTTCGTTGTTCCTTTACTCATGACTTGATGCTCTCCTTTAGCGGAGATACATTTTATTATGCCTCCAATATGCCAAAAGGTTTTCTTCGCCTTAGCGGAAAAACATCTTTAAACGAAGACCTATTGCTTGAAATCTACCAAGAGATCGGGTTCTGTCTTTCTGTAGAAGAAATGATGGGGAAGCATGTGGATAAGTAGGAAATATGATATAATAGACTTATGTTTAACTTTAGAATAATACTTGTATGATCTGGAAAATCATCGTGGCAATAGTCGCTGTCTTGATTATTGCTTTTATCGTGTTTGAAATCGTGTCTAGGGTCTTTGCTAAGAAAAACCTGAAAGCCTTTTTGGCTTCTCATCCTCAAACACCGCTCACCGAGGAAAAGAAAAGGTTACTGGTATTTGGAGCCATCTTGTCTTGTTATCGCAGTGAGGACATCCTTAGTATTATCACCGATGATAATATGAATGTATACAAGACCGGGCTTCAAAAACAATGGAGCATTAATGGTCGGGAAGATGCTCTAGAGACGCTAAACGCTCTGCTTAATTTAGAGCAGAGTACGGAATTGGACGAAGTCCTTGCTCAAAGAGGTTCTTCCGAGGAACTTATTGAGCTGCAGACTTTGATAGCAGACGGGCTAAAAACGGATTTGGCTCAAGTCCGGACCACAACCTCCACGTATGCTTGGGACGTATGCCGACTGGTGAGCTTGGCAAAATGGTGTTATTGGTTGCAATATATCAGTGAAGCGGAAATGTGGAAGTACCTCAATGAAGGAGCGGTGAAAGCATCGTCATTAGGCAAAGACTGGAACGACTATACGGTCTCGTTCTTAATGGGCCGAGCCATTCACGGATTTGGTACAGAGGATATCATAGACGATTGTAAGGCTCTATATCATAGAGAGTCTGACACGGATGTGTATTCCAAATACAGCTTTAAATAACTTTTCAAAGCTGACCGAGACCTCTGTGCAAAGGTCTCATAGATAGGTGTAAAACACCCTTGCAACCCCGGCCGAGGGGTCGGACAACCCTATCTAGGTCTGACCCCTCAGCCGGGGTCAAGGAGGTGGTGAATATGCTCTTACACACAGGTCGTTTGGGGCTAACGCCCCTCCGACCTGTGCCTATCTATTTAAAAGGGATCTCTGCCGAGGTTCTTACTCCATTATCCTCAACAGCTTGTATATGATCATTCGTACAACATTTCTTCTAATGCGTAACGCCTGATCCTGGTGAAGCTCTCACTTTGCCAGGGTCTATTATTATTATGTGACAATGAAACCAATATTCCTAGTAGGCTTTCCAGCAGTGGGGAAGACCACCATTGGACGTGAGCTGGCAAAGCTGCTACAGCTCTCCTTTGTAGATACCGACCTCTATATTGAGCGGAAGTACCACTCCTCTGTGAGTGATATGATTGGTTGCTGTGGCTTAGAGAAGTTTCGGAAGCGGGAAAAGGTAATCCTCATTGAGCTCTCTCAGCTTCAGGATGTAGTGATCGCTACAGGCGGAGGCATGGCCAGTCACGACGATAATATCTCTACCATGAAGCAGCGTGGCACTGTGGTCTACCTCAAAGCATCGCCCCAGCTACTAGCCGAGTGGCTCTACCTCTATCGCGAGAGCCGGCCAGCGGTGGCACGCCTCGATAAAGAGGGGGTGAAGCAGTATGTCGAGGCAACCTTGCCTCTCCGTGAACCCTTTTACACTCAGGCCGATATCACTATTGAGGTGACGGCTGAGGCGACCACTGCCGAGGTAGCTGAACAGATCGTGCAACACCTTTCATTGTGATATGGAACAACCCTTTGAGATCAACTTTGAGTGGATAAAGTACTGGTTTGATAAATTCAATCATCAGTACTTCCAAGGCTCTTTGCCTCGGCCCGGCTTTACCATTAGCCCTACACGACGACAGATGGGTGGCTTTTCTTACGCTGCGGAAAAAAGAGGTAGCACTACCGTCTACACAGAGCAACGGATACAGCTCACCAACCTCTACAAGCTCACGGAGCGACAGTACCAAAATATCCTGCTCCACGAGATGGTCCACTACTATATCCATTTCCATCAGATCAAGGATACCTCAGCCCACGGCAAGGTATTCAGAAGCCTAATAGATCAGCTCAATAATGAGCACGGCTGGGAGGTCACTATCACCGAAAAAGCAGCTATGGAGACCTATCCCACCTACGAAGCCTACGCCGTTCTCCTCCTCGAGAATAAAGAGAGAGGAGAGTACTACGCCACTGTGGTCAGTAGGAATTACCTTGGCAGGATCCAGCATCAGGTAGAGAAAGAGCCCAGCCTCATCCACCACGGTTGGTACGTCACCGAAGACCCCTACTTTGCCTCCTTTCCCAAAGTCCGAACCCTCCGCGGTCGCACCCTCCCCTACGATAAGTGGAAAGCCCTCAAAGATAGGCTCGCCCCCGACCACGTCCCCCTCCAATCCTAATCCCCAGATACAAAAAAGGCTCCACCGAAGTGGAGCCGTAATAACTTCGGCATATAGCCTTGTTATGAAAAGATTACTTTAGGGAATAATCTTCTACCGCAAATGTAGGTAATATATTTGAACCTTCCAAATATATTATCTACATTTGTTTATAATGTTAAACATCTCAAAATGTAATATGCTATGATCGCACTCGGATTAGATATCGGTGTTAGTAGCTTGGGAACAGCTATCGTCGACACTCAGAAGAACCAAATACTCCACACAGGAGTCTATGTATTCCCCGCAGGTAAAGAGGCTTTCGGCACCAATAAGGAGAAGCCAAAAAACGAGACGCGCAGGGTCGCAAGGCAAGGTCGCAGACAAAACTATAGGCGTCGTTTGCGTCGCTCTCAGTTGCTCAAGTTTCTCTATCAGCTCAGCGAGCTCAATAGCCCCGAAGGGGATCGCTATGTGCCACTTACTTTTGAGGAGATAGATGCTTGGCTCTCCTGGGATAAGGAGGGGAAGACGGCTGCACGCCAGTTCCCAGATAGTGATGCCTTCAGAGCTTGGATGGCGATGAACCCTTATGAGATTCGCTCAAGAGCGGTAGAGGGGAGCATCACGAGGGCCGAGTTTGGTCGTCTATTGTACCACATCATCCAACGTCGTGGCTTCCAATCTTCACGCAAGATGAAGGCAGATGAGGGAGCGATGGCGAAAGGAAAAGATGACATCATCGGCTACACCCAAACCAAGTCGGAGATAGGAGAGCAGACCCTTGGGCAATATCTGTATCAGATAAGTGCCAAGGAGGGAGAGCCATTTACCCAACGTGAGGAGAAACCCAGAGGGAGGTATACTCTCCGCAGTATGTATGTGGAGGAGATGGAGCGTATTTGGGACCAACAGGCTAAGCGACTTGGTCTAGAAGAACTAGAGATAGAGGGCACTCCCGTCAAAGATCTCTTGATCGGACAGATCAGCCATGACCCAGAGAGTGGAGAGCTACTGTACAAGTCCAATGATAGTGTCCTCTTCTGGCAACGCCCACTTCGCTCGCAGAAGCACCTAATCAATAAGTGTAGCCTTGAGAGCCGTAAGATGTACGACCCCGTGAAGCAACGCCACTATATCCAAGGGCCACGTGTCGCTGCTGTATCTCACCCTACCAGCGAATTTCATAGAGCACTTCAGGTGCTGAGCAATGTGAGGGTAGAGGGGCGGACACTCTATGGTATGGGGTTATTCCAAACCTCCCTCGACTTCCTCTGCTCAAAAAACAGCAAGACCATCAAAGTGGCAGACCTGAAAAGGCACCTCAGCCTAGTCTCCAAGCTCAATTACGACGATGACCAAGCCCTCCCAGGGTGCCCTACTATCGCCAGTATCACCGACCTTTTTGAAAAGGGTGCATTGAGCTACCTCTATGGCGAGACCGATACCATATATATAGATATCTGGCAGAAGCTACTCTTTTACGACGATGAGAGACTACTTGAGAAGAACATCGCCGACTATGCCCAGAGCAAGGGGTTAAAGCTCAAAGCCGACTTTGCCAAGCGACTAGAGGGTATCAATCTCGTTGATGATTACGGCTCCATCTCCATTCATGCAATGGACAATATCATTCCATTCCTACTTCAAGGGCGGAGCCACACAGAGGCAATTTTCCTCGGTGGCGTTAAAAATGCGTTTGGTCCGAGGTACTACTACTTTGAGAAAGAGGAGCAAATGTGGCAAGAGCTACTCCAGATCATCAATGAGCCAGCCTCTAAGGGCGAGAAGATCGACCGTCTGATAGAGTTCCTAAGCAATCCCGACGAGCAGACCGGTTTGGACGAAAAGCGACTGCGGATGAAGCTTTACCACCCTACCCAGTCGGTGCAAAAGATAGAGATACAGAACAGACTGGGGGAAGTGGATAATCTCCGTAACCCCATCGTGGAGCAAGCACTTTGGGCGGTGCGGAGGCAGGTCAATGCTCTTATTGATCGGATGATTCAGCAGACCGGCAACCCCAACTTTAGGTTCGATCGCATCACCATAGAGCTCTCTCGTGACCTCAAGTCGTCCCTTGACCGACGCCTCAAGATACGCCAGGAGCAAGAGGCCAATCGGGCAGAAAATGAGGAGGCAGTGATGTGGCTAAGAGCACTCAACGTGCAGGTCAATCGAGATAATATCCTTAAATACCGCCTCCATAAAGAGCTCCAGCAGCAAGATGGAATTGCCCGCTGCCCTTATACTGGTAAGACTATTAATCCAGCTCATCTCTTCGCTGGCAATAACTACTTCCAGATAGAGCACATTATCCCTCGAAGCATCTCCCTTGATGATAGCTTCGGTAATAAGACCCTCTGCGAGTCCAATTTCAATAGAGAGAAGGGCAATAAGACCCCTTACGAGTTTTACTCCGTCAACTCTAGCAAAACCCTTTGGGGTGCAGAGGATTGGGACGAGATTACACATCGAGTAAGGAGAGTACTGCCAGCACGTAAAGCGAGTCGCTTCCTATCCAAGCGGAGTGCCCAAGAGCAGTTAGAGGAGCTACCCAATAAGATGCTCAATGATACCGCCTATATGTCAGTAAAGGCACGTGAATACCTCACTACCATCTGCGGTGATGTTCGCTCCGTTACCGGCCATATCACTGCCGACCTCAGGCGGATGTGGCAACTCAATAAGATCCTAGGCGAGACCTATGAATGCGCCCCAGGAGCCGTGAGCGAGGTGCTGATAGCCAGAGGCGATACCGATGTCTACGCCCTCCTCGATAGCGAGTCACAGGTGGTCAATCGCGTGGCACCAAAGCTCAATCTTATCCCCAATCCCACGGCAGATGAGATCCGTATCCCTGTGGTGGTCAAGGGGTCTAAGCTATACCGCGACGGCAAGGAGTACCCCAAGCCAGCCCATCTAGATCTCAGTGGAGTGACGGGCGAGGCACTCATCGCCTACCACCGAGTAGGCGGTACCCCACACTGCCAGCCCCTCTTCAACCCCAAGCCCTCTGCTAAGGATAGGCTAGTGGTGCCAGCTACCATTAATAGCAAGAACCAATTGACCAGCGACTATATTGAGGCACTCCGAAAGGTCAAGAGAGGTAATTACCCTACTGAGCCAGGAAAGTACTGGGTCACTCTTCAGCTTAAAGGCGAACCCATTTGGGAGCTTCCTAGCAATAAAAAGAGAGTGGCAGCCAATGCGGTAAGGGTATCGGGCCGACTCAATGGCAACGCTTTCTGGAGCCCTCTCTTTGAGACCGAAGTGGATAGTAGTGTGGTCAATATGGAGGAACACCGCAATCGCACCGCCTATCTCAATCTAGACTACGACACCGCAGAGTTTACCAGGATGCTTCGCCCTGCACCTGAGGTAGGAGAGGGAGAGCTACTACTCACAGGAGTCGCCAACCACGGTTCGCTCCTTCTGGATCAGTGCGACGGCAAGACAATCGATGTACAGCATTTGGACCTCCAAGAGCAGACCAAGTATTATGTATCCTTACGGTACGGAGAGACCATTTCTCCAGAAGAGCGGGTCACCATCTATCCATTGTATGCCAAAGCTCCAACACCAAGGAGTGGCGAAGTACTGCTAGAGGGAAAGCTCTTCCTACTTGATAAATCTCAAGGACTCTACGCTTTAGAACCGGTCAAGAATAGAGATGACCATAGGCACCACGCTGTAGACGCCCTGGTGATTGCACTAGCCAAACAAAACTACGTCACGGAGCTTTCAACTTACAACAGGCAAGATGACTCCTACCGACAAGGAGGGAGGCTAAAGCCACGCTTCGACCTACCGTGGGATGGCTTTAGAGAAGAGGCAGAGCAATCCATCAATGATATATTGGTGGTACATAAAAAGAACCGAGTGGATCCTCTCTCCAAGGTGACCCGCAAGATCACCAAGAATGGCAAGGTCTATACCTCTGAAGGTTACGCCGTGAGGGGTGCCCTACATAAGGCTACTATCTATGGTCAGAGAAAAGCACCAGGACAGACAGAGGTGGGCTACCACTCTAGGAAGAGCATCGCCGAAGTGACCAAGATGAGCCAACTCAATAAAGTGGTGGACGCCGCTATTAGGAAAGAGATGCTGCGGATACTCAAGGAGGAGTTGGGGCTAGACATAAGTAATCCAAAGCTTGTTTTCCCTAAGAATGCCTTTATTGATGAGGAGGGCAAGACCAAAGTCTATCTCCCCAATCGCAATGGTGGAGAGCCTGTCCCAGTGAAAAAGGTGAGATTATGTGATAAGTTTAATAATGTGGTAAGGCTAAAAGAAGCCAATCAATATGTTGACCCACAAAACAATCACCACGTGCTGATTTATGAGGCGCTAGATGGCAGTCTTCAAGAGAGTGTCGTAACTATGTGGGATGTGGTGGATAGACGGAACAGAGGTGAGGAGATATTCCAACTTCCACCCGATGGCAAGAGAATCCTCTTCAAGCTAATGCGTGATAGGATGTACTTGATTGGAATCACCAGAGAGGAGATACTCGTCCACCTCTCTGATACCTCTTATCTCAGCAAGTACCTCTATAGAGTGCAGAAGCTATCGTCTATGTATTATGTGTTCAGAAAGGCAACTGCTAGCAACACCAATTATGATAGAGAGATGATTAGAGTGCAGTCCCTACCTTTCTTTGAATCGGATAAGGATAATATTCACTCGGTGGAGATCAGCCTCACGGGTAAAGTAATATTGAAGGATGATTAAGCGGACCATCACTATATCTAGTCCTGTTCACCTCTCCTTAGAAAGTCGCCAATTGGTGATAACCAATAAGGAGACGGAGGAGCGGCAGACCCTACCTCTAGCTGAGGTAGGACTATTGATACTGGAGCATCCGAGGGTGACCACCACCCTCTGGATGCTCCAGTACTGTATGGAGGTGGGCTGTATAGTGGTAGTTTGTGATGAGTTTCATATCCCAAGTGGCTACCTCTCTCCACTCGAGGGGCACTCCACACAGGGTGAGCGAACTCGGGAGCAGGTGGCAGCATCTATCCCTACTAAAAAGAGCATCTGGAAGCAGTTGGTCAAGAGCAAGATCCTCAATCAAGCGGCCGTACTGAAGTCACGAGGAATAGAGGAGCACCAAAGGCTACTCAACCTTGCCGATGAGGTGCGGAGTGGCGACCCAGATAATAGAGAGGGGATCGCAGCACGTATCTACTGGAGTGCCCTCCTAGGGGAGGAGTTTATACGAGAGCGAGATGGAGTACCGCCCAACGCCCTATTCAATTATGCCTATGCCATCTTGCGTGCTTCGGTTACCCGATCCATCATCGCTTCGGGTCTCTCCCCAAAGCTAGGGGTGCAACACCAAAATAAGTACAACCCTTTTCCGCTCTCCGATGATGTAATGGAGCCCTACCGCCCCTTTGCCGACCTAGCGGTGATGGAGTTGGTGGATAGTGGAGAGCTCTCTATCACCAAGGAGAGTAGGGCTCACCTCCGTACCCTATTGGCACAAGATACCATCATCAGCAAGCTCAGGCGGCCACTACTCATCGCCATCTCTATCACCACCAGTTCCCTCGCTAGAGTCTATTCAGGTGGTGCCAAGACACTCGTATTACCTCGAATACCATAATAAAAAGGAGTCTCGCAATGAATGTTTCAAGATTAAGTGCGTACAAACTTATGTGGATTTTAGTCGCTTTTGATATTCCTGTCCTCACTAAGAAGCAACGAAAGCAGGCGGCAAAGTTTCGGAAGGAGTTACTGGGAGAGGGATATATTATGCTACAGTTTTCGGTCTACATCAAGCCGATCCCATCGATGCAACATCGACAACCACTCATTAATAAATTACGGAAATCACTACCTGAAGAGGCGGATATTAAGGTGATTACCATTACCGACAAACAGTATGCTGAGATCATACACCTCTCGGGAACGAAGCAAAAGGAACCGAAGATACCGAAAATACGACAGCTATCACTCTTTGAGGAATTTTAGGTAGCTTTGAATTGAAAAATAGCACCCCTATTGGCTCTTTTCATCAAACATCGGCTTTTTATTGGACGTCATACGACCCTAACCCATTGATATTTACAATTATATATCGCCGAAGTTGTGAATTGATTACTTTAGGGAACTAGATACAACTTCGGCTACAACTTCAATTATCGTTGTGAAGTTGTGAATTGATTACTTTAGGGAACTAGATACAACTTTGCGGTTAGCATAGTGCAAGCCGGTGAGTTGTGAATTGATTACTTTAGGGAACTAGATACAACTGC
>NZ_AQVC01000004.1 GCF_000372405.1 Porphyromonas somerae DSM 23386 | reverse complement strand
GATATCCGCGGTGCTCTTCTTGTCTCTTCTTTTTCTTCGCCTTCATCTCTATAACTTCGTCTAACCCAGAATCTAGGTACCTATGAACCCACTCCAGGATCGTAGTCCTACCAATAGGAACAAGGTGTGAAATCTGGGTGTAACCTAAGTTTTCCTCAAAATAGAGGTGAATAACTCGGTCAAAATAAATCTTCTGGAGTTGACTCCTTTTTACAAACTTACTCATAAAAATCTATCTATGAGTCAACTTTTTCTAGGACAAGACATCCTAGAATGGGTTGTCCGACCCACAAGGGGTCGAAGGGTGGGGGTGGGTCGGTTTTTGCTCCCCTAGTCATCAGCTCTACGAGCCTCGACTAGTGGCTATGATCCGTCTGACCTCCCACGAGGGGAGGTCATTCATGGCAAGACCTTTCTAATGGGTAGCCCCTGATTACGCGGATGGGGCCCTCTTATTATCGGAATAAATTGGTATCTTTGAGGGTAGTTATGGGCAAGTTTGGAAGTCATATTTCTGCCGTGGGCAAGGCTGTTTGGCGATGGCTGAAAAGGGTCAATCCTTTTCTGCTATTTGCTATATTGTTTCTTATTAAGATCATTATTCCCAGCAATACAAGTGTTTGGACTCAGCTGAAGTACAGCCGTACCCTTGACAAACAAGAGCGAGAAATACGAGAGTTGAAAAGGGAGATAGAGAAAACTAAGGTGGCGAAAGAGGATCTCTGGATTGAGAGAGACCGCTTGGAGAAATTTGCTAGAGAGCGGTACCTAATGAAGGAGGAGGACGAAGAAATTTACCTACTTAAGTGATGAGTAAGCATACTAAATATGACAATAGGTGGGTAAGAAACCTACAAACAATCGGTCCTATTTTGGTATTGATTGGGGCTATCTTATTTGAGCCCGACTACACAAAACCCTATAGTGGCTGGTTGGTAGCAATAGGTGGTGGCATGGCTGCAATAGCGACCCTTTTGCAAATAAGTAGCAAAGGAGGTAGCGAGGAGAAAAGGATTCGTCGGCTGGATCGCATGACGTTCATTGGGCTATTGATCTATTTAGTATCTGGTGGTTTTATGATCCAAGGCTCCAATATTTGGTTGCCACTATTTGCAGTAGCCACTGTATTTTATATCTACGCTCTATTTGCAAAGGATAGAGCTTTGAGAAAGGAGAACAAGTCATGACTAGAGATGGCGATAGAAGGTTGGTAATCATTCCCACCTATAATGAGATTGAAAATATCAGAGCAATCATAGAGGCGGTGATGGACCTACCAATACCTTTTGAGGTGCTGGTGGTAGACGACAATTCGCCCGACGGCACAGCTAAGGAGGTTCACAAGATCATTGAAGAATACCCTGAGAGGGTGCATATCCTAGAACGCGAAGGGAAGCAAGGGCTTGGCACCGCCTATATTGCAGGCTTTAAGTGGGCTCTTGAGAAGAGGTACGACTATATCCTTGAGATGGATGCCGACTTTAGCCACAACCCAAAGGATCTGGTCCGTCTCTACGAAGCCTGTGCCGTGGAAGGTGCCGACCTAGCCATCGGTTCAAGGTATGTGAAGGGGGTCAATGTGGTCAATTGGCCACTAGGTAGGGTGTTGATGAGCTACTTTGCCTCGAAGTATGTCCGCATCGTCACAGGGATGAAGGTCAATGACGCTACCGCTGGCTTTGTTTGCTATAGAGCTGAGGTGCTTCGGACCATCCATCTGGATGAGATCCACTTCAAGGGATACGCCTTTCAGATCGAGATGAAGTATACCGCTAAGATGTGCGGGTTCAAGCTGACTGAAGTGCCAATTGTATTTGTCAACCGTGTACACGGCACTAGCAAGATGAATAGTAGCATCTTTGGTGAAGCTTTCTTCGGAGTGCTGAAACTGCGTTGGTGGGGGATGACCCGAAAGTTTCCACAGAAAGGAAGTGTGCAACTAGAGGAATAAAAGAAAGAGAGAGACCATGTCTATATTAATCAAAGGAGCGAATATAATCAACGAGGGGAAGAGACTAGAGAATGCTTCTATACTGATCGAAGGTGAGCAGATAGCTCGCATCTACACAAGCGGGGACGAGCTACCAACTGCCGACAGGGTAATTGAGGCAAAGGGACTTCTCTGCCTGCCAGGGGTGATTGATGATCAGGTTCACTTCCGTGAGCCAGGGCTCACCCACAAAGGGGATATCGCCTCAGAAAGTCGTGCTGCTATTCTTGGTGGCGTGACCAGTTTTATGGAGATGCCCAATACGATGCCACAAACCATCACCCTAGAGGCGTGGAAGGACAAGATGGAGATCGCAAAGAAAAGCTCCTTTGCCAACTACTCTTTTTACTTCGGTGCTACGAATGACAATGCCCCTCTCCTCACACAAGTAGATAGGAAATACACGCCTGGGGTGAAGGTGTTTATGGGTGCCTCAACGGGTAATATGCTGGTGGACCACGACGATGCCCTAAGAGCTATCTTTAGAGATTCTCCTCTACTTATCGCCACTCACTGTGAAAGTGAGGAGGTGATTCAGCGGAATAAGGCTAAGGTCATTGCCGAAGTGGGCAACGACCCAGATGTAAAGTGGCACCCCGTTATTAGGAGTGCTGAAGCGTGCTACGAAAGTAGCCTAAAGGCTAGCCAACTAGCCAAGGAGGCTGGAGCTAAGCTACATATCCTCCACCTAAGCACGGCTAAGGAGCTGGAGCTACTGGACGAGAGCCAGCACATCACGGGAGAAGTCTGTGTTCATCACCTTTGGTTTACGGATCAAGACTACGAACGGCTTGGTACCCGCATCAAGTGGAACCCAGCCGTCAAAACCCTTCAAGATAGAGAGGCCCTAAGAGAGGCCGTAAGGTGTGGCAAGCTCAATATCATTGCCACCGACCACGCTCCACACCTACTCTCTGAAAAGGAGGGCGGTGCACTTACCGCAGCCTCAGGAGGGCCACTGGTACAGCACTCACTGCTGATGATGCTAGAGCTAGCCGACCAAGGGGTATTCAGTATAGAGCGAGTGGTTGAGTGTATGTGCCACAACCCAGCCGACCTATTTGAGGTGGAGCAGCGTGGATATATCCGTGAAGGGTATTTTGCAGACTTGGTGTTGGTCGATCCTAATAAGCCTTGGACGGTCTCAAAAGACAACATTGCTAGCAAGTGTGGTTGGAGCCCACTAGAGGGGCACACCTTTGAGCATAGTGTCGTTTCAACCTTTGTTAATGGCACTGAGGTAGTCAAAGATGGTGCAGTAGTAGCTGACTTACCGAAAGTTGCTCGCCCACTTACGTTTAATCACAAGGAATGGAGATGAAGCCACGGTACCAAATACTTCTTCTCGCCCTACTCCTATCTCTATTTGGCATAGAATCCTATGCACAGATAGATATGGACAAGCAACTGCGTGAGCGAAAAGAGAAGAAAGATGACTATGACGACTCGGACAGAGATCGCCTGAATAGTCTCTTTTCCTTTTACCTTACACCACGAACAGGAGACTTGCAGAGTGCATCGGTAGATACGATGATGCTCAATTACCATAGCCGTGCATTTATAGAGGGGCTTAGTGTGGCAGAAGCTTATGCCGGCACCTATGCCTCGCCTTATCAATCAAAAATCTACTTTGATCGCCCTATCAATCGGTGGGGGCAGTTTTTCTTTACCCAACCCTATGGTCATCTATTCCGTAATAAGCAACGGATGCAATGGTACGACACAAAGACGCCCTACACCTTTTTGAAGTACCTCACCGTGGGGAATAATGAGAATAAGGAGCAAAACTTCACCTTCACCTTTTCTTCCAACCTCGGCAAGGAGTGGAGCTTGGGTGGCGATATTGATATTGACTATGCCAATGGCTATTATGCCCAAACAAGCAGTAAAAACTTTACCTATCGGGTATTCTCCTACTATCGGGGCGACCGATACCAAGCCTACGCTTCGATGGGCAATACCAATGCCACCAATCAGGAGAGTGGAGGTATTACCGATATGCGGTACGTGACCAATCCCGATGACTTTATGGATGGTCGGCGTACCCTACTCCCCAAGGATATCCCTACACGCTATAAATCCACGTGGAATAGGATGGTTTATGGCTCGGGTCGCTTTCACCACAAGTATCGATTTGGCTACTATCAGGATAAGGAGGGCAATAGGCTAGATAAAGAGGTAGAGGAAATGAAGTCAGAGCTACCCTTGCCCGAAGAGTCTACCCAACTACCACCAACCGAAACAGCAAGTAGCCTACCCACGGATAGTCTTATGCCCGCACCATTGGAGTTGCCAGTAGATACCCTCACGACAACCCCCGTCCCACAAGGGCCTGCGAGGCGACGACTAGGAAAATCCTCTGGGCAAGCGGAAGTACCTACGGAAGACGAGGAGGATGAGGCGGAGGCAGAAAAGGCGAATCGGGTATTTGTGCCTGTTGCTGCCATATTTCACGACTTTCAGCTAGAGAAGGGGAGAAGAGAGTGGGTCTCTCTTGACCCTGCTTTTGAAAAAGAGTACCCCAATCCGGTCATTCCTCGGCCGGCAGGAGCACGATACTTCCCCAATGACTCTTTTTCTACCCTTTGCATTAGCAATACGGTAGGTGTGGAAGTGCTGGAGGGCTTTAAGAAGTGGGCAAAGATGGGCATCGCTGCCTTTGTGGCTCATGACTACCGTAAATACTCTCAGCCACTTATGAATTGGGCCGATGCTCAGCGTCTAGAAATAGATGAGGTGGAGAAAAACGAAGCGACCGAAAACAGTCTATCTGTTGGTGGTCGCATCAGTAGTAACTCCTTTAAGTACTTTGACTACTATGCGTGGGGACAGGTAGCTCTCATCGGAGCACAAGCTGGTGAGGTGGAGGTGAGTGGTCAATTGAATACCCACATCCCTCTACTGGGACATACAGTGACGGTCTCGGCAAATGTGGACTTCCAAAATATCCAACCCTCCTACTACCTTAGGAAGTTCAAAGCAAGTCTCCACGAGTGGGATAGGTCGCTCAAGATGATACAATTGCTCAGAGTGGGAGGCTCAATGAATATTCCTTTCACCAAGAGCCGAATCTTTGCCAATTTTGAGACGCTTCAAAACCCCATTGCCCCTGATGTAAAGGGCATACCAGTGCAGACGGAGTTGAATACGAGGGTCATTTCAGTTGGATTGGATCAAAACCTCAGCTGGAAGATACTTAACTGGGAGAATAGCGTCATTTGGCAGAGTAGTAGCCACCATGACATCACCTCACTTCCTATGGTCTCCGTCTACTCCAACTTTTATCTTAAATTCCTAGTAGCTAAGGTGATGACCCTACAGATAGGGGCAGATGCCAAGTGGCATACCGCCTACTACGCACCTTACTATGAGCCAAGTACCCAGCAATTTAGACCGCAAGAAGATATTAAGATTGGTGGTGAAGCCCCTCTACTCAATGCTTACGTCAATGCCCACCTCAAGAGGGCTCGCTTTTTCGTAAAGTACTACAATGTAGGGGCTCTACTCTTCAAACCGAGTCACTTCACGATGCCCAACTACCCGCTTTACCCACCAGTATTGAGGATGGGCGTCGCAGTTGATTTAAGAAACTAAGCAATAAGGATACGATGTCTCAACTCTCTAAGTCCAAGCGCGTGACCATTGCTAATGGCTTTGCCATTTTAGCCGCAGCCCTCCTCATGTGGGTTTTTACCACACGTAGAGCTCAACGACAGACGGATCAGCCCACTTCAACGGTTGTCAAAGTGGCTGTCGACCTTTCGCCTGATGGGCTTAGAGTAGACTCTCTTGGGGAGATGACGGGGCGTGCCAAGAAGCTATTGGAGCTAGTTTTACCGCAAAGGGAATATGAAATAGTGCCTTTTGCCACTAGGGGCGAGGCAATAGAAAAGTTGAAAAAAGGGGAGGTGCAGCTTTATGCTACCACTATGCCTCTCTCTATGGCAAATAAAATTGAGGGCACAACGCCTACTGAATGGCTCTACACCTCTAGCTTCAATCTTCTCCACAAGGCGAGTAATACCAATTGGGAGGCAAACTTTACTGGAGAGGAGCCGGTCACGGTATGGGTGTCACAGGAAGACCAGGCTGCCATTACGATTGTAGAGAACCTAGCGGAGCTCAACTACCCTAGCCTATCAATAGAGAGTAGCGAGCTACCTACGATGCAATTGGCGACAAAACTCTCTAAGGGGGAAATCGACTACCTCATCTGCGATAAAAACCTAGCCGATGCGATTGTGGCAGTAGATAGCACGCTACAAAGCTCCAAAGGCATTGGCTTTGAGCTACAGCAGGTATGGCTAGTGAATGCGACTGCAGATAGCCTCAAGGTAGCAATAGATAGTGCGATTATCGCCAAGAGGGGGAGCCAAGAGTGGCTAGAAATAATCAATGAATTAGAGAATAAATGAATATAGACAGAGATAATATTACAAAGCACGAAGACTTTTACTCCTTTGGACTTCATCCAACGGTATTGGATGGGCTAGATGCGATGGGGTTCAATCATCCCTCACCTGTCCAAGAGGCCTCTATTCCCCATATACTTGAGGGGCAAGACGTGATTTCGTGTGCTCAGACAGGTACGGGAAAGACCGCTGCCTTTGTGCTACCAATTCTAAGCGAACTGGCGTCGGGCGAGTATCCCGAGGAGTATGTCAATGCTGTCATCATGGCACCGACGAGAGAGCTAGCACAGCAGATTGACCGACAGATTGATGCCTTTTCCTACTTCGTCAGCGGGGTGAGTGCAGTACCTATCTATGGCGGTACTGGTGGCATTGAGTGGGAGCAGCAGAAGCGGGCTTTGCGTATGGGGTCAGATATTATTGTCGCCACTCCAGGGCGCCTGCTTTCACATATCAATCTCAACACTGTAGATCTCTCACGTGTCAGTTTCTTTGTGCTTGATGAGGCCGACCGAATGCTAGATATGGGCTTCTTTGATGATATTGTGGAGGTCTACAAGTTACTGCCACAAGATGTACAGACGGTGATGTTTTCGGCGACAATGCCTGATAAGATACGCCGACTTGCCAAGGAGATTACTAAGAATGCAGTAGAGATAAATATTGCTATCTCTCGTCCACCAGAGTCGATTGACCAAAGTGTCTACTTCTGCAAAGAGGATGAAAAGCTAGCACTTCTCACACAGATATTTAAGGAGAGAGAGGAGACTAAGTCCATCGTCTTCTTTGGCTCTAAGGATCGTGTCAAAGAGGCCTACCGACTACTTCGTAGCAATGGCTACAAGGTGGCACAAATGCACTCCGACCTAGACCAATCGGAGCGTAATGAAGTGATGAACGACTTCAAGAATGGACATATAGAGATCATTGTGGCTACGGATATTCTATCAAGAGGAATCGACGTGGATGATATCCAACTAATTGTCAATTACGATGTCCCTTCCGACCCTGAGGACTATGTACACCGCATCGGTCGTACCTCTAGAGGGACCAATCTAGGTGGAGCTGCCATCACCATTGTCAATCAACGAGATAAAGGCCGCTTTATAGATATTGAAAAGTTCTTGGGGTACAATGTACAGCGAAACAGCCTGCCAGAAGGATTCGTTGCGCTATCCGAAGAGCAAGAGAAACCAAACGAAAAGCCTCGCAATCAAAGACGAGGGAGGAATAACAATCGAAACAGAAACCGAAAAGGAGGGTCACAACAAAGACCTCAAAACAATAAAAGAAGGAGAAGAAATGGAGCCAACAACAATAAAGTTCAAGGAAGAGGAGCTAAACCAACTCAAAAGCCAGCTACAAACTCCTAAGCAGATCACTCTGATAGGACACGTATCTCCCGACGGAGATTCTCTCGGCTCCACCCTTGCCCTCTCGCTACTTCTTGAAAAGCTGGGGCATACTACAAAGGTGGTACATCCTACCGACTTTCCCCCTAGCTTTGGATTTCTAAAGGGGGCTGATGAAGCGATCATCGCAAAGCACCAACCCGAGGAAGCTACCCAAGCCCTCCAAGAAGCGGAAGTTATTTTCCTTATGGACTTCAATGAGCTAAAGCGAGTGGAGCAATTGGAGAGTGCTCTAGCCAGTGCCACTGCATTTAAGGTGATGATAGACCATCACCTGCACCCCACTAGTGATGTAGATCTCTGCTTTTCTTACCCCGAGAAGCCAGCTACCTGCTTACTCCTCTTTGAGATAATAGAAGCCCTTGGCTACAAGGAGTATATCGATCAAGCCATGGCCGAATGTCTCTATACAGGAATGGTAACGGATACAGGTGGCTTTAGTTACAACTCTCAAGACCCAAAGCTCTACACAACCATTTCTGAGCTGCTCAATTGTGGCCTTGAGAAAGACAGAATATCTAGCTACATTAATCGTAGCTACTCAATAGATAAGATACGCCTCTCCGCCCACTTGCTGGATAATAATCTCACCTTCTATCCGCAATACCATACGGCGATCATCACAATGAGCCAAAAGGACAAGCGGATGTTTGACTACCAAGTAGGAGATACCGAAGGATTGGTCAATGAGCCACTTGCTGCTAAGGAGATCCTCTTCTCCATTTTTCTCCACGAGCAGTCTAAGTACACCAAAATATCACTTCGCTCCAAGGGAAGCTTCCCGGTCAATCAATTTGCCAAGAAGTTTTTCAATGGCGGAGGTCACCTCAATGCTGCTGGAGCAGAGGTCTACGCCTCTCTCGCAGAGACTACCAAGATAGTTTTAGAAGCGATCAAAATAATGCACCCAAGCCATGAAGATGAGTGACCTGCTTCACTTCGCTGCCGAACCTCTCTGGTCAAAAGAATGGACCACAGAGAATACCCCTCAACTGATTGCAGGACCATGCAGTGCGGAGTCACGGGAGCAAGTGCTCGCCACTGCTGAGGCACTAAGCCACCATGGAGTGAAGCTATTCAGAGCTGGTATTTGGAAACCTCGTACCTACCCCGGACAGTTTGAGGGAGTAGGCGAAAAGGGGCTGCCTTGGCTTACCGAAGTACGCGAGAAGTATGGGATGCTCATTGGCACAGAAGTAGGCAACTCCCATCATGTAGAGCAGGCACTTAAGCACGGCATCGATTTTGTATGGATTGGGGCACGCACCACAGCCAGTCCCTTTGCCGTTCAGGAGATAGCAGAGGCACTAAAGGGCTGTGACCTACCAGTTCTTCTTAAGAATCCGCTTTCCCCCTCCCTAGACCTATGGCTAGGGGCACTTCTACGCCTGATTGACGCAGGCTCCAAAAAGGTTGCACTGATACATCGGGGCTTTGATATCGGGACCCACTCCTCACTTCGCAATACTCCGCTATGGGAATTGATATCCGAAGTGCGTCAGGTGGCACCAAATATCCCCATTTATCTAGACCCTAGCCACATTGCAGGAGACAAAGCCTATCTTCCAAAGCTTCTCCAAACTGCCTACCTCCTACAGTATGATGGGCTGATGCTCGAGAGCCATATCACCCCTACCAAAGCTCTTACCGACCCAGCTCAGCAACTCACCCCCGACGAATTAGCGGAATTGCTCCGAACCACCACCCCCTCCAACACAGCACAGCTGGAGTTGCTTAGAGATCAATTTACCACCACTGACCATCAGCTCATTGATCGCTTTGCTTATCGTCGCTTTCTCTCCAAGGAGATCGCCAAGGTGAAGCGAGAGCTTAGCTTAAGTCCTCTCCAAGAGGAGCAGTATCAGCGACGACTACAAGAGCTACAAGCCACTGCCGAAGAGTATCAAATACCCCAAGACCTACTCTCGCAGCTTTACCACTTGGTACATAAAGACTCCCTTGAGATACAGCGAGATAAAGAGACTATTGCACATCCTAGCTTTAGCACTTCGCAGCATACCATTACCCTTAGCGGGCTTAGCTTTTTCGCCTACCACGGGTTACTGCCCCACGAAAAGCAAGTGGGCAATACTTTTGAAGTCAATCTCACACTACACTTCCCCGCTGCTGAGGTGATGGAGAGTGGTGATCTAGAGAAAGGGATCAACTACGCCGAAGTCTACCAAATTCTTCAGCAGGAGATGGAGATAGCCACCGAGTTGCTTGAGACACTCACCTATCGAATACTCCAGAGACTAGGCACCGAATTTCCCCTCCTCACCAGTGCCACATTAGCGATCACAAAGCTGGCACCTCCTATTCCCAATTTTGATGGCGAAGGGGTCAGTTTCTCTGCAACAGCCCACTATAGAAAAGCATAACTAAAGGTTGATATTGATATGAAGAACTTTATATTTTGCAATCCCACCAAACTGATATTTGGTCAAGGAAGCATCAAAGAGATAAGTAAGCAGATCCCTCAAGGGAGCAAGATACTCCTCACTTATGGTGGAGGCAGTATCATCAAAAATGGCATCTATGACCAAGTCATCTCACAGCTCACGGGCTACGAGATAATCCCCTTTGGTGGCATAGAGAGCAATCCAGATGCTGCCACCATCGACCGAGCCATTGCCACAGCGAGAGACGAAAAGTGTACATTTATCCTTGCCGTAGGAGGTGGGTCAGTGATAGATGCCAGTAAAGCGATAGCGATGGGAGTTAAAGCCCCTATGAACTGTTGGGAGATGGTCACCACCTATTATAGGGGAGAGTGCCTTCCACTCGGTACCGTCCTCACCGTACCAGCCACCGGGTCAGAGATGAATCCAGGTGCCGTTATCTCCAATAGAGCCACCCAAGAGAAGTTCTCAATGGTCGGGGAACATCCTGTTTTCTCCATACTCGATCCCACCTATACCTACACCCTCAGCCAACACCAAGTGGCTTGCGGTATCGCCGATGCCTTTATGCACACCCTTGAGCAATACCTCACCTTTCCTGGTCAGAGTGGCGTGATGGATCGAATGGCAGAAGGGTTGCTACTCAATATTCTAGAGATAGCCCCTCGCCTGATTCAAGATCACACCGACTACGATACCGCTTGCGAGTATATGCTCTCTGCTACCTTTGGGCTTAATTACTTCCTAGCAATGGGCGTTGAAGAAGATTGGCTAACCCACCGACTGGGACACGAGCTCACCGCCCTTGCAGGGGTAACGCACGGTGCGTCTCTCATGATGCTCCTACCCTCCGTGATGCGCGTAATGCTACCAGAGAAGCGGGATAAGATCATCCAAATGGGCCGAAGGGTATTCGGCATAAGTGGATTAGATAACGATGCCACCGTCCAGGCTACCCTGCAAGCGGTAGAGAAGTTTATCCATAGCCTTGGCCTTGCCAGTTCAATGAAAGAGGGTCAGATTGCCTCCGAAGTGGCTGAGGAGATGATTCGTCGCTTCCACCAGCGTGGAACTCCACTAGGCACCCTTGAAAGTGCCACACCCGATAAGATTCAGCTCATCATTGAGGATTCAATGAAATAATAAAAGCATCTGACGTATGAAAAGAGCCAGTTTACCACTTCTGCTGAGCCCCTTACTGCTACTCTTGGCGATAGCCCTCTCCTCTTGTGCCAAAGAGACCAGTATCAAAGAGCTATCGGCATCACTAGAGGAGCTGATTGCAGATGCCAATGGCAACCCCACCGACACCACCATAAAAAGCCTTCAGGTAGTGATCAGTTCGCCCGAAGAGTGGCAGGTCAATAGCGATGCCTCTTGGCTCTCCACCAATAGTCAGATGGGAGGCATTAGCCGTACCGTAGTTGGCATTAAAGTGACACCCAACCTCACAGGGAAAGAGCGTACAGGGCAGCTGACCTTTAGCACCAGTAACCAAAGCGTTGCTGTCAAGGTCAAGCAGTTGGGTGGAGATACCAATATTGAAACCGTCCTCTACGAAATCCCTGTCATCTTCCACGTGCTATACAATGAGGCGGATAAGAATAATACCGATACCCTACGCCGAAAGTATGTGCTTAATAGTGCCGATGCCCAAGTTATCTTAGAGTATATCAACCAACTCTTTGGCCAGCAACCTCGTCAAGTAGGCAATGAGATTTACCGAGGTATCAAAAGGAAATATCAGCAAGGCCAGCAAGACGTCTATCATCTCCCTCTTGAGACCAAAATCCGCTTCAAGCTGGCCAATGAAAAGCCCGACGGCACCCGACAAAGCCCTGCCGGCATCAATGCCATCGCCATGGAAGAGCGGTCACTCGACCCGAAAGTAGTCATGAGTGACAAAGCTGGTGGTCGCTACCACGATATGGCGTGGCCCATCAAGCAGTACATCAACATCTACGTATTCCCCTTCACCCGCCACCAAGAGCGAGCAGACCAAGTAGTGATGGGCATCTCACACATGCCCCTTGCCCTCTCCTCAGCACCCATTGAGGGACTAAAGCAACTCGGTAGCCAAGAAGAGCAGTACATCAAAGAGCATGGCGGTCTTGACCAATTCTCCAATTACAACCACTGTATCACCCTCAACTCCGATGGTTTTGAGTGGCGTACCTGGAAGGAGACCTTTCTCAAAGCCGACCTAGGGAAAAACACCTTAGCCCACGAACTAGGGCACTACCTCGGGCTCTATCACACCTTCTCTGAGGTGGTAGGCTCCGATGGCAACCTCCTGCTAGATAGCTGCGACGACACCGACTATTGTGCCGATACACAAAGTTACAATCGAAAACAATACGAGGAAAGTAGAGCAGATATCATTGCTTCGGGGACCACCAGTTTAGTGCAGATAATCGGGTTACTGATGCGTAATGACTGCCAGAGCGGGCGATTCGAAGCCACCAATATAATGGACTACGACTTCTGCCACAGCGACGAGTGGACACCCAACCAAGTCAGTCGTATGCGACAGGTGCTCTACAATACCTACACCACACCAGGGATCAAAGTGGCATCACCTAGAAGCCTACTCAAGGGCTACTCACCCCACCAACGCGTAATGGTAGAGGGTACCCCCGTGGCAATTCCTTGCCGTACACAGCTTATACGGTAGAGGCGATATGGTGCACCCAAGTACGAGGAAAATATCAGCTCTGCTCACGCTCCTCACACTCCTTATGGTAGGCTGTGAGTCGCGACAACCATTTGTGGGGGTCATTATAATCGATACCGACCTTCCCACACTCTATAGAGGTGAGCTACCTATTGGGGTCACCCTAGATCCTGGAAGCGGGGGCAAGGATCTATTGAGCAACAACCTACTCCTCAATGGAGGGTGGGAATTGGCTTCCCACCTAGAGGGATGTGGATATGATAGAGCGACGGGAGAAGTCGTCACTCCCAATGGCTCCAGACTGCCCTACCCACTACCCGAACAGCATTTTGGTTGGGAATTGATTGGTCAAAATATCGGCATCTCCGGCGATAAATCACAGCATTACCTACTAGCGCACGTCAGTAGCACCGATAGCTTAGTAGGCATTCGGCAAAACCTCAGAGGTGTAGAGATTACCCCTGGAGAGAGCTATCGCCTCACCCTCACTGCCCAAAGTACTCGACTCGCCACCATTATTGCCACACTCGTTGATGCCGAGATGAAGCAACTAAGCACCCCCCTCACCCTCACCCCCACTTCCGAGGGTGGCAGATTAGTCGGACAGCTAAAGGTAACCCAAGCAGATGCCGCCCCCTCACTATTTCTAGAGATCAAAGCCACCGAGGGCGAGCCCTACCTTGTCCAAAGAGATAGCATCAGCTATTGGACAAGCCAAAGCAGTGCTACCGTCACCATTGACGATCTTTTGCTCCAAAAGGTAGGGTATAAAGAGCGATATGGACTAGATGAAAATCTCTACGCCCTACTCTCCGATCTTCACCCTAGCTTTGTAAGATTTCCCGCTGGAGCTACCGCCAATGGACTCTACCCGGGCAACTACCCTCTGTACCTTGATAGCATACAGCTACTGGCTCCTCTTTGGACACTCAATCAAAATGAATATACCCACCACTTCGGCTACCCACAACTACTACAGCTAGCCCATGCGCTCCATAGCACTCCTATCATCGTAGCCAATTTCGGCTTCTCCGACCCATCCACCATACAGAGGATAGAGGATATCAAGCTACTTCCCCAACGGATCGATTACATCGAGCAGCTGATCGCCAAAGCCCCCCAGCATCAAGTCGCCATACAGCCTGGGTACGGACTTGGAGGTGCCGAATACGACCGTCGATTGACGCAGCTCCTAGATAAGCTCGATACCATCTACCCCAATCTACAGCTCATCAGTGCTGCAGATAGATCGCCCTACAAAGAGTATAGCGACTACCCATTCGATCTCGTGCTCCCCCTGATCTCCTACAATAACCTCGCCCACATCGACTCCCTCATCACCCAGCGCGACCAGCTACTCTACCCACAGATGATGAGCGAAGCCACCTTTGACACCGATTACACCAAGGGCTACTTTCTACCACCTCTAGCCCTGCGTGCCGCCTTTTTAATCCTAGCAGAGCGACGCACCCCCTACCTCCAAGCCCTCGGTCTCACCCCACTCATTGCCACCGATCTCGAGGAGCAATTCCCTATTATAGAGGCCAAGTCTGGCACCTTCCACCCCACCCTCTTCTACCAATACCTCTGCGACTTCACACAGCTTCGTGGCGAAAACCTCTGCCGATGGGATAGCAATAACAGTCTCCAGAGCGATGTGATTACCTCACTCACCGCCGATAAAGAGAAAAAGACCTACTACCTCAAGGCAGTCAATGTCACCCGTCACCCCCTACACTACCAAATCAAACTGAAGGGGAAAAATAGCAACTTCACCTCAGTAGAGATACTCTCCTATACCTCCACAGAACCCACCACCAGCCTTACCCCAGCCGGTTTTGTCCACTACGAAAAAAGCGTCACCCAAGAGCGACTGCGCCTCAGTAGCCACTTCCACTACCTCTTTGCCCCCTACGAAGTAGTCATCTTCAAGTTTTCATAACAGTATACAGCATGAGACCAATACACCTACATCTATCAATGCTCCTTACTCTCCTCCTCTTCTACCCTGCTTCAGCCCAAGTAGAGATGGGTGCCGATCAAATTGAGCAAATACTTACCTATACAGCTGGTAAGAGAGTAGCCCTCACGGTCAATCACACCAGTATCCTCTCCAATCCCCAGCATACCCACCTCGTCGATACCCTTCTTGCCAAAGGCGTTCAAGTAACCAAGCTCTTCACCCCCGAGCACGGACTTCGTGGCACCGCCGATGCCGGAGCTACCATCCATTCAGGCAAAGATAGTGCCACTGGGCTACCAGTCATCTCCCTCTACGGACAAAAAAAGAAGCCCACCCCAAGCGACCTCAAAGGCATAGACCTAATGATCTTCGACCTCCAAGATGTAGGCGTCCGCTTCTACACCTATATCAGCACCCTCACCTACCTTATGGAGGCGTGTGCCGAAGAGCAGATTCCGCTCCTCGTGCTCGACCGCCCCAATCCACACGACACCATTGATGGGCCCGTCAGAAAGCTCACGAAGTACCGCTCCTTCGTCAGCCTACTCCCGATCCCCGCTGTCCACGGGCTTACCCTAGGCGAGGCAGCCCAGATGATCAATGGCGAAGGGTGGCTCAAAAACAAAGTCCAAGTACAGCTCACCGTGCTCCCCGTAAGAGGGTGGCAACACGGTCAAGCCTACTCTCTACCCCTTCCACCAAGCCCCAACCTCCGCTCCGACAAAGCGATACACTGCTACCCCACCATCTGTTATTTCGAGGCCAGTAGCTGGAGCGAAGGGCGTGGCACCTCACACCCCTTTGAGCAAATTGGTTACCCCAATCGCCACCTAGGCAATCACACCTTCACCCCGCAGCCCACAAAGGGAGCTACAAAACCCAAGCACAGTGGCAAGCGTTGCTACGGCCCCACCCTTCAATCCCAAGAATGGCCAAAGGGCATCTACCTACCCCTCATTATCGAAGCATACCAAATAAGCCAAACCCACGGCATCCGCTTCTTTGCACGCCCCAAGCTCTTCGACCTCCTAGCTGGAAATGGAAAGCTTCGCCTGCAAATTCAAAGAGGCCTCACCGCCGACCAGATCCGCCAAAGCTGGCAAAGCGATCTCACCGCCTACAAGCAGCTCCGCGCCCACTACCTCCTCTACCCCGATTACACCGAACAATGATCACCGCAAATAATCGACCCTTGTGGTCGCACAATCCCATCAAGGAGAATTGAGTGCAACCGCAAGGGTCGTAGGTTATGGTCTACATCGCTACCCGCTGGTCATCGGCACTGCGTGCCTCGACCAGGGGCTATCTGAATGGCACCCTGTCGGATGCTTTTTTTTACTCACGTCCGACTTGTCCGATAAAGCACACCATCGACAAGATACCCGCTCACTTAGAAGTAGCGGGCACTCTTCACCATCTCCACCGCCTTGCGGATAGAGTCCAGTCCAAACGTCTCAGGGTCCAGCTCACTAAATGGGATCGCCTTCAGTTCGGCCACATCATCGCCCCCTATACCAATGTAAGGATCCAACGACTCTACCGCCATATGGAATACCATATCCACCGTATGGACCTCAAAACCCGAATAAAGATAGATATTGGGAAGTGAGAAAAGATACCTCAATGGATCCACAATACCTCCCCTCAGCCCTGATAGGGCAGAGATTCGTGTCTCCTCCTTGATCTCACGTGCCATTCCCTCCTCTGCCGTCTCATATGGGTCAATAAACCCTCCAGGCAAGTCATAGGTGCCCTTGGCAGGATCCGCACCACGCACTGCCACCAATACCCGATTCAATTTGTCGGTTATGAAGCAGGTGCAAGCAGCAGAGGGATTAAAATAATAGGTAAATCCGCATCCTCCGCACCTCTTCGCCTTGGCATTCTCCACCTTAAATTGGTCACTGCCACACTTCGGACAATAACCAAAGTCGGCCAAAGGGTGCTTGTGCTCCTTCATCGCTTTACTCACATGTGTACTCATAGCTTATTCCAATTTATAAATATTTCAAAGTGATTCTCCATAAATAGTTCTCATCGTACCATCTCCCCTCAATTCAATATAAATAGCACCAAGTCTGGCAATATCTCTTCACTACTCCCCTCATCTCCATACATTCCCTTGCTACGGGCATCGCACCGTCTGAGATACTTGATGATATCCACCACCTTCACCGCAGAGTAGTTGCGCAACCCTGCCATATACTCCTTCACAAAGAACTTACTCGATAGTCCCAATGCCCGCATCACACTCCCTTCATCTTGCCGATTAGGAGCATAAAAAGCAATCAGCAGATTGGCAAAGTAATTAAATAGCTGCGGCAAGATCATTTGTATCGGAGCCCGCTTTTCATCATTTCCCAAGGCTTGCGCAATCCGCATCGACTCGCCCACCTGCCGGTAGGCCAATGCCTTCCGAAGGTCAAAAACCGAATACTCCTTAGACCAACCAGTATAAGCCTGTACCATCTCCGCCGTCACCGCACTCCTAGCCTCAAGAGGTAAGGCAGTAGCCAACTTCTCCAACTCGCTATCCATTCGCTGAAGGTCGGCACCCATCCGATTAGCCACCATCTGAATAGCCGCAGGATTGAGCCGCAGTCCATGGGTCTCAGCCATAGGAGCAATATAGGGCTCCAAACGATAGTCCTTGATCCGTGGACTTTCCACCAAAAGAGCCGACTTCTCCAATTGCTTCACCCAGGCATGACCACGATTCAGTCGCTTTCCCCCCTTGATCGACACCACCAAAATCAGATGAGGATTGGGGTGCGTCACCAAGCTCACCAAAGCAGAGAGTGGCGGTTGGCTTCCTGCCGTGAGCAGAGCCTGCGCCTCTCGCAGCACCACCACCCGATATCGACTACCCATAGGATAGCGCCGACAGTGAGCCAAAAGCTCGTCCATTCCACAGCTAGAGCCATAAAGAAGAGAGTAGTCAAATCCACCCCATCCCGACTCATCCTCACCCTCCTCCGCCTCCGGAAGGTAGGTAGAGACAATTTTTTTCTCTATCTTGTCGATAAAATACTCCTCCTCACCCATCAAGATATAGATAGGCGAAGGCTTTTGGTCGGGAGAAAGACGGCTCAATACCGTCTGTGGTTGGTCACTATAGGGCATACAACTACATTATTTATAAGAGAGGCACCACCCGAAAAGGGCTGGCACACCCCCAATAGATCACAAATATAATGAAATAAAAAGAATAAGGAAATGGCACCCACTGAGCAAACGATGATATACGATCCCATTCGGAAGAAAGAAGTCCCCCTCACCCCCGAAGAGAGAGTACGCCAAGCCGTCGTACACCTACTCACACACCAACTTGACTACCCTCCCACTCTCATCGCCAATGAGTACACCATCACCGTAGGCAAACTCTCGCGCCGATGCGATACCGTCGTATTTACCCCACAGCTACAGCCCCTCATGATCCTAGAGTACAAGGCACCACACATCCCACTCTCCGAAAAAGTGATCCAACAAGCTTTCCAGTACAATACCACCCTACAAGTACCCTACATAGCCCTCTCCAACGGGCGCCAAACCCTCCTCTACAAAGTGGGGTACCAAAAACAGCCCTCCACCCCCCTACCCGGTATCCCCCCCTACCAACAGCTCCTGCAATCCCTCCGCTAACCCCCACTCCAAGCACTAGAAAAGACTTTAAGGCAAGCCTTTCCTCCTATCCATCACAAGTGTAGTTGGGCGTTGCCCGACACGTCCGACCTGTCTGACCTGTCCGACCTGTCCGATAAGGCACCTCCCCCATAAAACTGTGAAATAAAGTGAAAAATCCACCCAAAATAGGACTTCACATGCACCCCCTCACAACCCACTGAAATTCAACACCCTACAAGAGTCTCCATTGAGATGCAACAAAGCAATCGCTTAGTTGCAACAAACCGATTGCTTAGTTGCAACTCGCCGATCGCTTAGATACGGTCTCAGCAATCGCTTAGATATGGTCTCAACCACCACCCTCCTAACCCATTGGTTTATAACACTATACAACAACCCCCTCATTTCACCCCACCTCCCCTTCTTCCCCGACAGACATTAACCTATTTTAAGTATCTAGGCATACTGAATCATTTTCTAATACCAAATCAATTTTACCTCCAAAACTTGCGATACTGGTAGCGTTTGAGTACATTTGCCAATAGTCGATTAGATTCAGCCAAAGGATAGATCTAAAGTACCTCACCCATAATAATCCAGCTTAATAAGCACTCAGTAGATATATGACATCCAAAGAGATAGAGGCAAACCTACGGGTAATTGCGGAAAACATAGAGAGCAGTGGCCGCGGTATTGGCGAAGAGTTTATATATGAGATGCTATTAGCTTATGGCATATCTAAAACCTCCATCACTCGGCTACGCAATGGCGACTTCAACCGCTCCAAACAATCAGGTGAGGTGCTCTATGGAGGCAAACTTTTCTATACCACCGCCCCTAGTGACCGATTACTAGCCAATGTAGATCATTATGCCACTGAAGAGCGAATCCTGAAGTATAAGCCTCGCTTCGTGCTACTCACCGACGGCAATCGATTTGCTGGAAAAGACCTCAAGCTACAACAAAACATAGAGTTCGGCTACCAAGACCTCCCTAATTTCTACCAATTCTTCCTACCCCTGATTGGTGGTGAGGTGTACAAACAGCAACTAAATAATGAAGCCGATCGCAATGCTGCCTACGAGCTAGCCAAGCTTTATGATCAACTACTCGACGATAATCCACACTTGCGAGAGGGGCATAGCCACGACCTCAATCTTTTCTTAGCTCGCCTCCTTTTCTGTCTATTTGCTGAGGACACTGGTATATTTGAGCCCTCTGGTATATTTACAAACGTTATCAGCCAAAATACCGATACCGATGGCAATGGGGTAGATGTGTTGTTACAGGACCTATTCATTCGGCTCAATACCCGTGACGAGTGGGCAAAGTCACTTCCACGGTATGTGCAAGAGTTTCCCTACGTCAATGGTGGTTTATTTAGGGATGAGATAGAGATACCACGCTTCACACATCGCTCTCGCGAACTTCTCCTCAATGCGTGTGGCCTTAATTGGTCCGAGATCAATCCTGATATCTTTGGCTCAATGATACAGGCGGTATCCGATCCTGAAGAGCGTGGGCACCTCGGTATGCACTACACCTCAGTAGAAAATATTAAGAGGGTGATCCGACCTCTATTCTTAGATGAGCTCTACGAGGAATATGAGCAATACAAAGAGGCACACAATGAGCGCAAACTAATACGCCTAATTAATAGGATGAGTGAGATGAAGTTTTTTGACCCCGCCTGTGGTAGTGGCAACTTTCTCATCATCATCTACAAGGAGCTCCGACTCCTTGAGATTGAGATATTGCTTACGCTATTGGAGTGGGAGATGGAGCGGGGAGAGCCACAGTTTCACTACTCAGCCATCTCTCTGGACCAATTCTACGGCATTGAGATCAAAGACTTCGCCCACGAAGTGGCGATGCTCTCACTGTGGCTCGCTGAGCACCAAATGAATGGCATATTCAAGGAGCGATTGGCAGAGCAAGGCAAGCTCAATCCCTTCCTACCCCTTCGCGAAGCTGGACATATCGTAGTAGGTAATGCTGCTCAGATCTCTTGGGAAAGTGTATGCCCTCGAACCTCCCCCGATGATGAGATCTACCTCATTGGCAATCCGCCCTACTCCGGATCACGCAAGCAAGGTCAGGAGCAAAAAGCCGATTTAGAGCAGGTATTCCGAAAGGATTACAAGAGCTTGGACTACATAGCTATCTGGTTTTATAAAGGGGCAAGATACATTGAGGGGTACCCCAATATATCATTAGCATTCGTCTCCACAAACTCAATATGCCAAGGTCTTATGGTGGGGCTCACATGGCCTAGAGTACTGAATGACACCTTGGAGATAGGTTTTGCTTACACCTCTTACAAGTGGACCAACAATGCGATTGGGAATGCTGGTGTAACAGTGATAATTGTAGCACTTCGTAATAAGTCCAATGCTCCAAAGTATATATTCATTGGTGACGAACGGCATGAAGCCAAAAACATCAATGCATACTTAATTGATGCTCCTGATATTATAGTAGATAGTCGAAACCTACCACTTTCAGAATTTCCTATAATGAATTTTGGGAATATGCCTGCTGATGGTGGGCACCTACTTTTTACTAGAAGCCAATATGATGAGTTTCTAAAAATCGAGCCAGCAGCAAAAAAGTGGATGAAAAGACTCATCTCTGCCAAAGAATTTTTAAGCGGAGAAAGCAGATACTGCCTGTGGTTGGTAGGAATAACAAAGGATGAGCTGGAATTATTACCATTTGTCCAGAAACGTGTTGATCTAGTTAGGGAAGTTCGAATGAAATCCGCCAGACCACACCTAGCATCTACACCTCATCTGTTTGCTCAGATTACGCAACCTGAAGATAAGGATTATATATTAATTCCACGTGTCACTTCTGAAAGAAGGGATTATATTCCACTTGGAATCATAGATAAGGACAATATCATTGCTGATTCAGCTATGGCTGTTTACGATCCACCAGTTTGGCTATTTGGAGTGCTCCACTCACGGATGCACATGGTCTGGGTAGATGCCGTTGGTGGCAAATTAGAAACACGATATCGCTACTCAGCTAAGCTCTGCTACAATACATTTCCACTGCCAGAGCTCAATAGTAAAGATAAGTACCGGATCGGGCTACAGGTACAGGAGGTGCTGACGGCACGAGGACTCTATGAGGGACAAGGCAAGAGCATTGCTTGGATGTACGACCCCGACACCATGCCTCAAGAGCTACGAGATGCCCACCACGAGCTAGACCTTGTGGTGGATCGCTGCTACCGCTCTACACCATTCGATAGTGATAGTGAGCGGTTACAAACACTCTTCAACCTTTATGAGGAGATAACAAAGCGACATACGCTCTTTGCCAAGTCCAAGCGCACCCGCAAGAAAAAGCAATAGTACTTTTCCTCCTACCTTTAATTTAAGTATATTTACTACAAACTAATCCGATAATCAACTGCTGCGTATGAGACTAAGCCCTGAGCTACAAGCCAAGGTGACTGAACTTGGAATAAACGACGAAGAGATCCTCTTCCTTACAATCTCCCAGTATTGGATGCACATGATCCGCGAGGAGGGTAAAAATGTGGAGTACCGCGATCTTACAGATCATTACTTCAGTATGCTTTTCAAGAAGGGTAAAGTTGGGAGCTACTCTGAAATGAAACCAAAGCGGTACCTCCTGTTACAAGGCGGATATAGCCATAATAGTCCGCGTATGCTTCTGAGGCTAAAGGGATGGGTGATCAATGGCCAAAGCTACCCTAAAGATCTCGAGCTTACAGGGCATGAAGATATAGACCCTGATATGATTAATTTGGTCCTAGGGGAGAAGCTCTATGATAGTGTAGGCTTTTCGATAGCTATTCCTAAAAGGGAGAAGAAGCCTGTGGAGAAGATGGAGGTCACAGCCCCTAAAGAGCTAAAGCCTATCCAGCAACCGATCAATACAGTAGAGGTGACCTATCAACAAACTGGGAAAAGCAAACAGACCAATGAGCTCGGCATGCGTGAGATGCAGGCGAGAGCTTATGAAGAGCGAAGAGCTAAGTATCTACTGATCAAGGCGCCTCCAGCTTCGGGCAAGTCGAGAGCTCTGATGTTCATTGCTCTAGACAAATTGATCCACCAAGGGATCTCCAAAGCAATAGTAGCTGTGCCGGAGCGCTCTATTGCCAGCTCTTTCATGCCTACTGAATTGGCTAAATATGGGTTTGAAGCAGATTGGGATCTATCACCAAGGTACAATCTCTGCACCCCTGGTGGCGACTCTGGCAAGATAGCTACTTTCAAGGAGTTTCTAGAGAGTAAGGAGCGTATTCTTCTCTGCACGCACGCCACCCTTCGCTTTGCTTTTGAGCGACTCGACCCCAAGGTGTTTGATAATATGCTGGTGGCGATTGATGAGTTTCACCATGTTTCTGCGGATAACGACAATAAGCTAGGAGAGGTAGTCCGCTCTCTCATCAAAGATAGCTCAGCGCATATTATAGCTATGACCGGATCTTACTTCCGTGGAGATGCTTTGCCAGTATTGATGCCTGAGGATGAAGCTCTATTTACCAAAGTCACCTATAGCTACTACGACCAGCTCAATGGGTATGAGTACCTGAAGTCACTGGGAATTGGCTACCACTTCTACCAAGGAAGGTACTACAAGCGACAAGAGGATAGTGGAGTATCTGCCCTAGAGGAGATCTTGGATGAGTCCAAGAAAACGATTGTACACATTCCTAGCGTCAACTCGGCTGAATCATCAAAGCAAAAGCATGAGGAGGTAAGCCATGTAATCGACTGCTTGGGGGAGATAGAGTATCAGGATGAAGAGAGCAAGATCTACTATGTAAGAAGCCGACGAAGTGGACGTCTACTGAAGGTGGCAGATTTGGTGGAGGATACACCAGCCATTCGCGAGAAAGTGGTCACCTATCTCCGACAGATAAAGGATAAAGACGACCTAGATATCATCATTGCTCTTGGAATGGCAAAGGAGGGATTTGACTGGCCCTACTGTGAGCAGGCGCTCACGATCGGATATCGTGGGTCACTGACCGAGATTGTGCAGATAATAGGTCGAACCACTAGAGATGCTGAGGGGAAGACACATGCACAATTTACCAACCTTATTGCACAACCAGATGCTAGTGATGATGAGGTAAAAGTGGCTGTAAATAATATGCTGAAAGCCATTACCGCCTCCTTGCTCATGGAGCAAGTACTGGCACCTGATTATGACTTTAAGCCTAAAGAGCTAGATAAGGACGATGAGGAGAGCAGCGAGAAGCCCGATGGTGCTAATACGCTGAGGATAGAGGGCTTTAAGCTACCTACCTCACAGAGAGCCAAGGAGATTATTGACTCCGACCTCAATGATCTGAAGGCTCGTATCTTGCAGGATGAGACCATGCTAGTAGCTATGCCCTCACGCACTCTAGACCCCGAGGTGATCAACCAAGTACTCATACCTAAAGTGATACGTGAGGTGTACCCCGACCTGGATGACGAAGAGGTGGAGTCGGTTCGCCAACATGTGGTGGTAGATATGGTGGTTAAGAATGGAGAGCAGGTAGAGCAAGGGGGCAAGAAGTTTCTCAAAATGGCGGGTAGCTTTGTAAATATCAATGATATCTCTATTGACTTAATTGACCAAATTAATCCTTTCCAAAAGGCTTTCGCCATCTTATCTACTGCGGTGGATAAGAAGGTATTGAAGACGGTGCAAGATGTGATAGATCTGTCACGCATTGAGATGACTGAGGGGGAGGCGACTATATTGTGGCCGAAAGTGAAGGCATGGGTGAAAAATACGGGAGAGGAACCAAGTATCCGCTCGGAGGATGCGTATGAAAAGAGGTTGGCAGAGGCGCTCCTATTTCTCCGCAATGCTAAAGCTAAAAGAAAGAGGGGGGCACAATGAAAAGATGGACACTTGATGAAATATTTGAGGACGACGTCCAAGGGCTTTTGGATAAAAAGCCGGAGCCTACTGCACCCCCTCGACAGGATGACGACCGCCTCATAGAGAGTTTTTTGGAGATCAACGACTATATAGATAAAAATGGGTGTGAACCTGGAGAAGCTAAGGGTGGAAGTAAGATATCTGCCATGAGGTTGGCTGCACAATTGGAGGGCATACGGGCTAATGAGCAAAGCAAGCGACAACTCAAGATGATGGATCGGCACAATCTACTGGGTGATGTAGAGCCATTGGAGCCAGAGGTCTCGCTTGATGACCTTCTTGAAGATGACGACTTGGGTCTATTGGATCTTAAGGAGAGTGAGACCAATACCTCTATCCTCGATGTGAGCAAATTGCCAGATCAATCGATTCTGAGTAGGGCGAAAAGTGACTTTATTGCTAAGCGTGAACCGATCCCAGAGGAGGAGTTTGCACCTTATGAAGTGCTCTTTAAGCAGGTACACAAGGAGTTGAAGAGCGGGGCTAGGAAGCTAGTTGTATTTAGAGATGCTGAAAGAAACATTCAAGAAGGGTGCTTCTATCTATCTAGTGGGTTGCTCTGTTACTTGGAACGATCCGATGCTGAAAAAATTCGAATAAACAATCCTTCAGGATCTAGTATGAGAGTCGATGGTCGACTACGGGTAATTTTTGAAAATGCGACACAATCCAACATGCTCTTTCGCTCCTTTGGGAAGATACTCTTGCAAGATGGGAAAATCGTGACTGAACCCGACTCTGCGATGCGTCCATCAACACCCCTAGGAGTATATCAAACGGATAGCGATGCAACGAATGTGGTAAGCGAGGAGGATAGGGCCGTTGGGTGGATCTATGTGCTACGGACAAAACACCCAAAGTTGGTGGAGATGCCTTCGCTCTACAAGATTGGTGTGACGACAAAAAGTGTGGAGGATCGCATCGCACACGCAGTAGAGGAAGCGACCTATCTCTATAGCGAGGTGGAGGTAGTGGCTACTTATCAATGCTACAATTTAGTGGCCAATAAATTTGAGGGATTGTTGCACCGTTTTTTTGCTGAGGCCTGCCTTGATGTTGAGTTGCGTGGGCCTAGAGGGGAGCGGATAGAGCCCCGCGAATGGTTTGTAGTCCCTCTTAAGGAAATAGACCAAGCGATCCAGCTAGCGATGAATGGGTCTCTTCCCCAGTATAGGTATGACAAAGAGAGTAAGAAGATCATCCGTAAATAGCCCCTATCGTATGGGCTACGCCCTCCTATAGGCACTAGCTGAGTGGATCACTCTCGGGTATTACACCTATATATATAATGTGTGGGACGAGAAATATTTGTGTGGGGAATTATTTTTTGGTATCTTTGCGGGAGTTATTCCGTGTTGGGTCTTGTAAGCGGTGCTGAAAGGTGGCACACACCCACTGGGTATCATATAGAAATCGGATTTTAGATTATGTACGGGATCGTAGAGATTCAAGGACAGCAATTCAAGGTAGAGAAGGATCAGAGGCTATTTGTGCATCACATTAAGGATGTTGCCGAGGGTGATTCTCTAGAATTTGAAAAGGTACTGCTCCTCGACCAAGATGGTGAGGTGCGTGTAGGTGCTCCAACAGTGGAGGGTGCTAAGGTAGTTTGCGAAGTGATTCGCCCACTAGTAAAGGGTAAGAAGGTACTTGTTTTCCACAAGAAGCGTAGGAAAGGGTATCGCAAGCTGAACGGTCACAGACAGCAGTTTACCCAGCTTAGCGTGAAGGAGATTGTAGGATAATCAAAAAGGAAGAAAGGAAAGAGAAATGGCACATAAAAAAGGTGTAGGTAGCTCTAAGAACGGACGCGAGTCGGAAAGCAAACGACTTGGCGTGAAGAAGTTTGGCGGTGAGTTTGTAAAGGCTGGCAATATCATCGTTCGCCAGCGTGGCACAAAGCATCACCCAGGTACTAACGTAGGAATGGGTAAGGACCACACACTTTATGCTCTTGTAGATGGCAAGGTGGTCTTTACTACTCACAAGGGAGATAGGTCTAAAGTCTCTATTGAGGCTTAACCCCCTTTAACTCAGAGTGTGAGGGTGATCTTGAATCACCACATAGGCCATAAGTGGCTAAGAATATGGTTGGCGGTGCTTCTCATCATGGCGATGGGAAGCACCTCCTGCCGTACTTATAGAGAGCCAGTGAGGAGGGTGCTTCTTCCCTCTGGCACCATTTCGAGGGAGATCTACCCAATGGAGACACAGGAGCTCGCCTCGGAACTATCTAAAGACCTAAAGATCAACATTGAGCTACCAGAGGATAATTTGGAGCTCTACAGCTTTGCCGATGAGTGGAAGGGGACTCCCTACCGCTTTGGAGGCACCACGAGGAAAGGGACCGACTGCAGTGGCTTTGTCTGGCAACTCTATAAGGCGGTCTATAATAAAGATCTTGGGCGTCACTCTTCTGCCACACTGATGGCCAATAGTCGGAGGGTGGATAAGCGTCACTTGAATGAGGGGGACTTGGTCTTTTTCAATATCAATAACCGTCGCGGTGGTAGAGCTAGCCATGTGGGGGTCTACCTAAAGAATGATCTATTTGTGCACGCGACTACCAAGCAGGGTGTGATCATCAGCAGTCTCAACGAACCATACTACAGACGCACCTATATTGGGGGAGGCCGGGTGCTGTAACCAGCTATGAGGGAGAGTGCAAAGAAGCCGACAGGGGAGCAGAGTGAAGTACTTACCGAAGCGGTGAGCTATCTATCGGCTTCAGACCATAGCACTCTTTTGCTTGAAGGATCGGCAGGTACTGGTAAGACCACTTTGATTGCCTGGATCGTCGAAGCACTTCAATCGAAGCTTAAAGCGGCAACGGGAAAAAGCTACAAGGCGATCATGACTGCCCCGACCAATAAAGCGGTGGAGGTGCTTAGGGAGAAGGGAGCTACTAGCAAAGCGACCTACACAGACTACTGCACACTCCACTCGGCACTTCGCCTTCGTTATTCTATCGACGAGAAGAGTGGTGCGGAGATCTTTACTCCTGATAAAAGCAATAGGGAGAATAAGCTTGGTGGTGCCACTATCTTGGTGGTGGATGAGGCATCAATGATCGGGGCTGACCTACTCCAATATGTAGAGGAGCGAATTGAAGAGGAGCGCCACCTCAAAGTGATCTTCATAGGGGATATCAAGCAGCTACCGCCTGTGAATGAGGATACCTCTCCAGTTTTCACCAAAGGTTATTTCCGGCTCTCTCTGAAGGAGATCATACGCCAGGCAGCTGAAAACCCAATTATTCCTCTTTCCAACGATATCTACCAGCTAAATAACTTTCAGGATCATGTGAATGCGGAGGGGCTGGGTTATTCTTATACCAAGGATCGGTCGGCGATTATCCGCCACTTTGCGAGGCATCGTGACGACTTGGGAATACGCTATCTAGGGTACACCAATGCTTGCGTCAACGCCTTTAATGAGGAGGTGAGGAGAGAGATATTTCACCAACCTAGTAAGATAGAAATAGGCGAAACGATTATTTTTGACCGCCCTTATGAGGTGGTGGAAACGGACGACTTCGGAGATCCCTATAAATACGTCTATACCAATAATCAAGAGGTGTTGGTGGAAAATATAGAGGTATGCGACGAGGAGATGGATATCCCGTGGGATAAGAATGGAGGCAAACAAAAGGTTCGCCTAAAGTACTATGTGGTGAATGATAGCTTTCCGATTCTGCATGAGGAGAGTGAATTTGTATTTGCCGACCTAATGGAGACATTGCGCCGAAAGGCTATCAACAAAGATTTTTACTGGCGCGACCTCTATGCGATAAGGAATGCCTTTGTCGCCTTCAAGCATCGGTACGCCCTTACGGTTCACAAGGCGCAGGGCTCTACTTACAGGGAGGTTTTTCTAGATTATGATGACATGATGCGCAACAATAGTATTTTGGAGCGAGAAAAGCTATTATATACAGCGATTACTAGAGCATCAAAGCATCTCACTATTTGGACTTCAAGGCTAAGAGATGGAAGGTAGGGAGATAAAACTGGTGCTATTTGATATGGATGGGGTGTTGTTTGATACAATGCCCTATCACGTGCGAAGCTGGAAGCAGGTTTCGGACGAGTATGGGATGGAGGCGGAGCAGGACGAGTTTTACCTCTATGAGGGGATGCGTGGGGTAGATACGATCGATAAGATCTACCGGAGGACGTTCCAAAAATCGGCCAGCCCTGAACTAATTCAGGAGATCTATCAGCGTAAGACGGCCCTCTTTAATGGAGAGGACTTTGAGCTAAAACTGATTCCGCACACACGGGAGATAATGCAATACTTTCAGGAGAAGGGGGTGGAAATGGCAGTGGTAACAGGGAGCACGCAAGGGAATGCTTACCCTCGGATCGCTAAAAACTATGCGGAGTATATCCATCAAGACCACATCATCACGGCGGAGAGTGTGCAAAATGGGAAGCCCCACCCCGACCCTTATCTGATGGGAATGGAGCTATTTGGCGCGAAGCCTGAGCATACTATCGTGATTGAAAATGCCCCTCTCGGGGTGAAGAGTGGCCATGATGCAGGTGCCTATGTACTGGCAGTGACGACGGGTCCGATTGGGGAGTACATCATGAGAGAGCAGGGGGCAGATCGGGTCTTCTGTGATATGAAAGCACTACTGGTATGGTGTCGTGCCAATCTGTAAAAAGGCTCTCGGAGCGTGAGCGGAAGGTGATCGCCTCTCTCAAGTATGCTAAGTACAGAGCGGAGGAGGGGCTTTTCGTGGCGGAGGGGATGAAGAGTGTAGAGCTACTTTTGCCACAATTTAGGCTAAAGTGGTTGCTATTTTGTGGCGAGGAGGTACCCTTTGACGCCCCTGAAGAGTGCTGTCGGCTCTGCACACCACAAGAACTAAAGAAGCTATCGACACTCCAAAGTAGGCAAGAGCTGATGGCGGTATTCCACCGCCCGGAAGTGCCTGTGCTCCCTGAGGAGGTTCGAGGTTTGGCAGTGGCGCTTGAGGAGGTTCAGGATCCAGGCAATCTCGGTACCATCATTCGTCTTTGCGACTGGCTGGGCATTCAGCACCTCTTTTGCAGCAAGGGGTGTGCCGACCCGTTTAATGCTAAGACGGTGCAGGCTAGTATGGGGGCTCTAGGGAATGTGACCATTCACGAGGAGGTGGATTTGCTCCACTATCTGCCCCACCACTTTGATATAATTATGGCAACGGCAATGAAGGGGGTGGACTATCGCAAGGCCTCGGTGGGGAAGAGTGATCGGGCGGTGCTACTTCTGGGCAATGAGGGGCGAGGGCTATCGGAGGATTTGCTACAGATTGCCACCACTTGTCTCACCATACCGAGTGCTCCCTCTGCTGTGAGTGACTCGCTCAATGTATCTATTAGTGCAGCTATTTTACTTTCCAATCTTATAAAACCATAGACCATGTTTCGTCGACTTCTATTATTGACCACGCTACTCTTTTCGCTCGGTGCCATGGCACAGGAGCAGGAGCATCAAGTGGAATTCAAGACCAATGTGGGTAAGTTCACCGTAAAACTCTACAATGAAACGCCTCGCCATCGAGACAACTTCCTTGCTCTGGTGAGGGAGGGGGCCTATGATAACCTCCTTTTCCATAGAGTGATTAAAAACTTTATGGTGCAAGCTGGTGGGGATGCTCGGGAGCCCTACAAAAAGAGATATGAAGCACTCAAGGCAAGGCACTCGGAGATGATACCGGCGGAGATAAGATACCCTCAGCTCTACCACAAGAGGGGAGCACTTGCAGCCGCTCGAATCGGGGATGAGGAGAATCCCGACAAGGCGAGCGATCCGATAGAGTTTTATATCGTGATTGGTGAATTTTACCTCGAGAAGGAACTGAAGGCTTACGAAACGGAGGAGCGTGGCGAGATGCCAGCTGAGGTGAAGCAACGATATATGACGGAAGGGGGCACCCCGCATCTGGACAATGAATATACGGTCTTCGGCGAACTGGTGGACGGCTTTAAGACTATTGATAAAATACAAAATAGAGAGACTGGAGAGAATAATCGCCCCCTTAAGGAGGTCTACATCATCTCCGCCAAAATCCTGTAGTTCCACATAACATTTATTCTCTGAAAAACAGTTCACTCATTGTCCCCCATCAACCCTACGGCATTCTTCGCGTTGATTTATTTTGTGGACTGAGTAGAGCTTGGTATCTTTGTGATAGTTACATTATCAATCAGTACAAGCAGATATTATATATGAAGATTCTAAGGAAGCTCTTTAGAGCCGCAACATTTATAGGAGTGGGAGTATTGGGTGCATCACAGCTCTCGGCACAGAACTTTGCAACCACGCCCGACTTTCTTACTAATATCCTACTTAATGACACTTTAGGGGGACAACTTAGTTCTGAAGCGAAGAGAATTATTGGTCGCCCATTTGCTCCGGAGAAGCAGACTATATCTCCTGAGCAGCGACGACTGATGGCTTTTCTGAATGCTCCACGGGTGATGGACGCACACTCCTTTAGTTCACTATCGATCAATTGGCCAAAGCCACTTGACATATCTATGGGCAAGGGGGGTATCTGGGATAATATCATTAAAGATAACTTTAGCCAGCAGGCAGAGAATAGTCGCTTCTACAAGCTCTCGCAAAACTGGCAACAGGCTCAGATGCTGAAGGAGCAAGCGATGCTTAGAAACCCAAGGCTGATACAGTTGTCTATCAATGACCTTCCTGAAGCGATAAAGGCAACGGAGATCCAAACGGATGGTTACCAAGGTCAGCTCGCCTACAATGAAGCTCCTCAAATCAATGTAGAAAATAATAATATCATCACTGAAAAGGTGGCACGAAAGTATTGGTGGCACAACTTTGAAGGGAGTGCTCAATTTGCCCAAAACCAAGTCTCTAAAAACTGGCATAAGGGTGGGCACAATAGTCTCAATGTGAATGCTAGGCTTTACTACAAAGCCACCTACGAAAAGAACATTGTAAAGTGGGTCAATGAGCTTGAATACCGCATTGGTCTCTTTACAAATGACATAGATACGGGCGAGAAACTTCAGCTTAAAATAGGGGAGGATATATTCCGAGCCTATACCAACCTCGGTGTTAAAGCTTTTGACCACTGGTACTATACGGTATCGGCTCAGCTTCGTAGCCAGGCTCTTAAGAACACCGATGCAGAGGGGAAGGTGATTACACGTCCATTTGCTCCGCTTAGCATTGATGGTGGTCTCGGTATGAAGTACGATCTAGACCTAAAGAAGTTTAGAGGGAACCCCTTCGCAAGGTTTAGATTTAGTGCCAACATCGCTCCAGTCGGTATGGACTTTGTTTACACTTACAGCGATGATATTGACAAGGGTCGTATCGGTCTCCAGCCCGACCAAAAGTATCGTTTCCGCTACGGCTCCTCAGTACGATTGGACCTCAATTGGGACTTTTCGTCATCGCTTAATTGGACGTCACGGCTATTCTACAACACATCCTACAAGCACGTGGAAATGGAGTTTGACAACACCCTTAGCTACTCATTCAATCAGTTCTTTAGCCTAAGGATGACCCTCAATACGCGCTTTGATGATAGCGTGATACTACCAGCCGGTGATGTAAAGAACTTCAAAAACCTTCTGCAGTACAATGAGCTACTCAGCATAGGATTTGCTTACAAGATCTAAGCCAACTCTCTATGCTTACGCTACCGGAGGGCTTTGAAAAGCGTTTTACCAAACAGTTTGGTGCGGAGGTACTTTCCCAATTGAGCCAAGCACTAACTACTCCATTGGCATCCTCTATCCGGCTCCACCCTGCTAAGAGCTTTCGGAGTAGCTTGCGTACTGTGCCTTGGTGTTCGTTGGGCCGGTATGTTGATGCTGCCGTCCTTTTTGGAGCTGACCCACTTTGGCATGCCGGAGCGTACTATGTACAGGAAGCTTCGTCGATGGTTTTGGCTCAGTTCATCCAGCAACTTCGCCTTGCCCCATCACGGGCTATTGACTTGTGTGCTGCACCTGGGGGCAAAAGTAGCCTACTGAGGAGCTACCTCCCTACCGACACGCTACTCATTTCGAATGAGTTAGAGGCCAAGCGTGCTCAGATACTTCTTGAAAACCTTACCCGCTATGGCCTGGAGGAGACCCTCGTCACCTCGGCTTCTCCACAAAAGCTGAGAGCTACGGGGCTAACGGCCGATCTGATATTGGTGGATGCCCCTTGCTCGGGTGAGGGAATGTTTAGAAAGGAGCCAGCAGCTCTTGAGAATTGGTCAGAAGCCAATATCTCGCTATGCACGCTTAGGCAACGAGAGATCCTAGACGAGGCGTGGATGATGCTGGAAGAGGGAGGCCACCTGATATATAGCACCTGCACCTACAACAGGGAAGAAAATGAGGAGCAACTCCACTACCTCCAAAGCAAATATCCACTCAAGTTGCTACGCATTGACCTTCCAACGGAATGGGGTATTTGGGAGCGAGAGGAGGGCGTTTATAGCCTGATGCCACATCGTGTCGAGGGGGAAGGGCTAACTATTTTTGCCGTAGAGAAGTGCGGAGGGGATACCACCCCAAAAGCAGGTAAACCTCAAACAACCTCTACTACTCCTCCATTGCTTGCCTCGCTATTTGAGAGAGAAAATCTATATGAGCACCGCGGTACGTGGTATTATCTGAGTAAAGCTGGGCAAGAGGTATTATCATTGCTCAAAGGGGTACAAGTACTCACGGCAGGCGTGCCACTTGGTACGCAAAAGGGCAAAGACTTTCTCCCAGCACACGGCTGGGCGAGCAGTGCACCATTGGCAACTAAAGCCCCCTTTCCAAGATATGAAGCGACCGATGTGGAGGTGCTTCAATTTCTAAAGCGGGAGGTACTCAATATTGAGAGTGAGCGTGGCATCAATCTCCTCACCTATCAAGGTATACCACTTGGCTTTATCAAGCAGGTGGGGAATAGAGCTAATAACCTTTATCCACGGCACTTGGCTCTCCGCAATAGCTCATTAACCACAAAAGACATTCCCAATTGGATAACCTTATGATAAAGAAATACCTACTACTCATCACTCTATTCCTGGGCTTGTCTAATGCCTATGCAGAAGCCCCTCGAATAAGTCTGCTCACTTGCGGACCTACCGACGAGTATGTGTTTTATCTCTATGGACACACTGCTCTACGCGTGCAGTATGGAGATGCCGACTTGGTATATAATTATGGTTACTTCTCGTTAGAGCAGAAAAACTTCCTTATCAACTTTATGATTGGTAAGCCGATGTACTCACTAGGGGTGACCACGTTCCAAGACTTTCTTTGGGAGTACTCGGCACAAGGAAGAGAAGTAGTAGAGCAAGAGCTTGCCCTCACAGATGAGGAAGCAACATTGCTTTCGGACAAGCTCAATTGGAATGCACTGCCGGAGAATAGAGACTATCAGTACAATTTCTACTTTGATAATTGTGCCACGCGCCCTAGGGATATGATAGAAGAGGCGGTAGGTGGACTAAGGTACGACTTCCCCTTAGATCAGCTTCCTACATTTAGAGAGGCGATTAGGGGCAAAAGCCACACTGCCATTTGGTACACTCTAGGAGCCGATATCTGCCTTGGCTGGAAGAGCGACCGACAGATGAGCCTTAGGGATGCCGGCTTTTTACCAGAGTTATTGGCCCAAGAGATGGACACCGCACGGCGTGTTGACACTGGCGAACTTTTGGTAACCAAAAAGACTACTTGGGTGCCACAGACGCGGGTCATCAATAACCCAGTGGAGAAGTGCCATTTCCCGCTCATTGTCTTTCTTTTAATTGGGCTCTACCTCTACCTACTCAAGTGGGGCAAATGGGATAAAGCACGCGTCGTCAGCGAGAAGGTGCTATATGCGCTACTGACTATTGGTGGAGTGACCGTTTGGTTTTTAGCCATCTTTTCTGAGCACCCACACACTTGGCCCAATGCCAATATGCTATTCCTGCATCCCTTTTGGCTATGGTTGGTATTCACCCATGGCAGGAAAAAATGTCATAGTTCCAATAAGTGGCTCTATTTTTGTAACTTTGTAGCCATAGCTCTCTACCTCCTATCAAGTACCTTCCAAAGGCTACCAATAGACCTTCCAGTACTTGCATTGGTAGTGGCGTGGAATCAGATAGATAGATGGAGAGCCTGCAGAAATGAGGCACGTACAGATGAATAAGTTACTTACAGGGCTGGTCTCGCTCTTTACCCTTTGTCAGGTGGGTGTGCTACAAGCACAGACCCCCCGATTGGTGCTACTCATCACCGTGGAGGAGCTCCGAAGCGATCTACTGGAGGAGCTCTCTAAGGAGATGCCCCATGATGGGGTTAATCGCTTGCTTTCTAAGGGAAGAGTCTACAGCGAAGTTCAATCCCCTCTACTGAGTGCTGATGCAACTGCCTCCGAAGCTATCATCCACACTGGAGCTCTTGCTTCGGCTTCTGGTATTTCTGAGCGACAGCCAACCCTGAAGGAGCGAAGTGGGAGGAGAGTCCCAACGAACTCAATCCTTCAAGACAAGAACTACCTGGGGTATGCCACTTCTGGCAACTATTCGCCCTTGGCCCTCACCTCACCTACCCTCGGGGATAATCTCAAAAGCGCCTATGGCTCTAAATCGCTCGTCTATAGCATCGCTCCTCGAGCAGAGGAGGCAATTATCGGGGCTGGGGTCTATGGCGATGCCGCTTACTGGATTGATGGGTACTCTGCAAGATGGGCCAGTAGCACCTACTACTCAAGGGAGTTCCCTTGGTATATTGATAAAACCAACTCTGGCACTTCATCTCTGCCAACACGGCTTAGCAGTGGGATAACGTGGCAACCTCTATCGACCCAATCCCGTATTCCCACCACCAGTTCCTTTAACCATAGCTTCCGCAAGACGACAAGCGATATTACGGACTTTAAGGATAGCCCACTCGTCAATGACGAAGTGGTTTCCCTTGCCCGCAAACTCTTTGAAAGCACTCAGCTAGGCAAAGACGAGACGCCCGACCTTCTTTCGCTACACCTCACGGTAGGCAATGCCAATAAAGCAGCTCAAGGTTTTTCAAGAGAGACTATTGAGAGCTACTTCCGACTGGATCGGACGATAGCTTCGTTGCTACAATTAGTTGATGACAAGTCCACCCTTGTTATCCTAACAGGGAATGGCATGTCGAGGGAATATCCTTCTACAGTTATAGACGATCGCAGGCTATTCAAGCCCGATCGTTGCCTAGCACTAGTCAATATGTACCTGCATGCAGAGTATGGGGTGCAAGGACTAGTGGAGGAGATCACCCCTACTGGGGCGGTCTATCTCAATAGAGAGACCATCAAAAGCAATCCAAAGCTTCATCTTAAGGAGATTCAGAGTGCCGTTAGTGACTTTCTACTAGAGTTTAGTGGCATCTCTTATGCCATTGAAGAGCATCGGTTGCGAGATCAAGCGATTGCCAATAGCGACAATGCTACTTGGCTCACGGCACTCAATAGTGCCACCAATGCCAATCGGCCCGATGTGATCTTCGGTCTGCTTCCCAGTTGGACAGCCCAAGACCTCTCTACCGAAAAAGGAGTCGCGAAGTACCGAATGACGGCGACCCCTACCACTACTGTAATTATGTACCCCAGCGTCGAGGCTGAAAAGATAGATACCCCGCTCGATCTCAGAGAAGTCTCTACCAAGATTGCGTGGATTCTCCGAATCAGACCACCCACGCCACGCTCTATTTTGAGATAGCGATAACCGACAGAATTAAAGATAATAGACAACAACGATATATATGGGATTTTTAGACTTTATTACCAAGATATTTGGCAACAAATCACAGCGAGACCTCAAAGAGATTACTCCGATTGTAGATAAAATTAAGGAGCAGTACGAGCAGGTGAAAGCACTTTCTCACGATCAACTTCGTGAGCGTACAGCACAAATTCGCCAAAGCATTCAAGATGAGGTGAAGCCAGAGCGTCAGCAGATCCAAGAGCTTAAAAAAGGGATTGACGAGCTGGACCTATCGGAGCGTGAAGCTGCTTGGGAGCAAATTGATAAGCTAGAGGAGACAATCCTCGACAAGATGGAAGGTAAGCTCAATGAGGTGCTCCCCGAGGTCTTTGCCATTGTCAAGAGTACGGCACAGCGTTTTGCCGACAACGAGGAGATGACGGTCACCGCGACACAGTTTGACCGCGACCTCTCCGTCAATCATGACTTCGTACACATAGAAGGCGATAAGGCGATCTACAAGAATGAGTGGATGGCAGGAGGTAACCTCACCAAGTGGGATATGGTTCACTACGATGTGCAGCTCATAGGAGGTGTGGTGTTGCACCAAGGTAAGATTGCCGAGATGGCAACTGGAGAGGGAAAGACCTTAGTGGCCACTCTTCCTGTATTCCTCAATGCCCTTACTGGCAACGGAGTTCACGTGGTGACCGTCAACGACTACCTCTCCAAGCGTGACGCCGAGTGGATGGGACCTATCTATATGTTCCATGGCATCAGCGTAGATTGTATCGATAAGTATCAGCCCAATTCACCGGAGCGCCTTCGTGCTTACAATTGTGATATCACCTTCGGTACCAACAATGAATTTGGCTTCGACTACCTTCGTGATAATATGGCTCGCACCCCTGCCGATCTCGTGCAGCGGAAGCACAATTACGCCATTGTCGACGAGGTCGACTCAGTGCTTATTGACGATGCTCGTACCCCACTTATCATCTCTGGTCCAGTAGAGAGCAAGGGCGATCAGATGTTTGAGGAGTTCAGAGGCGATGTGGAGTTGGTAGTCAATGCACAGAAAACCCTTGCTAGCCGTCTGCTTACCGAGGCACGCAAGCAAATTGCTAGCGAAGATAAGAAAGAGCGCGAAGAGGGATTTCTCAAGCTCTACCGTAGCTTTAAGGGACTGCCCAAAAACAAAGCCCTCATCAAGTACCTCAGCGAGGAGGGCATCAAGGCAGGTATGCTAGATACCGAGGCGATCTATATGGCCGACAACAACCGCCAAATGCATATCGTCACCGACGACCTTTACTTCGTGATTGATGAGAAAAATAATCAGATAGAGCTCACTGATAAGGGTATTGATCTTCTTTCGGGTAAAAACGAAGACCCAACCTTCTTCGTCCTACCAGATATCGCTTCTCAATTATCGGCTCTAGAGAATGAATCCCTCACAGAGGCTGAAAAGAGTGAGAAGAAAGATCAGCTCCTCACCGATTACTCTATCAAGAGTGAGCGTGTACACACCGTGCAGCAGCTACTTAAGGCCTACACCCTCTTCGAGCGTGACGACCAATATGTGGTGATGGATAATAAGGTGATGATTGTGGATGAGCAGACAGGCCGTATCATGGATGGCCGTCGCTACTCCGATGGGCTCCATCAAGCTATTGAGGCAAAGGAGCATGTAAAGGTGGAGGCAGCCTCTCAGACCAAGGCAACCATCACACTCCAAAACTACTTCCGTATGTACCACAAGCTGGCAGGTATGACAGGTACCGCCGAGACTGAGGCTAAGGAGTTTTGGGATATCTACAAACTAGATGTGGTGGTGATTCCAACCAATAGACCTATTGCTCGTATCGATGAGAACGACCGTATCTACAAGACCGCTCGAGCAAAGTATGCCGCTATTATCGATGAGATTGAGCGACTAATCGGCGAGGGACGCCCAGTCCTTGTTGGTACCACCTCGGTAGAGACCTCCGAGTTGCTCAGCAAGATGCTCACACTCCGTAAGATTCCTCACCAAGTCCTCAATGCCAAGCTCCACCAAAAGGAGGCAGAGATTGTGGCAGAGGCAGGTAAGAAGAGTACCGTCACCATCGCCACCAACATGGCGGGTCGTGGTACCGATATCAAGCTCTCCCCTGAGGTGAAAGAGGCTGGTGGTCTCGCCATTATCGGCACCGAGCGTCACGAGAGTCGTCGTGTAGATAGACAGCTACGTGGTCGTGCTGGTCGTCAGGGCGACCCTGGTTCGTCAGTTTTCTTCATCTCCTTTGAGGATAAGTTGATGCGTCTATTTGGTTCTGATAGAATGGCTAGAATCCTTTCTACTATGGGACTAAAGGATGACGATATGCTCGAGAGCAAGCAACTATCCAAGCAGGTAGAGAACGCACAGAAGAAAGTAGAGGAGAATAACTACGGAGTCCGTAAGCATCTGCTTGACTACGACGACGTAAAGAATGCACAGCGTAAGGTCATCTACACCCGTCGTAATCACGCTCTGATGGGCGAGCGTATTGGCCTAGACGTGCTCAACACCCTTACCCAGACGGCAGAAAGCCTTACCGATGGTGCTCCAGATATACCTTTTGAGGAGTTCAAGCAAAGTGTCTTCAAGGCCTTCTCCACCGAGCTACCTATCACCGAGGAGCAGTATAGGCGTAGTAATCCAGACCAGTTGGTAGATGCCATCATGGAGGAGGTGATTGCCAACCTCAAGCGTCGCTCGGAACGTATGGCCGAAGTGACCTATCCTGTACTCAAAGCCTTCTACGATCAGCACGGTGATAATGTAGAGCGCATCGCGATACCAGTGACCGACGGCCGACTAGGCTACAACGTAGTTACCAACCTCAAGGAGGCAGTAGAGACCGAGGGCAAGAGTGTTGCCAAAGCATTCCAAAAGACCATTCTTCTCTACACCATTGATGAGGCATGGGAGCGTCACCTACTCGCCATGGACGAGCTACAGAATGCGGTCCGCAACGTTTCTTACGAAAATAAAGACCCACTAGTTATCTTCAAGGTAGAGGCTTACGAACTATTCCGCTCTATGGTAATAGAGATGAATCAAAAGGCCTCTGAGATCATCATGCGTGGTCACGTCAATATCGCTCCGCAGCAAGAGGATGAGCAGCGTAGAGTAGAAGTGCGTGAACAGCGTGAAGACCCACTAGCCAATAGACGCAGACGCTATCAAGAGCAAAAGGACGACTACGAGGCAGCACAGCAAGCACGCTATGAGGCTGGCCAAGCCGCAAGCCAACAACCTCAAAAGCAGCAGCCATATATTGCGGAGCAAAAGATTGGTCGCAACGATCCATGCCCTTGTGGAAGTGGTAAGAAGTTCAAGAATTGTCACGGCCGCAACCTTTAATAGATAGATAAGCTATGATACATTCCATGACAGGCTTCGGAAAGGCCGAAGCCTCCACCTCCAATCAGAAGATCGTCGTAGAGATTAGATCTATTAATAGCAAGCAGGCCGATATCAGTCTCCGCTTTCCTCAGGAGATACGCCATATAGAGCTAGCAGCTCGCAAGAGAGTTATCCAAAAGCTACAGCGTGGCAAGATTGATATCTTCATCAGCCTTGAGCAGCTACATACGGAGCCCAGCCTACAGCTCAATAGCGAGTTGGGTCAGAAGTATTGGCAACTACTTAAGGAGTTCAGCGAGGAGACCACCATTCCACTGCCTACCGACCCCTTGCGTATGGTACTCAATATCCCAGGGGTAATGAACACCGAGAGCTCCACCTCCGAAAAAGAGACTGAAGACCTCGAGAATATCACCATGCAGGCGGTTGAGGAAGCGTGTGATAAGCTCAATGAATTTAGACTACAAGAGGGCAAGTCGCTCTACGATGGCTTCGTGAAGAATGCCAAGACCATTGCAGAGCTCCTTGATAGTGTAGATCCATACGAAGCTGAGCGAATTACCGAGATTCGGCAAAGGATCGAAGAGGGGCTAAGCAAGTATGTTGATATTGAGTACGACCGCTCTCGCTTGGAGCAAGAGATGATCTACTACATTGAGAAGCTAGATGTGAATGAGGAGAAAAATAGGCTTCGCAACCACATCAAGTACTTCATCGAGACCCTCGATCACGAGGAGGTAGGTCAGGGACGCAAGCTCGGCTTTATCGCACAAGAGATGGGCCGAGAGATCAATACCCTAGGCTCCAAGAGCAACCACGCCACGCTCCAACAGATTGTGGTTAAGATGAAAGATGAATTAGAGCAGATCAAGGAACAAGTCCTCAATGTACTCTAACAATCGACACTATACCTATTACATAGCACTATGCCTGGTAAACTGATCATATTCTCCGCCCCTAGTGGCTCAGGGAAGAGTACCATCATCGACCAATTGACCAGCAAACACGGTCTCCGTGGACACTTCTCCATATCAGCTACCTCCAGAGCCCCTCGTGGAGAGGAGCAAGATGGTATTCACTACCACTTCCTCTCCACAGAGGAATTTAAGCAACGCATCGACCTAGGAGACTTCCTCGAGTACGAGGAGGTCTACGAAGGTTGCTTCTACGGAACGCTTAGAAGCGAGATAGATGATACCCTCGCACGAGGCGAGACCGCACTACTGGATATCGATGTTAAGGGGGCACTCAATATTAAGAAAGCTTACGGTGACCAAGCACTCACCCTATTCATACAGCCACCAAGTATGGATACCCTTCGGCAACGATTGGAATCGCGTGGCACCGACTCTCCTGAGAAGATAGCAGAGCGACTAGCCAAGGCAGAGACCGAACTGAGCTATGCCCCACTCTTTGATCGCAAAATCATTAATGACCAGCTCGACGTGGCATGCCACGAAGCAGCAGAGATCATTCAGCGGTTTATTGAGGAGCAGAGGCGGGTACTGCTTTTCCCCGGATCATTCAATCCTATGCACGTCGGGCACCTCTCACTCGCCAATTATTTGGTAGAGAAGTACTCCGATCGCTTCGATGAAGTGTGGTTACTCCTCACACCCGCCAGCCCCTTTAAGGAAGATCGCACACAGCTCCCCACTCCATTTAGGGCAGAGTGGATTCAGCACCTGATCCAACACTACCCCAAGCTACGCTTGTCACAAGAAGAGGAAGAGCTCACCCCACCCTACTACACCATCAATACCATACGGCATCTCAAGGAAAAGTATCCAAAGACCTCCTTTACCCTCCTAATCGGTGGCGATAGCCTCCTTACCCTTCCCAAGTGGCACAAAGCGGATGAACTCCTCCAAGAGATCCCCATCATCGCCTACCCACGCCCAGGATACAGCGTAGAAGAGGCTCCTCGGGAGGTGAGTGAAAAAGTAGAAGTCCTCAAAGAGGTTCCGACCTTTCATATCTCCAGCACCCGAATCCGTCGGATGCTACTAGAGGGCAAGGCACTCCCCTACCTCCTCGCTACAGAACTCACCCACCCCCTCTACCGAGAGCTCCACTTCCAGCTCCTCCAGCTACAGCATTAAGTTAAAAGAGTCCCCAGCCATTGAAGTGTGGCTGGGGACTCTTTTTTTATGAGGCCATTACGAGAAGGCGATCTACTCTACTGTTGATGGCAGTATAGATTTATCCGTCTCACAAAGGTTCCTAGGCTTGTGGGAATGGCTTTCACGATCACCCAGCCAATCAGAGATAATACCCCTCTCTAAGTCCTCAAAAAAACCTCCATGCTAGTAGGGTAAAAGCTGAGATGCAACTAAGCAATCGGCGAGTTGCAACTAAGCATTTGCCGAGATGCAACAAAGCAAATGCTTAGTTGCATCTCGGCTGATGCCTTTATATAGCACTGAACTCTAATCGGTTATAAAAGGGGGTACCGTGACCTTTTTTAGACAGCTTTTCACCATATCTCACAGCTTGAAATTTCAGAGAGGGAGAAATGGTTATTTTAATATGTTAGCCTGCCCACGATGCGTTAAAAGCTTGTAAATTCGGTGGTTATTTGGTAAGTTTGTAGAGCATTTGGTAAAGTTGTGCCCCTAATCCTTGCCTTTATTGGAATAGTAAGCTAGCGATTTGCCACTATGCTCACCATTCATATACATAATGCTCTCCCTTAGAGAGAGAGGGGTGCTTAAATATCAACATAAATAGAAGTCAATGTACAGAATCATCGCCATTCGCACTTATCTCGTGGTAGGACTCCTATCGGTGCTATCGTGGGTGGGGTGTCAGCGACAGAGGGAAATAGATGAGCCTGAGGCTCGTAGTGAGATACAGTTTCATGCCTTTGTCAATCAGCAATTGAAAGGAGCTGACGAAACCCCCTCCACATTAGCCAAGAGTGGCTTTAATATCCGAGCTTACGGACAGGGGCAGCTCTACTTCAAAGATCGAGTGACCGCCACCGATGCTAGTGCTAGCAGTGGCGTTTGGAATACTGCGAGCACCCATATGTGGCCAAGCTATGAACTGGACTTTATTGGGTACAATGGCTTAGGCGACTATGGCACACTCGACCTAGAAGCTACAAACAAGAGCATTAAGCTAATCACCCCTGAGCAGGTGGAGAAGCAGGTAGATCTCCTCGTAGCACGTACCAAGGGGCGAGTAGCTGAGCACGGTACAGAGGGGGTACCGCTTTACTTTAAGCACCTTCTCTCACAGCTCTCTGTGCAGGCGAAGAATAGCAATGAAGCCTACAAGGTCGAGGTAGCTGGCGTAAAGATCGCACGCATACGATCTCAAGCTACTTTGACTCTTCCTACCGAGATAAAGCTCAGCGAGGAGCTCACTAACTACACAGATTTAAGCACTCCTAAGAGCTTCGGACTAGCTACTCCCGAGGTGATTACACTTGGGGAGACTCCTCAGTGGATTGGCAATAGTGCCAAGGGCAACTTTATGCTCATTCCGCAGCCGATTACGCCATGGAATAGAGCAGAGCAAGCTGGGGAAGCGACAGACAACGAAGGGACCTATCTCGGACTATTGCTTAGGATCACCACGCCTGCAGGAGCTCAGTACTATCCACTCGAGGAGGGAAAGTATGCCTATGCTACGGTACCTCTCTCCCTGCCTGAAGGGTTGAAGCCTGGGATGCACTATATGGCGACACTGGACTTTAGTCAGGGAGCAGGCTATCAGGAGCCACAGCTGGACAAGGGTGTTCCTACCGACTTGCCTGCAGGCGTAGTGGTAAGCACTCAGCCGTGGGGCGGAATGGAGAAGCCAGGCGAACCGATACTAGGTGGAGCGATTGGATTTGAGATATCACTGGAGCCTTGGAAAGAGAAGGGCATTGACCTTCAACTGGAAGCTGATCAGCGAAAGCCTATCACAATGCAGTATGGTAGCAAACGGATGGAATTCTCCATCCCAAAGGAGGCTACCGAACTAAAGGAGAGCGATATTCCAGAGGTGAAAATGCCTGGACGTAAGCTCATCAGATGGGAAGACGGCAAGGGACAGGCGATAACATTCCCCTACCCTCTAACCAATGACTTTGTCCTCACGGCCAAATTGGAGTCGTACTATGCGACGCTAGTGGTGCCACGAAACTTCCAATTCAAGAGCGATCAATGGAACATTAATAAGGTATTAGAGCTGACCGAAGAGGGTTGCTTGCCAGAGCTACCTGAATTAGAGCCAGTGAAAGGTACTATCTTTAAGCCTCAAGACCCTCGGGGCTTTGTAGGGTGGACTAAGGATACCCCTCCGACCATCAACTCGGAAGTGGTATCCATGGAGACTGTTTTTGATAGCAATGTAGAGCTGTATGCCATTCTTACCTCAGGAGTATTCTCTAGTACTACTGGCAGTGAACTATTCTATGTCCCTGGTACCGGTGGAACTCGCCCAGAGTACTTTACCTTCAAAGGAGGCGTCAGCACCGCACGAAGCACTCTGAGATCAACGCCAGAGGGGATCAAGATACAAAATCTCTACGTAGCAAAGCACCCAATTACTCAGGCTGAGTATCAGAAGGTGATGGGCAGTAACCCCTCCTACTTTTCCGACCCAGACCAATCTCGGTTCGCTGGCAATAACTTTAAGGGAGTCATTCGTGCCAATGCTGGTGAAAGACCTGTAGAATCGATCACTTGGATGGACGCCATACGTTTCTGCAATCAACTGAGCGAAAAGGATGGTCTAACCCCCGTCTACACCATCACAGGTGACACCCCCGAGCAGGTGACACGCGACCCCAATGCCAATGGCTACCGCCTCCCCACCGAGGCAGAGTGGATATGGATAGCCACAGTAGCAAGTGGAGCCAACGACACAAATATAGCCCAAAAGAGCAACATCGGTCCTATTCTCTTTGGCAACTATGCTTGGTTTAGAGATAATGCGATGCTGGGAGCTCAGGCCAACCTCAATCCTAAGGTTTGGCAAGCATTTACCAATCCTGAATATGGCACTAAACCTGTAGGAGGCAAGAAGCCTAATGAGCTGGGCATCTACGACATGAGTGGCAATGTATGGGAATGGGTGGAAGACTGGTACGGAGAGCGCACCTACGAGCGTGACAATGGTCCAGCGAGTGGTACCTATAAGGTATTGAAGGGCGGAAGCTTCCACGCTAGGAAGGAATTCCTAAAAGTGGATTACCGTAAGAAGCACCTACCTGATCGGACCAATAAATTGATCGGCTTCCGAATCGTCCGTAATGTAAAGACAACCAACTAAGTAAGCGAAACCTATGAGACCCAATATAATAACAACCCTACTCCTCTTTACACTCCTAATGATAGGAGGCTCCAGGCCTCTATATGGGCAGGAGCTACAGGAGAATTGGTGGAGCAATGGCAAGTATGCAATAGAGGATGTCGCCGATCCAGTCTACTCCTTTGACGAAGAATATATGAAAGATGTCCCCAACATCTATCTACCGATAGGCAAAATGGGCAAGCTCCCCGTAGTCATAGTGGTACATGGTTGGGCAGCATACAAAGAGCAGATGCACGACACTGCACAATTACTCGCCTCGCACGGCATGCTGGTACTCGTTTATACCGCCATGGATCAGAATCAGCCTTTTCAATGGTTGGACGGCATCATCGCAGCCTACACGCTACTCGAAGGAGAGAATCGGCGCCCTGGTTCCAAGATACATAATAGGGTCGACTTCCAGAGAATTGGACTACTCGGGCACTCAATGGGTGGCACGGGGGTACTCTTTTCGGCAGCGATGGAGAAGCCTAATGGACTGCGGGGTAAGATCAAGACCGTAGTGAGCTTGATGCCCTATCACGGCACCACCAACTTCATATCCGATGCGGTGGCTGGAGGAAAGGATAAGCTAGGTTGCGACGTTTCTGCTACTCCCAATGCTACACTCATCATCTCTGGAGAAGTAGATGAAGTCAATGAGCCCATTGGTGGCTATGAGTTTTATCAGACACTTAAGAAAAATAAACGGGTCTTCTTTTCTATGAAGGGGACACACCACAATGATTGGCGAAATAAAGAGGGCAAAGAATATGAGAATTACCATATCGTGATGCCTGTAGTCTCCTCATGGATGCTTGCCTACCTCTGTGGGGAAAGGCAATATGAAAGCTTCTTCAAAGAGGGAGGGCTTTACTTTGAGAAGTGGATACGCCCCACCCTCAAAGGAAATGTAAAAGTAGGTAGAGGAGAATTCCCAGCGTTTGAGATAAAGGAACCTTAAAAAGAGATGAAGAAAAATAGGAGACATCATAGTGTAGTGCAGTACCTATGGCTGGCAATGCTACTGCTGTGTGCAAAGCCACTTATGGCACAGCAGGCACAGGGAGTAGAGCCACAACGGGCTCCCTCTGAGGTGCGACGAAGCTGGCTATCTGTGCGGAGCAATACTTTGGCCGATATAGCAATGGTACCCAATTTGGGCTTAGAGGCATTTATAGGGGAGCACTGGAGCTGGGAGCTCTCTGGCTACGGAGCGTGGTGGTCAAAGCCCAAAGCCAACTTCTGCTGGCGGTTGAAAGGCTTGGAGAGCGAGGTCAAGTATTGGCTTGGGCAGAGGGAGCAAGGGGGCAAAGGACATCACATTGGGCTCTATACTCAGCTCTTTGATTACGACTTCCAAATGGGAGGAAGAGGAGTGCTCGGCGATCGCACGCACTTTGGTCTAGGTGTGGCGTATGGCTATGCTTGGAGTCTCGGCAAGCAGTGGACCCTAGAAGGGACCATAGGCATAGGCTATCTGCATGGTACTTTCAAGCAGTATGGAAAGCAGACAAATGGTTGCTTTCCGTGGGTGACAACGAAGCAGCTGGACTTCGTAGGCCCTACTAAGCTTTCACTCTCAATCGTCTACAGGTTATGGTAAAAGGACTAAAATATATCTTCTTGCTCTTACTACCACTTCTCTTTGTCCAATGCCAGCACAAGGAGCTCTGCTACTCCCAGGCGGTTGAGGTAGAAGTCCGCTTCGATTGGTCACAAGTACCCGAGCCACATGTGGCAGGTATGACCACCTATTTCTATCCTCTGGATAATGGGAGTGCACCAGTGCGACGAGACTTTAAAGATAAGGCGGGAGGAACCGCTACCTTGCGTGACGGGCGCTATAGAGTGGTCGGTTTCAACAACACCTCTAGCATCCTACAGCATAGAGGCGAAGATCACTATGAGACGATAGAGAGCTTCACTCGTAATTGTAGCCCACTTTCGGGTGCCCTTCTCTCCCTGAGGGCACCATCGTGGGATGCGGGGAAGGACTTCCGATTACAGCCTGAGCCTTTCTATGCAGGACGAGTAAAGGAGACAAAGATTGTACCACAAGCCGATGCCACCTTAAGGCAAGTGGTGACGATAGTGATGGAGCCATGCTATCGAGAGGTGCAGATTCGGCTCACCAATGTACAGGGCTTGCAGGCGGTTCAGGGTATCTCGGCAGGCTTTGGAGGCGTGGCACCAAGCTACTTCATTGGTTTGGATAAGTGGCACGAAGGAAGTGCCTACCACCCAATAGCTATGAAGTGGAAGGGGCAGGAGGTAGAAGGCAATATGATCACCTATGGATTGCTCCCAAAAGCAAAGGGCGGGCGACAAGAGCTCATTCTCTATGTGGTGATGGCTGATGGCAAGGGCTATACTTATACCTTTGATGTCACCGAGCAAGTGGAGAAGCAAAAGGGGAAGGCATTGGTTGATATAAAGATAGACAAGGAGTTAGTACTACCTCGCATAGACGAATCGGCCCGCAGCGGTCTAAGCATTACTGTGGAAAGTTGGAGGAAAGTCTACCTGAATATCAAGATGTAAAGGCAATAAAATAATAACTACATAAGGAGAAAGAAAAGATGAAAAAAGTAACGACATGGGCAGCACTGGCAATAGCCTCAGCGATGGCTTTGGCTTCCTGTAGCAAAGTAACAGACATCGCAGAGCCAGCAAGAGAGCAGGGGCAGATTGGGTTTACTCCCTTTATCGCGAATAGTCTCCGTGCTGCGGAGATGGATATAGCTACTCTCAAGGGTACAGGTTTTACCGTATCGGCTTTTGGTAATGGAGCAGCTTATTTCGAAGGAAAGACGGTGAAGCCTGAGATCACTGGCGACCTTTGGGCACCCCAAGGAGGAGATATCCCTTGGCCAAGCTTTGAACTCGATTTTATCGCTTATGCCAACCTTGGTGAGTACGCAACAGCAACCATCGCCCAGACTGGCTCGAAGCTAGAATTGACCACCCCAACGGAGGTCGCAAAGCAGGTGGACGTCATCGTGGCTCGTGCCAAAGGCAATGGTGCCGATCACGCAACGACTGGCGTGCCACTCAATTTCAAGCACGTGCTCTCACAAATAGAGGTAAAGGCGGTGAATAGTAATGCCAATTCAGACTACAAGATCAAGGTGGCTGGAGTGAAGATTGGTCGCATCGTGAAGAAAGCCACCTTTGCCTATCCTGCAGATACCAAGAGCTCAACCACACTAAGTGGCTATACCCTTGGCACCGAAAAAGAGACCTTTGCCGATGCCATGACAGAAGCTAAGGAATTATCTGCTACCGCAGTTTCTCTGATGGGTAAGGATGGTAACTTTATGCTGATTCCACAAACGATGACCAAGTGGGATGCCACAACGCACCAAGGGAGTGGCACCGATAATAATGGCGTCTATCTCTCAGTACTCCTCAACATTACGAATAAAGAGGGCGTAGCTATCTACCCAACCGATGGCAAGTATGCTTGGGCAGCTACTCCTTTGGAGATCGCAGGAGGTCTTGAAGCAGGGAAAAAGTATGTGATCACACTTGACTTTAAGGATGGTGCAGGCTACCAAGATCCAGAGACCAATAAGCCGGCAGGCTTTACCACAGCGACTGGAGTGGAGATTTCTAGCGACCCAGTGAAGCCTGCAATGCCAAAGCCAGGCACCCCTATCCTCACTAATCAACACATTAAGTTCACAGTACAGATAGAGGATTGGCAAGATAGTGATGCGAATACTATTAATATGCCCAACGCATAACAACACATAGAATAATTAGGGATTGGGCTGTGCCAGCCTCCATTATCTGAAGGCTTGGCACTGCCAGCTCCCATTTAATCACAAGTAAAAAAGTGGAGAGAATAAAGAGGTACTTAGGCTGGTCTCTCGTGGCACTCTTGCCACTCCTAGGCAGCTGTGCTAGGGGCGATCGTCCCGATGAGCGCCAGATGATTACTTTTGAGACCAACTGGCTAGAGATGAGGAGCGGAGTGGTGGAAGATCAAGATAACTTCCACGACGATATGCAGGTGACTGCTTTTCTACAAACCCAAGCGGGAAACCCCCTCGGCACTCTCTTTCAAGACCTTCGAGCTACTAAGGCATCAGGCTGGCGTACCAGCTATCCGTGGCTCGGGAGTGAGGCGGGTCGACAGCTCAGCTTCTTTGCCTTTGCTCCGTATGGTGCACTCATACCAGCGTGGCAACAAGGGAGCTACACCCTCACAGGTAATAGTGGGGAGGTAGATATTGTAGCGGCTCAAAAGGTAGTGCCAGCCCACTATGGCAAGCCCGTGCCACTTCATTTCCAGCACCTACTCTCAGGGGTGAGCTTTGTCGTTCATGAGGAGACCCCCAATATGATCATCACCTCGGTAGAGCTACGTGGCATCCTCTCCACAGCGACCTACTCTATTAAGCAACAGCAGTGGGCCCACTACTCCGATCCTCGGACCTATACCTGGACGGGTGAGGTGGATCATACGGCTAGCACTTCGGTAGATACCCCCATCACCATCACCCCTTTCTTTCTAATCCCACAAACACTATCGGACGAAACCAAGATAATCGTTAAACTCAAGCGACCAGGCAGCAACGACACGGAACTAAAAGAACTCCCTCTCACTAATCAGCACCTTGAGATAGGAGAGCATTATGTCCTCCGTCTCCAGCTTACTGAATAAAAGAAGCATCTCATCATGGATTTTTATACTACTGCCAATCGCTTTGGCGAACCAATCCAATAACTCAGTTAACTAAGTAATTCCAAGAGATGCCCCCCTGCAACTCCTTGCGGTGGGCATCCTTTTTTTCATCACCCACACCCCCTACTCCCCTCTTCTACAGTGGCAAGCCAAATGAGAATAGAGTAAAATCTGCTCTAAGATAAGGAGGTGACTTAGTGTCAGATAACGGAGGGTAACTCTCCTAACACGCTCGTTTTGGTAGGGTTAATCCAGAGGTCAAACTTGTGTTAAGGTTCGGCACTATGGACCTAGACCTGTGACTATTTTATTTAATATGAACCTCGGCAGAGGTAGAGGTCTTGCCAATCTATCAGTAGTTTAACTAATATAATGTTGTAAAAATGAGGAGTCAAAACGCCTCTCCATTATTCATAATAGCCACATCTAACCCTTCGCACAACAGTATTAATACTAGAGGTATACAAGGAAAAGAAAGCGTGGTGAAGTGCTAGCACTTCACCACGCCTGTGACCTCGGAGGGGCTCGAACCCTCGACCCATTGATTAAGAGTCAATTGCTCTACCAACTGAGCTACGAAGTCATTTGCTTTGGGAGGTCGTTACCTCTCGTTTGCGATTGCAAAGGTAACACAAAATATTTATTTGACCAAAATATTGGACTTATTTTTTCACTTTATCCGGATTTCGCTTAATATATTCGCTCCAAGAGCTACTTCCAGAGCTTTTATGCGGACGCAGTTGCTGCAGATGATGGGTCAATGCCACCGCCACCGCATCTGTAGCATCATTTTTCTCCATCATCGCCTCCTCCGGTATCTTCAGCATATACTGTAGCAGAGCCGCCACCTGCTCCTTGCTTGCATTTCCTTTACCCGTAACCATACGCTTAATAGTACTTGGTGCATACTCCGTAACCGGGATACCCGCCTTAAGGGCAGCCACCATCGCCGCTCCTTGTGCACGTCCTAGCTTCAAGGTTGTCTGTATATTAACCCCATAAAAAGGGGCCTCTAATGCCATCGCCGAGGGAGCATACCTCGTGATCAGTGCTTCTACTGCCTCTTGTATCTTCAGGAGACGAGAGTAGTGCGACTTATATCGGTCAAGCCGAAGGATTCCCATCGCCTCTAGCGCTGGCTTATTGCCCGACACTCTTAGCACCCCGTAGCCCATCACGATCGTACCAGGGTCGATGCCTATGATTACTTGTTGATCCATTATCTAATTGTTCTCCTACAAAGTTAAGTATAAATGAGCAATCTACCTCAAAGGGTTTTAGTAACTTTGCCCATATTTAATTGACACCTATTAGATTAATAAAAGATATGACGCGACGCAAAACAACATTTTGGGCACTTCTAATCCTCACTCTCTCCGCCATCTTTGTAGGGATAAAGCTGTACCAACAGTCTTCAAAAGCAAAGACACAAGAGAGATACGCAGTGATCCTCTCGCTCGACGGCTTTAGGTATATGTACCTCAACGAGATACCCACCCCCTTCCTTGACGCCATGGCAGCAGAAGGGGTATCAGGCTCTCTACAACCCTCCTACCCCAGCAATACCTTCCCCAACCACTATAGCATGGCCACAGGACTTTATCCCCAAAACCACGGCATTGTCAACAACCGTTTTTGGGTCAATGAGCTCAATGACTATTACCGTCTCGGTGATAGCACTCGAGTATATAATCCTGCCTTTTATGGGGGTGAACCCATCTGGAATACCACCGAGAAACAAGGGATAAAAGCAGGCTCCTACTTCTGGGTAGGCTCTGAGACAGCTGTGCAAAATATGCACCCTAGCTATTGGAAAAAGTATGATGCCGACACCTCCTTTACAGCTCGTGCCGACTCCGTGATCGCGTGGTTACAAAAGCCGATTGAAGAGCGTCCTCGCCTTATCACCTGGTATCTCCAAGAGCCCGATCACACTGGTCACACTTGTGGTACCGAGAGCGACGAACTCAAGGCGATGGTTGCCAAGGTGGATAGTGTGGTAGGCTATTTTAGGAGTGAGCTAGCCAAGCTTCCCATCGCTTCACAAGTTGATTTTATTATAGTCTCCGACCACGGGATGAAAGATTATGAGCCCGAAAAACTCGTCAACCTATGGGACTACCTACCAGCAGATAGCTTCAGCTATATCGTTGATGGCACCCCCACCCTCCTCTACACCAAGCGCCCAGAGTATATTGACGAGGCCATGTCGGTGCTTGAAAAGATTCCAAATATCACCGCCTATCGAAGGGCCGATGTACCTGCACGCTTCCACTTTAGCGAAGGAGAGCGACTCGGAGACATCGTCGTAATGCCCGAACTCGGTGGCTATATCTTCTTCAGAGAAGAGCCAGAGCTCAAGCTTGCTGCCGGTCACGGGTTTGATAATTCAGTGCCCGAGATGCAAGCCATATTCTTTGGTGTAGGTCCCTCATTTGCCAAAGGCAAAAAGGTGAGTCAAGTCCCCAACGTAGCCATCTACCCACTCCTCTGCCACCTACTCCAGCTAACACCAGCCTCCAACGATGGCACCGAAGCGGATGTGCAGAAGCTCCTAGGCCACTAAGTATCTCATCAACTATTTGCACCACAAAAGAAAGAAATGGATAATACCCAACACAGCAGTCACACCATAAAGGAAAGAATCACCACCCGAGATTCCAATATGGAGCTACTACGTATTGTAGCTACCCTATTGATCCTCGTAGTCCACGCTAATTACTTTAGTCAGGGGTCCCCACAGTGGGAATGCTTCACACAGAACACCTATTATTCCATTTGGATGGTGCTCTGTCAAAGCCTATCCATTGTATGCGTCAATCTCTTTGTACTTATATCTGGATGGTTTGGGATCAAACCCAGGCTAAAAGGGTTCTTCAACTTTATCTTTCAGTGCCTCTTTTACTCCACAGCCATCTATATAACGGCTCTCTTATGTGGGTTTTCCGATCTTACTTTCAAAGGAATTGCACAGGTATTATATGCCACCAAACTTGGTTGGTTTATTAAAGCCTATATTGGGCTCTATATCTTATCTCCAGTTCTTAATCTCTTTATTGAGCATAGCTCTAAACGGGTTTATGAAATAGTACTGATCGTATTCTTCATATTCCAATCCACTTATGGTTGGTTAGGCAATGCTTACTTCTTTAATGAAGGTTATTCAACACACTCATTTATAGGTCTCTACCTACTCGCTAGGTACATTCGTATCTATAAGCCTCGATTTTCTCAGTTACCCAAAAGCATAGACCTCCTTACTTACATTGGCATTTCACTCATCGTCACCACCCTTATCGTCTCTTTGCCCATTATTGGGGAGGGATGGGGCAATTTAGCAAGGGTTGCTAAAGCCATCTATAATAGACACCACTACCTTTTTGACTACTTAGCTCCAACTGTCATTATCTCATCAGTTGCTTTACTGCTATTCTTTTCAAAACTAAATATTCAATCCAAGCTGATTAATTGGAGTGCAGCCTCCTCCTTCTCTGCCTACTTAACTCACGCAAACCCCAATATCACTCCCTACTATACCACCGCTGTTCTTTACTTCTATGCCACCTACAGCCTTCCAGTGGCTATATTATACACTGGACTGATGATTCTTGGCATATACCTTGCTTCCACTCTGATTGATCAGATTCGTATCGTTGCTTGGAATTATATTTCAAGGAGAGTATAAAAAAAGTGGCTAGTGAACAGTGTCCAACACTAATCACTAGCCGCCTACTTTTACCTACTAAATTATTAACGATTAGTGGTGAGATAGATAGTTAGCTACGCTATCGTGGCTCTCCTTGATCGCCTCCTGGCCATCATTCCAGTTGGCAGGGCACACCTCACCATACTCCTCATAGTGCTTCAGGGCATCTACCATACGAAGCACCTCATCCACATTACGTCCGAGTGGCAGGTCATTCACCAGCATATGGCGTACAATACCCTCCTTATCAATCAGGAATAGACCACGGTAAGCTACAGGATTACCCTCAAAGATCAGGTTACCCTCCTCATCATAATCCTCCTCACCAGCCAAAACGCCGAAGTTCTGAGAGATCACCTTTGAGAAGTCGGCAACAATTGGATACTCTACTCCCTTGATACCACCCTCCTTACGATCCTGAGAAAGCCAAGCAAAGTGCGAGAATTGGCTATCCACTGAGCAACCAATCAGCTGCACATCACGCTTCTCAAACTCCGCGAGCTTTGCCTGGAATGCGTGTAGCTCCGTAGGACACACAAAGGTAAAGTCCATAGGGTAGAAGAAAAGGACTACATACTTCTTTCCCTCAAATTGCGATAGGGTAAAGTTCTCAATAAACTGACTACCTTTCACAGCCGTTGCACTAAAATCAGGTGCTTTCTTTCCTACTAATGTAAACATATCTATTTGTAAATCTTAATCCATCACGCACCTACAGAAAGAGCTTTGTGACGGGGTGAATAAAAAAACAACTTTCTAAAGAAGGAAAATCTTCTCCTCCTCTATTACCAATAACATTCATCACCCCCGAAATGTTTAGAAAACAAATCTTGACATCGGAAAATTATTATCGCCTGCAAAAAAACACTCGCCACGACACTCCTATACCATTTTTTCCATTGACTATTACCCCATAGTGCAAGTAGCCAAAAGTTGAGTTGCAACTAAGCGATCGGCGAGTTGCAACTAAGCAATTGCCGAGATGCAACTAACCGGTTGCTTAGTTGCAACTCAATTGACGCCCTCATATCAATCTGAAAAACAATGGGTTATAAAATCACTTTCACCGCCCTAAAATGAGGCAAAAAAACACCCCAATCTCCAAGTCAAAAGAAGTACAATAAGCCTATTACCCCGCACGAAACACTCAGCAATTGTGGTTGAATAAAAACTAAATAACAGACTCCTCAATACACAGGGCTAAGGGTACATCTTTGCTACTATCGTGGAATTGTGGTAATTTTGAATGGTAATTGACAACGTGGCGGCACCATACCTTACGTATGGAAGTGCCAATAATACTACCTTATCACATAGCAAATGAGTAACAAAGAAACCGACGAAAAAGAGCTAAAACTACCATGGAGCAATAAACAACCATGGTGGCTTAGGCTTTTGATACATATAGGACTGATTGTATTAGCTGGATTATTGCTTCTTTGGGGGTCAATGTTTTTCCTCAAAATATACACCCGTCACGGCAAAGCCATAGAGACACCCGATATCATTGGGCTTTCGCAAGTCGAAGCCTCTGAGATGCTGGGGCGGTCGCACCTAAATATGGAGGTGGTTGACTCCGTCTATGTAGAGGGTCAGACCCCTGGCATCATACTAGATACTACTCCCAAGGCGGGCTCACGCATCAAGCCCCACCGCACGATCTTTGTGACGGTCAATACGATGAACGTCAAGAGCATCAAGATCCCTGAGTTTGAAGAGCTATCGGAGCGCTCAGTGGAGATGATGCTAAAGGGTGCTGGTTTTAAGAATGTCACGATAGAATATGTACCAGGGCCACACCATCTACTGGTGTTGCATCTCAAGGATAGCACTGGCAGGTACCTCAGTGCAGGCGAGCGTATCCCCTACAACACCCACTTGATTATGGAGGTCTCCTCGGCCGAAGAGTACGAGACAGCGATGATGGATAGCCTTCAGAATAGTTCGCTAGACCTTCCGCTTGACACCCCAATTGAGGAACCCTCTGGAGAAAACTGGTTTTGAGTAAAGCCCCATGGCGATAGATAAGTACATAGACTACGAAGCAACGGAAGAGGAGGACCTTCTAGAAGAGGAGGAGCCGACCCTAGAGGAGCAGCTCTACGAGCACTTCTCTTGCGTGGTAGATAAAGGGCAGACGCCCCTACGCATTGACCGCTTCTTGGTAGATCGTATGCCCAAGGTTAGTCGCAATCGCATTCAGCAAGCCGCTGAGGCGGGTGCCCTCTTTGTGGATGATAGGGCTGTAAAATCCAATTACAAGGTACGCCCTGGCGAAGTGGTCTCACTGCGGTTAAAGCGACCTCCCTACGAACTAGAGATTATCCCCGAGGATATCCCTCTCAACATTCTCTACGAAGACCCTTACCTGATGGTGGTCAATAAGCCAGCAGGTTTGGTGGTTCACCCAGGTCACGGCAATTATACGGGCACCCTCCTCAATGCCCTTGCCTATTATCTAAAGGACGACCCTAAGTACGACCCCAACGACCCCAATGTGGGCCTCGTCCATCGCATTGATAAGGACACGAGTGGTCTGCTACTAATCGCCAAGGAGCCTACGGTTCGGACAGCTCTTGCACGGCAATTCTTTGAGAAGAGTACTCGTAGGGAGTACCAAGCAATCATTTGGGGGCGTCCAAAGGAGCGGGAGGGGACGATCCGCACCAACCTAGCACGTGATCCTCGGGATAGGATGATTATGACCACCTTTCCCTACGAGGGAGAGGTCGGAAAAACAGCCGTCACCCACTACAAGGTGGAGGAAGAGCTGGGATATGTCTCACTCATTAGGTGCCAGCTAGAGACTGGTCGAACTCATCAGATCCGTGCCCATATGAAGAGTATTGGGCACCCGATCTTCAATGACGAGCGGTATGGCGGAAATGAAATACTTAGAGGCAATCGCTTTGCCAATTACAAGAAATACATTGAGAATTGTTTTGCTCTCTGCCCCCGACAGGCACTACATGCCCAGACACTTGGCTTTTATCACCCTGTGAGGAAGGAGCAGATGGATTTTACTTCACCTTTGCCAGAGGATATGTCGGCACTCCTAGAGAAGTGGAGACGATATGTAGAGGCTGGCTCCATTGAACCTATAGAGGTATGAATCAACACCCTAAGATAGCTCTTGTAGCAGGTGGCTACAGCAATGAATATGAGGTCTCCCTCAAGAGTAGAGAGGGCATCCTCCACTTTTTGGAAGGGGCACCACTGGAGATTTACCCCGTGCTCATCACTCACGAAAAATGGGTGGTACAGCTAGAGGGAAAGGAGTACCCCATTGACCGCAACGACTTCTCCGTTCAGATTGATGGCACCAAGGTAACCTTTGACTACGCCTATATTACCATCCACGGCACACCTGGGGAGGATGGGCTCTTCACCGGCTACCTAGATATGCTGCGGATACCCTATAGCTGTTGCCCCACAGCCATCGGTGCACTCACCTTTAATAAGTACCTCTGTAAGCACTTTCTCCATAGCTTCGGCATCAAGATTGCACCAAGTGTAAGGTTGCAGAAGGGCGATCCTATTCGTCCTATTATCCTTGCGGTAGAGCCCGGCTTGCCCGCCTTTGTAAAGCCTAATGCTGGAGGGAGCAGCGTAGCTACTACCCGAGTGGACGAAGTGAATGAGCTACTACCGGCGGTGGAACTAGCCTTTAGCGAAGCCGATGAGGTGCTGATCGAGGGTTTGATTACCGGTACAGAGGTTACCTGTGGCGCCTACAAAGATGGTGAGGGACTGCATATCCTTCCCGTGACTGAGGTGGTGCCGAAGAATCAATTCTTCGACTACGATGCGAAGTACAATGGTGCAGTGGAGGAGATTACTCCCGCCCGCATTTCACCCGAGATGACGGCTGAGATTCAGCAACTCACACGTGAGATCTATGGATATCTCGGGGCGTCGGGAATTATTAGAGTAGACTTTATCATTGAGGAGGGGGTACCAGTGCTCCTCGAGGTCAATACCACTCCCGGCATGACAGCCACCAGCTTTATCCCTCAGCAGGTACATGCCGATGGCAAGAAGGTGGGCGACGTATTGATGAGTATTATCCAGTATCATTTAGAAAACCATAAGAGAGATAAATAGCCATGATGAAGACCGACGACATATATTTTGAGAGCATTCGCCCTTATATTGATAGCGAGGTACAGGAGGTGGTAGCACACCTAGTCCAGCAAGAGGAGGTTCAGGGTATCCTCCATCACTTCTATGGGGATATCAGTAGGGAGCAATTAGATAAGATGGTGGAGAGATCGACCTCCATCTACAACTTCAAGGAGACTTTCCTCAAGCCAGTGATTGAAGCAATCCTCAAGGACTCTACCTTTTCGCTTACTATCTCAGGCAAGAGCAAGTTGGTAAAGCGTGGTGAGGAGAAGCAACTCTTTATCTCGAATCATAGAGATATCATTCTCGACTCTGCCTTTCTCAACTACCTACTCTACAGCTCGGGGCTAGGCTTTCCACGCATCGCTATTGGGGACAATCTACTCATTAGCGAATGGATAAGGGTAGTGGTACGATTGGCCGATGCCTTTATCGTAAAGCGAAGCCCCTCCATGCGTGAGATGCTGATAGAGAGCAAGCGACTCTCCAATTATATCCTAAGCTCAGTGGCTGGCGGTGAGGCTTCTGTATGGCTGGCACAGAGTGAAGGGCGACGCAAAAACTCCGATGACCGTACGCAGACAGCGGTACTCAAGATGCTTACCCTCAGTGCCGAGCGAGGAGAGAGTGAAGCAGAGCTCCTCAGCAAACTGCACATTACGCCTGTGGCGATCACTTACGAGTACGATCCTTGTGACTATCTCAAAGCCAAGGAGATGCTGGCTAAGAAGCTGGATCCTTCGTGGAAAAAGGCGCCACTAGACGACCTCATCAATATGCAGACTGGGCTAGAAGGGCAGAAGGGGAGAGTACACTTTGCCATCGGCGAGACCCTCTACGACCTTTCTACTATCACACAAGCAGCTGAGACGAAGCAGGAGGTTCTGAAGCTAGTAGCCGAGGAGATTGACCGACAGATATTCACCCTTTACCGCTTCTACCCCAATAATTACGTTGCTTTTGATGCACTCCATGGCGGTGAGCAGTTTGCCAAAATGTATAGCGAGAAGGAGAAGGCAACCTTTGAGAAGTACCTAGCCCAGCAGATAGCTAAGGTAGAGGCAGCGCCGGAGCATCACCAGTTTTTGAAAGAGAAGATACTGGAGATGTACGCTACACCACTAAAGAATCACTTGATTACCACCAAGCAATATAGATAGCATTATGAAAAGAGCTTTAATTATAGTAGACCCTCAATTGGACTTCATCACAGGTACCCTCCCAGTAGGAGGTGCCTCGGAAGCAATGGATCGTTTGGCTACAGCACTGCCAAAGATCGCAGCCGACCAAGTCTTTGTGACCATGGACGCCCACCCTATCAAGCATTGTAGCTTTGAGCCCAATGGTGGCATCTGGCCTACCCACTGCGTAAAGTATAGCACGGGAGCTGCCATTTGGGAGCCTCTAATGGAGGCACTCATTGCACTTCCCTGCCCAATCAATTTTATAGAGAAAGGGTGCGATCTAGACCGCGATCAGTACAGCGCTTTTGAGGATAGCTACCCTAAGGAGCTAGAGAGTGCCGAGGAGATTCTACTCTGCGGTCTAGCGGGGAATGTCTGTGTGCTTAATAGTTTAAAGGATCTAGTCCGCCACAGACTGGCGAGTAAGATCACAGTGCTCACGGATGCCTCCCCTAGCCTTGACGATGGCACAGCCCTCAATGGAATCATAAGAGAGACCAAAGTAAAATCTGTAACATTAGAGAATCTAGATAAATAATATGAGTTGGTTTGACTGCAAAATAACATACGAAAAGGAGATTAATCAATCGGGAAAGATGCGTAAGGTAAGTGAGTCTTACCTGGTAGATGCAGAGTCCTTTACAGAGGCAGAGACCCGTATCTCTGAGGAGATGCACAGCCGAGGAAGCTACATTGTAGACAGCGTCCGTAAGGTACGCCTATACGAGCTTTTCCTTGATGATAAGAGCGAGCGATATTACAAGAGCAAGGTTGGCTTCATCACCCTCGACGAAAAGGCAGGGGTGGAGAAGCGGAAGTTTGTGCAGATAATCGTACAAGCCGATGACCTTGATGAGGCACTTGAGAACCTCCACAAAGGGATGAAGGATACGCTCGGAGACTACGAGGTGGCAAGTATCACAGAGACCACCTACATGGACGTATTTAAGTACCAAATAAATACTGGGGAGGAAGCAAAGTGAGTATCAAAGAGCGGCTAGAGGCACTCCGACAAGAGCTCCCAGAGGGTACAAAGCTCATTGCGGTATCTAAGTACCACACCGAGGCAGAGGTGATGGAAGCATACGATGCGGGTCAACGACTTTTTGGTGAGAACCGTGTTCAGGAGATACTCCCTAAGGAAGAGCACTTACCCAAGGATATAGAGTGGCACCTCATCGGTACGCTACAGAGGAATAAGGTCAAGTACGTGGTGCCCTTTGTCTCTATGATACACAGCATCGATAGCCTTCGACTACTACAGGAGGTGGAGAAGCAGTGTGTGAGACTAGGGCGTGAGACGTTGCCAGTACTTCTACAGATACACATCTCAGGCGAAGAGACTAAGCACGGCTTTACCGAGGATGAGCTTCAAGAGTTCCTCCAGAGTGGCGAGATAGAGGGGTTGCAGCATGCCCAGATTTGTGGGCTGATGGGTATGGCCGCCCTCACCGATAATATGAGTGTGGTGGAGGGGCAGTTCGCACACCTACAGGAGTTATTCCAATCCCTCAAGGAGGGAGCATTTAAGGGGAGTCCACACTTCTCTGAGCTCTCTATGGGGATGACTCACGACTACCCTTTGGCACTGAAGCACGGAGCTACCTTCATCAGAGTAGGAAGTGGTATTTTTAGTTAAATCAAAGGAAATAAGTGTCTTGTATCATTTATTTACCTACTTTTGTGTAAGAATGTAAAGGGGAAGCACCCCGCTAGGTAATGACTAATTCTATAGAGATAAAGGGCTATGAAGGAGCAAGATTATGACTCAGAGAAAGACCTCGACTTAGAGGACTACGAGGATGATGACGAGCTCGATTGGTACGATGAAGAGCTACTGGACTACGTTCGAGAAGAGACTAAGGATATGGAGCGTATCAATGACCTCCTAGACCAAGACCTCCTATATCTCTTTGAGCTATGGGATGAGTACACCGAGGGCATTGAGGGTGATGAAGATGAGGTGGAGATAGATATTGACGACCTCTATCAATTCGTACAAAAGACAGCTGCTGAAGATGAGCAAGACATAGATATCAGTCAGGAGGACTTGGTACTGCTGCTACAGCTACAGCAAGAATTTGATGAATCATTGGGGGAAGAGGATTAACCATTTAACAGAAGAGAATTATGACAAAGTTTCAATCTATTTTAGGAGTAACTACAGTATCATTAGGTCTGCTACTGAGCGGATGCGGGGCTTCTAATTCAGTAAAGGGTCTCGGCATTGGTGCTGCCGCTGGTGCAGCTATCGGAGCAGGTATCGGCAAGGTAGCTGGCAATACAGCTATGGGTGCCGCAATAGGTACTGCTCTTGGTGGTGCCGCGGGTGGTATCATCGGCAATCAGATGGATAAGCAAGCCAAGGAGCTAGAGCAACAGATACCAGAGGCCACTGTAGAGACAGTGAATAACGGTGAAGCAATCCGTGTTACCTTTGATAGTGGCATCCTATTCGCTACTAGCTCTAGCACCCTCAACCAAGCATCGCGTGACGCTCTCCGCAAGTTTGCAGAGAATATGAATGCCAATCCTGATACCGATATCAAGATTATTGGCCACACTGATGCTACCGGTAGGTATGAGTACAATATGAAACTCTCTGAGGAGCGTGCGATGAGTGTTCGCAACTTCCTACGTGGATACAATGTAGATGTCGCTCGTATGACTAGCGAAGGGGTAGGACCAGACCAACCTGTAGTGGACAACTCAACCCCAGAGAATAGAGCTAAGAATCGCCGAGTAGAGATATTCATTCTGCCTAATGCCAAGATGATCAAGGAGGCAAAAGAGGCAGCCGGTAAGTAAGTAGTCGTAAAGACAATATGTCCCGAGGGGTAGACGAAGTGTCGTCTACCCCTTTTTGCATCTATTACGGTAGAATTGGGTACCTTTACAGAATATATAAGAATAGGTTTAATGAGTTCGTATGGCAGATAGAGCAATTCACCCACTTCAAGAAATAATTACCAAGTACATTGCAGATAATAAGATTGGAGAAAAGACTATCTCCAGGAGTTTCAACCTTACAGCTCTCCCTAGCTATGCAATTCCTTTGCCCAATGATAAATCCGTAGTGTCTTTTATTCTTTCAATTACACTGACTGGTTATTCTAGTGCTGAGCTGGGTGAAAGAATGGTAGCCGCCACCGTCAATTTCACCAATAAAACCATCCAATTTGAGGACCTTCCTAAGAACCTATTTGGATTCGACCAAAAGACAATAATAATGTCTATCCTACGGGCTCTCTATTTTATGATCCCTTCAGAGCATGGCACCTATCACGACTCTCCATTGCTTAAGAACAAGAAGTCACCCGTATCTCAAGGTCTGCACATTCCACTAACAGAGAGCTACCAAATCGATGAACTGACGATGGATCTAGTCTGCACCCATAAAAGATCGGATACAATAAGCTACAAAAAGATAGATATAGATAACGGCAAAGTAAAGACTACTGTCCACGACTCTATTCAACTATATCAGCAGGACTTTGAGGTCGATATCCCAGCCCACTTCATTACAGCCACCTGCACCTGCACGGAATGTAAATCTTATGAGGAGTGGTCCCCCTGCAGGCATATTGAAGTAGCATTGACCAGCATCAAGGAGACCCTTCCCGAGCTCTTCTTCAATCCAGACTACGGAAGAGACCAACTCATTGCCGACCTACAAGCCAAGCTTCCTGAGGAGGATCCACTCCGCACTGAGGGACAACTTGCCTACGACCAGGATGGGCATTATATGCTGATGCAACCCGATGACCTTTGCATCTCAGACCCCGCAGATACCCTAAAGGCACTGGGTCTCAACTTTAAGAGTACCACACCCAAAGCAGACCCCGAGCTCTCTCGAAAGTTGGCACAGAATAGGTTTCAACTATTCTTCTATATCTCTCCTATCTCATATCGCTTTAATAGCAATATCAATCGGTGCTGGCTACCCCTACCAGCTCGTGGCAAACTAGCTGCATCGGGTAGGCTCAATCTCAATTTCGTCACCCTCCAAAATATTGAGAAGCTCACCCTCCAGCTCTCCAACCTCACCGACGAGGAGGCTCTTCACGCCACTTCTTACCTACAGCTTAGCAATACGATAGACGAGCGCTCGTGGGAATACAAGCCCTCCGTAGAGTCTGTGGCTACCATACATCAACTCAGAGGTATCCTAAAACAACACCCCCTCTATCTATACATTGACAAGTTCGATATTCAGAAATTCGAACAAAAGGGGCTTGAGCGACTGACTCAGCTGGAGCTTCACGACGAACTGGCAGAGGTTCGCCTTGACCTTATCCAGACCGACTTTAATCAGCAATTGATAAAGCTTCGCCCCACCCTACATGCAGGCGACCAAGAGATAGAGATCAACCCTGACACTATGATGATCCATCAAGCTTTTGTGATCGTTGACTACAAGGAGGTCTACATCTTCAGGTCGGCAGCAGACTATCAGATGCTCAACTACCACCTACAGGTACTCAATAGAGAAAAGCCGATGATCCTCTACCAACCAAAGGATCTACCAAAGCTCTACGATACGGTCATCAAACCCCTCGGCAAGCTCTTTGAAATCAATTCAGAAGTACATAATAAGCAACAACTGCAAGCAGAGCAAGCCACAGCCCAACTCTTCCTCACCGATACTGATGAGGGGACTATCCGCCTCACCCCAGCAATACAGTACGGCGAAGACTCTATACCTCTAACTGATAGAGCCCCTCTTTACGACCGTGAGACCAATACACTACTAGAGCGTGATGCCGACTTCGAGAACCAGTACCTAGAGTACCTCCGCAGTCTGCATCCCTCTTTCGATGACGCAGCTATCGAATTCACCCTTACAGGAGAGCAACTGATGGAGGATAACTGGCTCCTCAATTCTAGCGAAAAGCTACGCAATAAAGGGGTACAGATTTATGGCTCTGAGAGCCTAAAGAACTTCCGTTACAACCTCCACACCCCCACCATCTCTATCTCCACCTCGAGTGGGATAGATTGGTTTGACCTCAAGATCAATATCAAGTTTGGCAAACAGACAGCTTCGCTACAAGAGGTACGGAAGAGTGTGATGAATAAGAGCCAATACATACAGCTCTCCGATGGTACCGTCGGAATCCTTCCCGAGGAGTGGCTAGAACGGTATGCTCGATACTTCCAAGTTGGCCGACTACGCAAAGACAAGATAGAGATCTCAAATTACCAATTCAATATTATTGATCAGCTCTACGACGACCTCCCCAAGCGACCCAAATACATAGAGGAGATGATGGAGCTCCGTCGCCGACTTCAAAACCTCACCAAGCTCACTCCCCACCCGATCCCCAAAGGGATCAATGCAGAGCTGAGAAGCTATCAGCAGAGTGGCTTTGATTGGCTACTATTCCTCAACCAAAACCAACTAGGAGGCTGCCTTGCCGACGATATGGGACTAGGAAAAACCCTACAAGTGATCACCCTACTACAGCACCTCAAGGAGCAAAGTGGCAAAAAGCCCCTACCCCCACACCTCATCGTGCTACCCACCTCACTGCTATTCAATTGGCAAAAAGAGCTAGATAAGTTTGCCCCCTCCCTCACCTATCTAGTCTACCGAGGAGGCGATAGAGCCTCCCTAAGAGAGCTATTCTCACAGTACGACATCATCCTCTCCACCTATGGAGTGGTCTCCAACGACATTGAGGAGCTCTCTCAAATCACCTTTGAATATGCTATACTCGACGAAAGCCAAGCGATTAAGAATCCACTCTCCAAGCGATACAAGGCAGCGCGTCTTCTTCAAGCGAACCACCGCCTTGCCCTCACAGGTACTCCGATTGAAAACAATACCTTCGACCTCTACGCCCAGATGAACTTTCTCAATCCAGGTATCTTTGGCAGCATGGACCATTTCCGCCAAAACTTTGCCAATGCGATTGATAAGCAACGCGACGAGCGAAGCACTCATCTACTTCGGGATATGACACAGCCCTTCCTCCTTCGTAGGACAAAGAAGCAAGTAGCCACCGAACTGCCCGATAAGACAGAGACAGTCCTCTATTGCGAGATGAAAGAGGAGCAGCGAAAGGTTTACGATAGTCACAAGGAGCACTTCCGCGAGCAACTGCTTAGCGAAATGGAGAAATCTAGCGAAGGAGAGGCACAGATGATGGTACTTCAAGCCCTCACCAAGCTACGACAGATCTGCAACTCCCCAGCCCTTATCTCCACAGAGAGCGAGGACTACGGTACACAGTCCATCAAACTAGATATATTGATGCGCAACCTCCGTGAAATCGAGTCGGAGCACAAAGCCCTCGTCTTTTCACAATTCACCTCCATGCTCGCCCTCGTCAAGAAGCGACTAGAGCTAGAGGACATCCCCTACGTCTACCTCGATGGATCCACTACCAATCGTGAGGCGGTGGTCCAGCAATTTCAAGAGGATGATGAGATACGGGTCTTCCTCATCTCCCTTAAGGCCGGTGGCACAGGGCTCAACCTCACCGCTGCCGACTACGTCTTTCTCATCGACCCTTGGTGGAACCCTGCAGTAGAAAACCAAGCCATCGACCGAAGCTACCGCATCGGGCAGGAGAAGCACGTCAATGCCTATCGCCTTGTCTGCAAAGAGACCATCGAGGAAAAGATCCTACAGCTACAAGAGAGCAAACGCTCCCTCTCCGAAGATATTATCCAAACCGATAAGATCCAAAAGAGCTTCTCCCGCGACGACATCGCCGACCTCTTCAAGTAATCTGAATAAGTACAGACCCACGAAGAGAGAGTTGCGACTTTCGACTAACTACGAATAAAGGCGGATAACCCATAGGTTACCCGCCTTTATTCATGTCAATAGCAATCTATTGAACCACCCAATTAAAGGGTTGAGATAGGTGCAATAGGTGCATCGCTATGTCTCTGGAAGTGATCCCTTGGATGCTCACATGCAGGGCACTTAGCTGGTGCTTTAAGTCCCTTCATAAGGAAACCACACTTACGGCACTGCCATACCACTTCCTTATCGCTCTCAAACATCTTATCCTCGCGGATACGCTTAGCAAACTCACTGTACACTCTAGAGTGCTCGCCCTCTGCAACAGCAATAGCTCTATAAGCAGCAGCAATAACTGGGAAGCCCTCCTTCTCTGCAGTCTCAGCAAATCCAGGATATACGCTCTCCATCTCCTCATGCTCTAGCTTAGCAGAAGTCTCTAGATTTTCAAGAGTAGTACCAATAGTACCTGCTGGGAACTCTGCATTTACATTGACCATTCCACCCTCAAGGAACTTAAAGAATCTCTTAGCGTGTGCCTTCTCTTGGTCTGCAGTTTGCTCAAAGAAAGCTTGCACCTCTACGAAACCATCTTTCTTCGCCTGGCTTGCAAAGAAGCTGTAACGAGCGTGTGCTTGGCTCTCATTAGCAAAAGAAAAGATTAGGTTCTTCTCGGTCTGTGTACCCTTCAAACTTTTTGTTGCCATACTTTACCTTTTATTTATGATTAGTTATTCCTTTGGAGCACTTAGCCCCTCATTCGTTACAAAGCTAATCATAATTAGGGAAATAAACAAGCAATAAAAGCATAAAAGTACCTACAAGTAGGTATATGCTCGTAAGAAGCTCTCCAAAAGAAGAAAAGCTTCCTTGTAAAACTACAAAGAAGCTTTTAGACAAAAGAGCGGAAAACGGGACTCGAACCCGCGACCCCAACCTTGGCAAGGTTGTGCTCTACCAACTGAGCTATTTCCGCAGATGTTTTGCAATGTTAGGAGCATTTCTCCTCTTTTGCTTTGCAAAGGTACGACAATTATTTCAAACCACCAAATATCTAGCCAAGAAAAAAATAGTTTTGCTCATCCAGTATGGGCTCAAGCGCTTCAATCCCTATAGACTAAAGCGGTAGCAAGTGCCAAGATCCCCTCCTGACGTCCTGTAAACCCCATCTGCTCATTAGTCGTTGCTTTGATAGATACCTGATCAACGTCTACTGAGAGCAGCTGTGCAATTACCTCCTGCATTGCGGGCACATACGGATTTATCTTGGGCTGCTCGGCCACAATCGTGGCATCAATATTCCCCACCTTATAACCTTTTTGGAGCACAAGCCTCGCCACCTCCTTCAGCAGCTGCTTCGAATCAGCTCCCTTATACTTAGGGTCATTATCGGGAAAGTGATAGCCGATATCCCTCAGTGCCAATGCTCCAAGCAATGCATCACTAATCGCATGCAGTAGCACGTCGGCATCGGAGTGCCCCTTCAGTCCCAAAGGGTATTCGATCTTCACCCCTCCAAGCCATAGCTCTCGTCCCGACTCAAAACGATGGACATCATACCCTTGGCCTACTCTAAATGGTACCATAGAACTAAAAATTAACTCCTACACCTAGTCTGAATGTATTATTAAGAGGTGAATTGGTCTGAGTAGCTAGGAAATAGGAAAGGTCCACCTTTGCCCACTCATAAATAAATCCTAACCCCAAAGTAAAACCACTATTAGTTCCCTTGGTAGGGTGCTGGTAATGATAGCCAGAGCGAACAAAGAAGCGGCTGTCATAGGTATATTCTGCACCCACCAACCACATTACCTCATTGAACTCCTCCGAGGCGCCACCAGTAGCATCACCAAATGAGCTCCCCATAGCTCGCCACATATTCATCTTATTGTAGGCGTCAGGAGCTTTCCGATCACTAGGATTGAAGGTAGGAGCTAATAATTTATTGGCCTCCAGATGTAGCCCTACCTGATGCTGTGGTGCGACATCGAGATCGAGCCCAACCCCCACTCTCATCTTGGCGGGAGCGAAAAGAGAAGAGCGACCACCATCATAGCTCATCTTACCACCCACATTATTGAGGGCCACAGCAGCTCTAAGTGCCCCCTTCATATCATTTGAGAACGTAAGACCTGTCTGATAGGTGGCCGAAATATCTACGAGGAAGTTATTGATCAACCCTTTGACCTCGCCCACTGAGTAGTTATAGTCACTCCTCAAATAACGCATAGAAGCCCCTAATGCCCAGTGCTGATTAAGGGCAATCGAGTAACCCAGATCCACAGCCAATTCGTATGGGACAATAGTCGTCGGGATCATCAATTCACGCTGAAAAGCCATCGCCTCTCCGATATGGAAATATCTGAGAGAGGCCGACACCGCATGATTGATCTCGCCTGTATTACCCCAAGAGTAATACCCAGTGAGGGTGGAGAGATTGATATCCTTAGCCACCTCAGAGAGCCAAGGGGTATAGACAAATGAGACGCCCCACTCCTTATCTATATAGGCAAGCTTAGAGATATTGTGATATATAGAGTGCGCATCGGCTGTTGTCGTCAGCCCCACCTCTCCCATTCCGGCACTCCTGGCATCGGGAGTAATCGATAAGATAGGTGCTCCAGTTAGCACAGGGCTATAGGTCTTGGCACTTCCAGTTTCTTGAGCACTGGCATTATTTCCCCACACCCATAATAGTAGGGCGGTACTCACCAGTAGACTTTTGCCCCAAATCAGTAATTGTCTCATACTCACTTAATCCTTAAGAATACCAATTCTTCATTTTGCTCATTACAAATAAATAGGCCCTGCTCTCGCTCCATCTCCCATACCTGCTCCATAGCTGGTATAGCCACTAGATCGCCTATCTTGAGGAGGTAGTACCGACTGAGTTCAGTGATGACGGCCTCTATCAAAGTCCTCTCAGGGAGCATCAATTGACGCGCCTCCTCGAGGTGATCAGTAGTTAGCATCTTCACACCTTTCATAGAGTGCCGGCTCATCTCGTCATACGTTAGCCATTCACTCCACCGAAAGAGGGAGCAATCGAAATCCTCCTTCATGCTCTCAGGCAAGCTACCATCCAATTCCTTGGCTCTCAGAGAGACCCCCACCGACAGATTTTCGTAATATCTACTGGCAAAAGCTGGGTCTATGCACTTAGCTACCTTGCTGATACGGACAAGCCACATAGCCTTGGCTTCCAATCCGTGCATCCAATCGGGTTGGTAAAAATCCTTACCCGAATTACTCAATACATTGTCGGGTCGTGCCACAAAGTGCCTTATCTCCGCAGCTCCAGACACCCACGAGCTAAAGAGTTTCATAACCCACTAATAGCCTCATCAATTCTATGAAACATCACAGCAAGGTGTGAGTAAATAGAGGTATTCTGCACCACCACATGGTCTGGCACCATAATCCTAAATGGGGTAAAATTCCAAATAGCACTGATTCCACACTCCACCAATTTATCGGTCACCTCCTGGGCTACATCCACTGGCACGGTCAATATCCCTATGGATACCTCCTTATCTCGCCGCTCCTTAAGCTCCGATAAGTGATAAACAGGCGACCCACCTATCACCTCACCTACCACTTCATCTCGGATATCAAAGCCCCCAACAATATCCATACCAAACTGAGAGAGCCCTCTATCGTGCATCAAGGCAGCACCTAGATTGCCCACTCCAAATATATAAGCTTTGTGCGATAGATTGAAGCCCAAGAAGCTCTCCAGTACCTCCACCATCTCAGCCACATCATATCCCACACGCGTTTTTCCCACGATCGAAACATAGGAGAGGTCTTTAGCCACGAGTGCCGAATCCACCCCTGTACTCTTGGCAATATGAGTAGAAGAAACCACCTTCTCACCTTGAGCCTCTAATAGTTTGACATACGCTAAGTACCAAGGGAGTCGCCTCAATGCTGGCTCTGGCACAATACTACCACCACTTATTTTTCTCTTCATATACTAATATATTCTCTGTACGTATTGCAAACTTATAAATAAATTTTGAGATTAATACCCCAGCAGACCTAAAAGCTCCCTTCTTGGCTCATCCTAAGATGGCTATAGATAGGATAAAGGTGCTATTTTTACGCCTAATACAAGGTCGGGAAATGGAACGTTGCAACAAGATATTTACTTCAATATAATCAGATAAAATCCTTCTTGCATCTAAGCAATCGGCGAGTTGCAACTAAGCATTTGCCGAGTTGCAAGAAAGCTTTTGCTTAGTTGCATCTCGCCGATCGCTTAGTTGCATCTCGGCAAACGATTCCGTATGACATTGAATTACAGCTAGTTATAAAATGGGGTTTCACGGCCCTCTTTTAGTTAGTTTTTCCGCCTTATTTAGCCATTTGAAACTCTGGGTGAATGGGGATCCCCACGATTGACATCTCTAATGCATAACCCTCGCTTTTGATGCCACACATTTTAGATATTAACTAAAAAGAGGTACCTTTGAGGAATACTAAATAAGAGAGGACTGGTATAATATATATATGAATAAATACAGCGACAAAGTAGGAGAAGCCAAGCGCCGGCTTGGGATTGTGGGGCACTCGGCAGGGCTCACTCGTGCGATAGAAGTGGCTTTGCTCATCGCCCCTACCGATGTAAGCGTCTTGGTTACTGGAGAGAGTGGCGTGGGAAAGGAGGCTTTCCCGCAACTCATACATCAAAATAGCATTCGCAAGCATGGCCCGTATGTAGCGGTCAACTGCGGTGCTATCCCTGAGGGTACGATTGATTCCGAGCTATTTGGTCACAAGAAGGGATCCTTTACCGATGCCGTCACCGAGCGTCGAGGCTACTTTGAGGTGGCTAATGGAGGGACTATTTTTTTGGACGAAGTAGGTGAGCTCCCTTTGGCCACTCAGGCAAGGCTATTGCGCGTGCTGGAGTCGGGAGAATTTATGAAGGTAGGCTCTTCGGAAGTTCAGCGTACCGACATCCGAGTGGTTGCTGCCACCAATGTGGACCTAGCAGAAGCCGTAAAACGTGGTCGATTTAGGCAAGACCTCCTCTATCGTCTCAATACGGTCACGATAGAGTTGCCACCGCTAAGGGAGCGGGGCGATGACATCTCTCTACTCTTCCGAAAGTTTGCTGGCGACTTTGGAGATAAGTACCAGATGCCACCTATCCGCCTTAGTGAGGATGGGAGGGAGCTACTAGAGACCTACTCATGGCCTGGCAATATTCGTGAATTGCGCAATCTTGTGGAGCGACTAAGTGTTTTGGTGGAGGATAGAGTGGTAACCTCCGAAGTGCTGCTTGCACACCTACCTACCAATGCGCTTGTTCGCCACCCAGCCATCATCTCTGATTACTATAGGGGAGGAGACGCTCCACACCAGCCAAATGGTCAAAACTTCGACAATAGATCCGGAGGGGATACACTTGAAAACAATGCCACTCTAGGAGCACTCTATACGATGCTGCGAGATGTGCAGGGCAATGTAGGGGAATTGACTCAGCTCCTCTACAGACTGCTACAAAGCCAGCACATGGCTACCCAGCCTATCCAAAGTCTAGCCGCTCCAGCTCACAACCCCATTACCGACCTAGGGATACAGGAGGAGGAGAGCGAGCTAACTCATGCGGAGGACTTCCACGACCTGCTAGAAGATGGCAAAGTAATAACGCTCAAGGAGATGGAGGAGAGGTACATTGACTATGTACTGAAGAAAAATCACGGTGCTAGGCGACAAACAGCTGAAGATCTGGATATATCAGAGCGAACGTTATACCGTAAACTAAATAGAGAGGGCTAAAATAATGAAGAGCAGTATTCACTTTATAGGAGTAGGCACCATCTTGGCAATCATATTGGCGGGATGCAAGGTTTCATATAGTCTTAATGGAGCCAGTATCGACTACACCAAGGTAAAGACCATCCATATTTCTGACTTCCAAAACCTAGCCCCCATCGTCTACCCTCCTTTGGCCCAAAAACTTTCTGAGGACCTTAAGGATAGGTTTCAAAAGCAGACACGGCTTTCGCAAACCAATCAGATAGGCGACCTCAACATAGAAGGGGAGATCGTAGGATATGACCTTACGGCAGAAGCGGTTCAGGCCGATGCCTATGCTGCTAAGACCAAACTGACGATGAGGGTGAATATCAGATATACCAACACGGTAAATGAGGAGGAGAGCTTTGAGCGAGAATTCACCTCTTTTACCGTCTTTGATAGCTCGCAGATGTTTAATGACGTGCAAGACCAATTGATAGAGGACCTCACGAAGGATATTATCAATCAGATCTTTAATGCCACCGTAGAGAATTGGTAAATTGATGCCCCATAGATATGACCAAAGACGAGCTTAAATCAATCATCGAGCAACCGCATACCGCCGATAAACACCACCTACCAGAGCTACTGGAGCTGAGCAGGCAGTACCCCTACTCGGCACCACTGCAGACACTGATACTGCTGCTCCTACACAAGGTGAACGACCTGAGGTATGCCAGCGAGCTCCACGAAAGAGCACTAGCACTACCAAATCTTCGGAGGCTCTATAACCAGCTCAATGCCAACCCTACTTCTCTTATTCAAAACGATAAAACCCCTTTAAGCGAAAGCAAAGACAGCAGCTTCGGACTCATTGATGCCTTTTTGGAGCAGCACCCAGAAGATAGCTCGGACATAGAGGAGCTACTCGATGCCACCCCTGCTACGCCACCAGCAACGCAGACAGTAGTTGAGCAACAAAATACAGAGGAAATAATATCGGAGTTCCTAGACCTGGGCGAGAAAGCAGAGGTGATAGGAGTAACACCCGACACTCCACAAACCTCCGAGCAATCTAATTTCCCAGCAAAAAGTACTTCCGCAGACCACCCTATCGAAACAGAGGAAGAACTATTCACCGAAACCCTAGCTCGTATGTACATTCGACAGGGAAAGTACCAACGAGCCGAACGCATATTAACACAAATAAATTTGGAATTTCCCAAAAAAAGTGGTTACTTTGCCGAACAATTAAACTTTCTCAAGAAATTAATTGAAAACAATTCGGAAAATAGGTAGCAAAAGCCATAAAGGGATGCTCAATTATAGGCACGCACCTCGGATATCCGAAGTATATAGAACAGCATAAAAGTATAGAAAAAAGAGCGTATGTATGTATTTCTTTCAATACTGATCGTATTGGCTTCCATAGCGATTGTCTTCGTCATCACCATCCAAAACTCTAAAGGTGGTGGACTAGCTTCTGGTTTTGCAGCAAGCAACAACGTTATGGGAGTGAGGAGGACCACCGACCTGATAGAGAAGATCACTTGGGGACTGGCAATTGCTATAGCCGTACTCGCAATTATTTCTGTGAAGTGGGCACCACGTAGCACAAGCACCCAATCAGAGAGTGTAATCTCTGACTACGTTGACCAGGCTACCCTGCCAGTAGCACCAGAGGCAGCAACACCATTTGGCGACACGTCTGCCGCTACCGAGGCTCCTGCAGAGCAAACTCCCTCTGAGCCAGTGACTGAGTAACAGAGCTAAGAGGCTGAAAGAGATCGTTTTTGTAGACTCAATAGTTGAAAAACTTGGTAGTCTCGTCTTTTTTTGGTTACTTTGCCAATCGTAAGTATAATATATAAGCATTTATAAATAAGAGATGTCACGAATTTGTCAAATCACAGGCAAGAAGGTTATTACAGGTAATAACGTTTCTCACTCTCTAAGAAGAACTAAGAGGACGTTTAAGCCAAACCTTTTTGATAGAAACTTTTACTGGCCTGAGCAAGATTGCTGGATCAGAATCCGTGTGTCTGCAGCAGGGCTACGCCTTATCAATAAGATCGGCCTCAATGCAGCACTTGAGAGGGCTAACGCACAAGGACACCTGAAGGAGATAATTGTCCTGGACAAGTAACTAACAAACACAGCGTATAAAGCAAGGAAGATATGTCTAAGAAAGGTAAAGGCGATCGTGTACAAGTAATACTAGAGTGCACAGAGCATAAGGAGAGCGGTTTGCCAGGGACTTCAAGGTATGTTACCACCAAAAACAAGAAGAATACCACTGGTAGATTGGAGCTGAAGAAGTACAATCCTATCCTCAAACGTATGACAATACATAAGGAGATTAAGTGATAGGTCTACGCAAGGAATAGATTAACGTATAAAATAGAAGGAGCAAGCTATGGCAAAGAAAGCGATGTCGAAGCTGCAGAAAGGCGATGGACGTACTTTCTCAAAGGTTATCAAGATGGTGAAGTCACCTAAGACTGGGGCGTACATTTTCAAGGAGGAGATGGTGCCTAACGAGATGGTTAAGGAGTACGTGAAGAAGTAATCTATCTGCTTTCGACACAAAAATAACATTAGAGGGGGCTGACAATCATAAGGGGAAAAAAAGCGACACTGGTGAGATCAATTATTTCTCACTTCGCTGGATATAGGTAAGAGCTTAAAAGGACTTGATGCAACCTTTTAAGCTTTTTACTTTTATGCAATAATCAAGAGTGGCAAGTAATTAGTAGATGGAGTGGTTACCAATTTCTAAAAAGGAAGTAGAGCAAAGAGGATGGAGCGAGCTGGACGTCATCATCATGAGTGGTGATGCCTACGTGGATCATCCCTCTTTTGCCAATGCCGTTATTGGTAGGGTACTCGAAAGTGCAGGCTACAGGGTGGCCATCGTGCCACAACCCAATTGGCGTGACGACCTTAGGGACTTCAAGAAGCTCGGTAAGCCCCGACTATTCTTTGGTGTATCTCCAGGAAATATGGACTCCATGGTCAATCATTATACCGCTGCCAAAAGACGCAGGTCGGATGATGCCTACACTCCCGATGAGCGCTCCGATATGCGTCCCGACTATCCTAGCTTGGTTTATACCCGTATACTGAGGGACCTATACCCCGATACGCCTATCCTATTGGGCGGCATCGAAGCATCACTTAGGAGGCTTACCCACTACGACTATTGGCAGGATAAGCTACTGCCAGGAATGCCCTATATGAGTGATGCCGACCTAGTGCTCTATGGGCTGGGAGAAAAGTCGGTGCTAGAGATCGCCTCACTACTTGATAAGGGGGCATCGCTAGACAATATCAAACAACTTCCCCAAGTAGCCTACACCATACCTGCTGCCCAGTTCACTCCAAAGGAAGATGATATCAAGCTACACAGCCACGAGGAGTGCCTTAAGAGCAAGATGGCGTATGCCAAGAACTTTCGCCACATTGAGGAGCAGAGCAACTCGCTCAATGCTCATAGGCTTTATCAAGAGATCGGAGAGGAGGTCATCGTAGTCAATCCACCCTACCCTCTCCCCACCACGGCAGAGGTCGATAGCTATTACGCACTCCCTTACACCCGACTTCCACACCCTCGATACAGGGGCAAGACCATACGTGCTTACGAGATGATTCGACACTCTATCAATATGCACCGCGGCTGCTTCGGAGGTTGCGCTTTCTGCACCATCTCAGCACACCAAGGGAAGTTTATCGTCTCCAGAAGCCAAGAATCTATTGTAGAAGAGGCAAAGAAGGTGACGAAAATGCCTGACTTTAAAGGATACATTAGCGACCTTGGTGGACCAAGCGCCAATATGTATCAGATGCATGGAAAGGATATGAATGTCTGCCAAAAGTGCCTACGTCCCTCCTGCCTCTACCCCAAGATATGCCCCAATCTCAATGCCGACCACCGACCTCTACTCAATGTATATAAGGCAGTAGACGCCCTCCCGGGCATTAAGAAAAGCTTCATCGGAAGTGGTGTAAGGTACGATATGCTTGTGCACGACTACAAGTCGCCCGACCTTAAGGAAACGGCAAGGCAGTATACCGAAGAATTGATCCAAAATCACGTTTCGGGAAGGCTCAAAATAGCACCTGAACATACCTCTACCAAAGTATTAGATATCATCAGGAAACCCTCCTTTGACACCTTCTACAAGTTCAAGAACATCTTCGACCAAATCAATAGTAAGTACCAGTTAAAGCAACAGCTTGTCCCCTACTTCATCAGTAGCCACCCAGGTTGCACTGAAGCCGATATGGCAGAGTTAGCGGTCATCACCAAGTCACTCAACTTCCATCTAGAGCAAGTGCAAGACTTCACCCCTACTCCAATGACCGTTGCCACCGTCATCTACTATAGCGGTATACACCCCTACACGCTCCAAGAGATCCCTGTAGCAAGAGGAAAGAAAGCCAAGGAGACCCAGAGGCAATATTTCTTTTGGTATCAAAGAGAGAAGCGAAATGCTATCATCAACTCCCTTAAGAAGATAGGGCGAAACGACCTCATAAAGAGTCTATTTGGCGATCAAGAAATACCCAAGGGTAATAGAGTATCCACTCGAAAAGGACAGTCTAAGAAGAGAGGACGACGGCCATAAAGCACCTCAATGATTATATGTTGCAAAATGATACCTCTCTCAAGTTAATCATTTATAAACGTCAAAGCATACCCCGCGGGATATGCTTTCTTATTGTTAAATAACCGCTTAGAGCGGTTGCAAATGTTCCATTTATTCCTTTAATTTGCAACTAGTCAAGTAATAAATAATAGCATAGAATACAATGAAAAAAGGATTAATGATTGCTGGAATAGCACTGAGTTGCTCCTTGATAGGAGCAATGGGAGGGGCGGCCGTTTACTCTAATAGCCTAAAAAGTGAAGACGCAACGTACGAAGCGAGGACGTCAGAAGCAGGTGGGGTATTCAAACAACCCAAGATGACCCCCGCACTTTTTTCATCTTCCAGTGGAGCCCCCGACTTTGTAGAGGCCGCTGAGAAAAGTATCAATGGAGTGGTCAATATTCGTAGTGAAGCAACCATAAGCCGGAGACAATCCTCAAGGTTTTTCGATCCATTTGAGTTTTTCTTTGGCATCCCTGGAGGACAAGGCGAAAGTGGTGAAGCTCCTACCCAAGTAGCATTTGGCTCGGGTGTAATTATCAGTACCGACGGATATATCATTACCAATAACCACGTAGTAGCAGGTGCTTCCAAGCTCACGGTAAGCACCAATGACAATAAGGAGTACGAAGCAAAAATCATCGGTACCGATCCCGCTACTGACCTCGCGCTCCTCAAGATTGATGCCACCAACCTCTACCCAATACCATTCGGTGATAGCGAAGCCGTAAGAGTGGGAGAGTGGGTACTTGCTATCGGCAATCCATTCAACCTACAGAGTACCGTCACCGCAGGTATAGTAAGTGCCAAGGGGCGTGAGGCTGTGCAGCAAGGCGACCTCCGAATCTCCTCATTTATTCAGCACGATGCAGCTGTCAACCCAGGGAATTCAGGTGGTGCTCTAGTCAACACCAAGGGAGAGCTCATAGGCATTAATACCATGATCTACTCACAGACTGGCAACTATGCAGGCTACTCATTTGCTGTACCAATGAGCATCGCCAGCAAGATCGTCACCGACCTCAAGAAGTATGGCGTAGTACAGAGAGCTCAGTTAGGAGTGATGGGAGGTAATATCAATAGTCAATTAAGTAAAGAGTACGATCTTAAGGTCACCGAAGGTGCCTTTATAGCCGATTTCGCTGGCACAAGTGCTGCCAAGCAAGCAGGTCTGAAAGTAGGCGACGTTATCACCTCCCTTAATGGCGTAAAGATACGCAGTATGGCAGAGCTTCAAGAGCAGGTAAGTAAGTACAACCCTGGAGATGAGGTCAAAATAACCGTTGATCGTAAAGGCACGTCACATACCTTCAAGGTAGTACTAAAGAATAGCGAAGGGACCACCAGCATCGTAGAGCAAAGCTCCTTTAGCTCACTCGGTGCCTCCTTCAAAGCATTGGACGAGAAGACCGCCCGCAAACTAGGCATCAGTAATGGAGTGATTGTGACAGGGGTAGACCGCCAGGGCAAGTTTGCCGAAGCAGGCATCGCCAAAGGCTTTATTATCCTTGAAGTCAATAACCAACCTATTCGCTCAGAAAAAGAGGTGGAGAGCATCACCCAATCCATCCTTAATAGAGGCGAGGACAAAGTCCTCTTCATCAAAGGGATGCTCCCCAACGGTAGGATAAGATATATTGCAGTAGAGCTATAAAATAAAACTTGTGATCGAATAGTTTATTGTTTTTGTGATTCTGAATAAGCCTCAGTGCTGTGTAAGCACTGAGGCTTATTATTTTATCTCCACCTTTGAACTTTCAGAGTGAATCGGGGTCACCTAAGTTCTAAACCGAAGTGCAATTTTTGAGGTACTAGGGACTGCCTTTTTCACGGCTTATTTGGTGGCCGTACGGCCACCAAATAAGCCGTGAAAAAGGGCAAAGAAGGGAGTGTGGATTCATAAAACAAAAATGGGAGGCCGAAACCTCCCATGGGATTAGTATATTTGTTTTATGAACAAAAAAAAGTACAAACATCTAACCCTTGATCAAAGATACATAATTGAGAGCGGTCTAAAAAAGGGTTTGTTGAAAAAAGAGATCGCTGAGCTTGTAGGAGTCTCNCCATCTACCATTACTAGGGAGATTAAGAGGAATGCCAACAAGAGTGGAAGATATACCCAAATGCACGCCCAAATGCTGGCCAATGAGGATAAGGAAAGGGTTAAGCGAAACAAGAAGATAGGGAAAGGTGTGTGGAAGAAAGTGATCGAAAAGCTAAGAGAGGATTGGTCTCCACAGCAAATTTCTGGTTGGCTAAA